>CAZEEG010000212.1:2645-6162 GCA_964511065.1 uncultured Pirellulales bacterium | reverse complement strand
ATGCTGCCGTTGATGCCCTCGGTGATGGTGCCCTTGTGGGTGCGGAACACGCGGAGCGTCATTTGCAACGGCAAGCCGTCAGGGAACCGCTCGGGCGTAATGCCGTCGAAGTGCCAGATCGCCGCGGCGCCGGTCTGCCCCTCAATGTACGAACGATAGGTCCACTCGTTGCCGACGTTGATGCCCTTGAGCGTGGGCGTGCCGTTGCGGTCCAGGAAGGTCAGCCCGTAACGATTCTGCTGGGGATTGTCGGGCCGGGCATAAACGGGGATGCGGGCGACCAGTTGCCCCTCGGGCGGGCCCACTTCATACGTCACCTGGCCGTTGCGCTCGCGGCGGGTCACCTTGTGCCAGTGGCCCTGCACGACGCCGCGGTGCGGATTGAGTTCTTCATCGTTGCGCGGGGTGTCCACCAGCGGCATGTCGGTGACACCCTCGCTGCTGCCCTGGCGGATGCTGAACTGATGCCGGTGCCGGAACGAATCGGTGGTTTCACCGCGGAGGTCGATCCGGTCGCCCGTGTCGGCATACACCTTCACTTCCCGGACCTGGTCGGGGTCGATCTCGTGCCGGTGATCAAAGGCGCGCACCACGAAGATGTAGCTCACCACCGCCATCAGCGCCAGGAGCATGGTCCCAATCGCGGTGAACCCCATGATCCGCCCAAATACGATCTCGCTGGTACGGACCGGCTTGGTAATCACCGTGAATACCGTGCGGCCGGCAATATCGGTGGGCAGGCTCAACGCCGAGAGCAGCAGCATCACCACCAGCACCAAAAACGCGCTGGTGAACAGCACGAAGGAGAGATACGTGCGGGCAGCTTCCTGATCGGCCGGGTCGAGGAACCAGGCCGCAAACAACAAGATCAGCACATAGACGACGAAGACCACCATCACCCGGCGGCGGATCGATTCGCGCATCGCCAGGCCCGCCAGAGCCAAGGCCCGGCGGGGCGAGAACAGCACCAGGTCTTTGACCACGGAGGCCAGCCGCTGCCGCGTTTGGCGCCAAGCGACCGCTGGCCCGGACACAACCATTCCAAACACCAGCGTCAGCAGCACCACTGCCGCCGCCAGGATCAAGCAGCCTAGCGCCCAGGTTCCCAGCGCGCCGGGCAGCCATTCCCAAAATGGCGGTAGTTCGTTCTCAATAACCATGGCCAATCCAAAGCAGGCTCAGTGGCGCCGCAAGTGCGCCTCCGATGGTGGCTTTAACCAGTTTTTTCAATGGGATTCGCGGAAATGCCAGAACTGCGGCCCCGCCCCCCCAACCGATGAATGGCCCGCGGCTCTGTAACCGTTGACCGCGGCAGCCAGCGGGGTGCGGGGCGGTTTTTTCGATTCCGGGCCTTTTTCCCGAATCCCCCCTTCTGCTCCCCAATGACACGGCCGCCCCCCTCCGATCACACCGGTTCCTTGGCTTTGACCGGTGGTTGCCCGTCGCGGATGCTGCGCCGGCCCGGCCGCGCCTCGCTGTCCTGCACGATGTCGAGGAACAGTTCTTCCAGCGTGGTGGTGGGATTGTCCATCGTGAGCAGGTCGCCGTGATGTTCGGCAATCACCTTGCGGATGGCTTCCTTGGCCTCGTCGCTCAGCCCGCTGGCCCGAATCTCGGTGACGTCGGCCACTTTGAGCAGGCTGTCGACCCGGCCCAGTTCCTTCAATTCACCCTGGTGCAAGATGGCGATCCGGTCGCAAACGTCCTGCACGTCGTCCAGGCGGTGGCTGCACATCAGGATGGTTTTCCCCTGGTCGCGCAGCCGCAGGATCATATCTTTCATTTCCCGAACGCCGATCGGGTCCAAACCGGTCGTCGGCTCGTCGAGAATGATCAGTTCCGGATCGTTGATCAGGGCTTGGGCCAGGCCGATACGCCGGGCCATCCCCTTGGAGTATTCCTTGAGCTGCCGGCGGCGCGCTCCCTCGATCCGCACCAGCTTGATCAGTTCATCGACCCGCTTTTTGCGTTCCTTGGCGGGGATGTTGAACAGCCGCCCGTAGAAGTCGAGCGTTTCTTCGGCATTGAGGAAGCGGTACAGGTACGATTCTTCTGGCAGGTAGCCGATCCGCTCGTTCTTGCGAACGTCGGTGGCGGAACGGCCAAACACCGTGACCTCGCCCTCGGTGGGAAACAGCAGGCCCAGGATCAGCTTGATCGTGGTGGTCTTGCCCGAACCGTTGGGCCCCAGCAGCCCGAATAACTCGCCGCGGTGGATTTCCAGATCGAGCGATTTGAGCGCCCGGACCTTCTGGCGGCCCCAGAAATCGCGGTAAACCTTTTGCAGGTTTCGGGTTCGAATGACAACTTCGGGAGCCTGCGACACGGTGAATACCTCGTCGGGAAAGCAGCAACCACCGGGAACCCCCAGCCCATCTGCGGCCGGCCCGGCTAACTTCCTCAACGATTGTTCCCGAGAGGCCACCCAGGAAACAATCGCACGCTATCGTTTACGCACCAGCGGCAAAACCGGTTCGCGGAATCGCCAGTGAAGCAACGGAGACGGGAACTTCCACTATAAATCGCTCGATGGCCGTTGTAACCCCTTCTGCCAAGCCGAAACGATGAAAATCGCACGAAGTGGGCATCCGGACCGGGGATTCCATTGGTAGTGGATCCCACGGTGCCGCACGGGCCTGCCTGCCAAGATGGATTGTCGATTGCCTAACTTACCGCTGGCCCTCGGCCGCGCCATACGCTACTTCTCCCGGGCACACAGCATCCCTTGATAACGCCGCTTACGCCGGGCATGGGGCGAGGTTCCCGGCCCCACCTAGGTTTACGTCTGCTGCTGAATCTTCCGCCACGTATCCTTCAACGATACCGTACGGTTGAACACCAGGGCGCCGGGCTGGCTTTCCGGATCGACACAAAAATAACCTTGCCGCTCAAACTGGAAAAAATCCAGCGCACCGGCCTGGCCCAAACTCGGTTCCACGTAGCAGGGCTTCAAAACCTCCAGCGACGACGGATTCAGGGTCGTCTTGTAATCGGTGCCGGGAGGCACGTCTTCCGGGTCGGCCGCGGCAAACAGGTAATCGTACAACCGCACCTCGGCGGGCAGCGCGTGCTCGGCCGAAACCCAGTGAATGGTCCCCTTCACCTTACGGCCATCGGGTGCGTTGCCGCCCCGGGTATCGGGATCGTACGTACACCGCAGTTCGACCACCTCGCCCGCATCGTCCTTCACCACGTCGGTGCACTTGATGAAGTACGCATACCGCAGCCGCACCTCCACGCCCGGTGCCAACCGAAAGAACTTCTTGGGCGGGTTCTCCATGAAGTCGTCGCGCTCGATGTACAGCGTGCCTGAAAACGGCACCTCGCGCGTGCCGGCAGCGGGATCCTCGGGATTGTTCACGGCCTCGAGCATTTCGGTTTGCCCGGCCGGGTAATTGGTGATGACCACCTTGAGCGGTTTCAGCACCCCCATCACCCGCGGCGCGCGGCGGTTCAAATCTTCCCGCACACACTGCTCCAGCAGGGCAATCTCCGTGGTGCTGTTGTACTTGGTTAC
>CAZEEG010000212.1:0-2635 GCA_964511065.1 uncultured Pirellulales bacterium | reverse complement strand
TCCGGCGGCAGAACTCGCGGATGGCCTCGGGCGTGTACCCGCGGCGGCGCAGCCCGCTGATGGTGGGCATCCGCGGATCGTCCCAGCCGCGTACATAATTCTCGCGTACCAGTTCCAGCAGTTTCCGTTTGCTCATCACCGTGTTGGTGAGGTTGAGCCGGGCGAACTCAATCTGCTGCGGACGGTACGTAACCCCCGGGGGGTTGCCGCCCGCTTCCTGGATGGCTTCGATGAACCAGTCGTACAGCGGGCGGTGATTCTCAAACTCCAGCGTGCAGATCGAGTGGGTAATGCCCTCGATCCAATCGCTCTGACCGTGCGCCCAGTCGTACATCGGGTAGATGCACCACGTGTCGCCGGTACGGTGATGGTGCGCATGCAAAATGCGGTACATCACCGGGTCGCGGAGGTTGAGGTTGGGCGAAGCCATGTCGATCTTGGCCCGCAGCGTGCGCGATCCGTCGGGAAACTCCCCTTTGCGCATCCGCTGGAACAGGTCGAGGTTCTCTTCGACGCCACGGTCGCGGTAGGGGCTGTTCTTGCCCGGCTCGGTGAGTGTGCCGCGATACTCGCGAATCTGTTCGCCCGTCAGGTCGCAGACAAACGCCTTGCCGGCTTTGATGAGCAGCACGGCCCATTCATAAAGCTGCTCGAAATAATCCGAGGCGTAGAACTCGTCGTCCCACTGGAAGCCCAACCAGCGCACGTCTTCCTTGATGCTGTCGATGTATTCCTGCTCTTCCTTCACCGGATTGGTGTCGTCGAACCGCAGGTTGCACCGGCCGCCGTTCTCCTGGGCAATGCCGAAATTCAGGCAGATGCTCTTGGCGTGCCCGATGTGCAGGTACCCGTTGGGTTCGGGCGGGAACCGCGTGACAACCTTGCCGCCGTACTTGCCGGTGCGGTTGTCCTCGGCGACGATCGCCCGCACAAAATCCAATGAACGATCAGGTTTTTCGTCAGCCATGATGTTTCGCGACTCCTGCGCGAACAAAGGAGTAGGAGTTGAAACGGCCTTGCAGCGGGCACGGTCGGGTCCGCCGTGCGGACCGAGTTTGGATTGTACTCAAACGCCAGGCAAACGAGCCATCGGTGCTGACGCTGGTAGCCATTCCCACATTGGCAGCACCATCGGGCGCCGGTGGGGGTGCGAATCAGGATGACACCAGCGATAGCGCGCGATCAATCCGCTGCAGGCACCGCTGGCGGCCCAACAAGGCCAGGGCGTCGAACATGCCCAGCCCGACCCCCTTACCGGTGGTCGCCACCCGCAGGGCGTGGATGATCTGCCCGATCTTGATCCCCTGCTGTTCGACAAACCCCTTCAAGGCGGCTTCCAAGGCGGGCGGTTCAAATGGTTCCACTTCGGCCAGGTGATCGCGGAACTGTTTGAGCAGCGCCACCGCCTGCTCGTCGCCACGAACGCGCTTGGCAAAATCCTTTTCATCGTACGCCAGCGCATCGTCGGCGACGAAAAATTCGTCAAAGTCCAACACATCGCCCGCCACCTTGATCCGGTCGCCCGCCGCCTCGACCACGCGGGCAACGTACTGCCGGGTATCGGGCTGCACCGGTTCGCTTAGCAGACCGGCCCGCTGCAAAAACGGCAGCACCTTGGCCACCTTCTCCTCGGTGGGCAGCGCGCGGAAGTAATGCTCCTGGAAGGCCCGCAACTTGGCCGGGTCGAAACTGGCCGACGATTTGTTCACCCGTTCCAGCGAGAAGTGCTCGATCATTTCCTCACGGGTGAAGTACTCCGTCTTGTCGTCGTAGCTCCAGCCCAGCAGCAGCAGGTAATTGACGATGGCCTCGGGCAGGTAGCCCACCTGCGCGTAGAAATCGACCACCACGGGGTTGAACGTATCGTCGTTGATTTCCAGGCCCAATCGCGATGCGATTGCGCGGCCGTGATCGTAAAGCTGCTTGAACTCGGGGTTCTTCAGGTACTTGGCGATCTTGCGCTTGCTCAGCTTGGTCTTGCTGCCCGGCTCGGCCACCACCGGCAGGTGGGCAAATCGGGGCAGTTCGTACCCCAGCGACTGGGCAATGAAAATCTGCCGCGGCGTGTTGGAGAGGTGTTCCTCGGCCCGAATCACGTGCGTGATGCCCATCTCGTGATCGTCGACCACGCTGGCCAGGTGGTACAGGCAGGTGCCGTCGGCCCGCTGGATCACGTGGTCCTGCTCCTGGGCCAGGTCGAACTCGACTCGCCCTCGGATCAGGTCATCGACCACGATCTTGCCGGCGTTCTCGTCGCGAGGGATTTTCAGCCGCACGACTCCCAAGCGGCTCTCGGCCTCGAACTGGGCCTGCTTCTCGGGCGTATCAGCCATCCAGCGGCGACTGTAGACAAACGTCCGCTTCTCGCGTTCGGCGGCCTCGCGTTCTTCGGCCAGTTCCTCAGGCCGAGCGTAATCGCGATAGGCGTGGCCCGATGCCAGCAGCTTATCGACGGCCGCCTGGTAACGGTCCAACCGCTGCGACTGGTAGTACGGGCCGCAGGGACCGCCGACTTCCGGGCCTTCGTCCCAGTCGATGCCCAGCCACTTGAACCCGCTGAGTATGGGGGCCAGGGTGGCTTCCAGGTTCCGCTGCTGGTCGGTGTCGTCGATCCGCAGGATGAACTGCCCGCCGT
>CAZEEG010000211.1:0-6238 GCA_964511065.1 uncultured Pirellulales bacterium | reverse complement strand
TTGGCCGCCGGCGCGCTGGTGGGAGGGCTGGCGATGCCCCGCACGGTGCATGCCGCTGGCAGCGACGTGCTGAGAGTCGGTTTGATCGGTTGCGGCGGCCGCGGCACCGGTGCGGCGGCCCAAGCACTGAATGCCGATCCCAACGCGAAACTGGTCGCGATGGGCGATGCGTTCGCCGACCGCCTCCAGGCCAGTCGCCAGTCGCTGCAGAAGCGGCTGGGCCCCAAGGTGGAAGTGGACGACGATCATTGCTTCACGGGTTTCGACAACTACAAGAAGGTGATCGAGAGCGGTGTCGACGTGGTGGTGCTCGCCGCGCCTCCGCACTTCCGCCCCGCCCATTTGAAGGCGGCCGTTGACGCCAACGTGCACGTGTTCGCGGAAAAGCCCGTCGCCGTCGATGCGCCCGGCGTGCGTTCGGTACTCGAATCGAGTGAACTGGCCAAGAAGAAGGGCCTCTCGATCGTGTCGGGTCTTTGCTGGCGGTACGACTACGGCGTGCGCGAGACGATCTCCCGCGTACTCGATGGCGCCATCGGCGACATTGTCTCGATCCAGGAAAACTACCTGGCCGGCCCGCTGTGGCACCGTGGCAGCGATCCCTCGTGGAGCCAGATGGAATACCAGCTTCGCAACTGGCTGTACTTCACTTGGCTGTCGGGCGATCACAACGTCGAGCAGCACATTCATAGCCTGGACAAGTCGCAGTGGCTGTTGGGCGACGTCAACCCCATCGCAGCCACGGGCCTGGGCGGCCGGCAAGTGCGGACCGAAGAAAAGTACGGCCACATCTTCGACCACCACGCGGTGTACTACGAGTATGCCAACGGCGTCCGCGTCCACGCGTATACCCGGCAGCAGGGCGGATGCAAGAATGAGACGGAAGATTACGTCTTCGGAACCAAGGGCCGTTGCCAGGTGCTGAAGAACCAAATCCTCAAGCCGAACGGCGAGGTGGCCTGGCAGTACTCGGGTCCCAAGCCCTCGATGTACCAGGTGGAACACAACGAACTGTTCCAGGCAATCCGCGACAACAAGCCGATCAACAACGGCCACTACATGGCGCTCAGCACCATGGTGGCCATCATGGGCCGGATGGCCACCTACAGCGGCCAGCGCGTTACCTGGGAAGAGGCGTTCAACAGCACCGTCGATCTCTCGCCCAAGTCGTACGAATGGGGCGATATCGAAACGCCGCCGGTGGCCATGCCTGGTATTACCCGCGAAATCTAACAGCGATGGGTTGATCGCGATCCGTGTTGTTGCCCGAAATCCTTATGCCACCCCGCGCCGGCTGCTGCCGGCGCGGGGTGGTTGTTGTACGCCCCCCCGTGGGGTGGCGTGTTCTGTACCACGCACGCGGGGGCGCGGCCACTTGGTCTATCAGGCACTTGGTCTACCAGGCAATCTCAGGTGCCAAGAAGAGGGGGCGGCGCAAAGCTGCATGGGCGTCCTGCCCGTGAGCCGCGTTGCCTGGCACAACTTGTGCTATCTTGACAGGCACAGCCACTCGATGTCCCAAAGCAGGGCAGAGCGTAACGGGAGTGTTGCCTGTGGAGTCGCCGTCATATCAGGCCCAATCGCTGATCGTTTATCTCCACCTGGCAAGGGCCTTTGAGCTGCGCCGGCAACCGCTGGAACGCGATAAGATGCTCGTCCTCGCTGGCGCCGAGGCGGCCGAGCATGGGCTGCATCCCATTGGTGCCCTCTGCGGCCGGAGGATTCTGGAGAACAACACCGGGCATATGCTGCGGTATTATCCGTCGTTTGCCCACGCGCTGGCGGACAGCGACTTTCAGTTCTATCTCAAGCAGGTGCGCCGGAGTTACCCCCGGGAGAAAGTCGAGCTAATGCTCGAAGAGTTTGGCGTCGAACTGGCCAACGAGCGGGCAACATACGCCAGCGACTACGAGTATGCCGCGAGCCTGCTGGGCACCACGCCCGAAGAACTGGAACGCGAGCTGGCCCAGAACCGCGAGTTTCCCGCACCGACCGGCGAAGACTTGGCACCGCACCCGCGTCCCAACTGGCCGCTTACGCTGTTGATGCTGGTCGGCCTGGTCGCCATTGTAGCTTGGGCCGTGTGGCAGTTCACCCAGGGATAGGCCAACGTGGTCCCCGATTGCAGGAAGTCTTCGCAGAACGAACAAGGATCGCCACATCAGCCCAGCGGGGGCAAAGAACCCTGGCACATACGCGAGCGCGCCCCGCCATCGTCGTACGATAAACGCCACGCGGTATTGATCCTCTCTCGGCAAGAATTTCTGGCCGATTCCGGAATGGTTTACGAAGGTTCGCCGCTTCTGGCTGCGCCACCGCCCGATTAGACTTTCCTGACATGAGGTCATCATCTGCCCGAAAGCCGTTGCACGCTGCCATGCTCCGGCTCGTGGTGGCCTTGGTGGCTGCGGTTCCACTGTTATGGATGGATCGAGCGGCGTGGTACCTGGCCGAGAACACCCTGCTTTTTGCCGGCCTGGTATGCGCGCTGGCGGTGCCGCTGGGCACACTGCTGGCGGTGCTCGTCTTTCGCTGCGACCTGCCCGGCCGGCGCCTGGCACGATGGCTGTTGGTGATGCAGTTGTTCATTCCGCTGCACGTGCAGGTGGCGGCATGGAACGCCGGTTTCGGAGTCTCGGGCTGGTTTACCGGCGGCATGGTTTCGAGCGAGCGGTGGGTACTGCTGGAGTTGTGGCGGGGGGCGGTCCTCGTTCAAGCCGTCGCCCTGCTGCCTTGGGTGACGCTGATCGTGGGAGCCGGACTAAAACTGGTGGAACCAGAACTTGAGGAGGAAGCCTTGCTGACTGCCGGGCCGTTTCGAGTGATGGCCCTGGTGAGCCTTCCCCGGGCTGCGCCGGCCGTTGGCGTAGCCATACTGTGGGCAGCCACCGTCACGGCCGGCGAGATGACCGTAACCGACTTGTACCGCATCCGCACCTTCGCGGAAGAACTCTATCTGGCCCTGGCTGCTTGGGCAGAGCCGGGCGAGGCGGCCCTGGCCGTTGCGCCGCTGCTGACGCTGGTTGTGTGGATGTTGCTGCTGATCGTTCCGGCTGTTTCATCCTTGGCTCCGCCGGCGGGTACGATCCGGTTTCGCCGGGCGGTGCAGTTCGCCCTGGGGCGGTGGCGGTGGCCTGCCGGGATGTTCGTCGCGACGCTGATAGTTCTCGTGCTGGCCGTACCTGTTGCCAATTTGGTCTACCAGGCAGGTTTGCAGGTCGAGTTGACTTCGGCCGGCCCGGTACGATCGTGGTCGCCCGCCAAGCTTTGGCGGATCATAGCGACCAGTCCAAGCCGTTATGCGCAAGAGTTTCGCTGGTCGGGCCAGATTGCCGCCTACGGGGCTTGCGTGGCTACGGCCTTGGGCCTGGCATTGGCAGTCTGGGCGCGCGCAAGCCGCTGGGGACGCCGCGGAACGCTCTATACTTCGGCCCTGGCAGCAGCGGTGCCGGGACCACTGCTGGCCATGGCCCTCATCGCGCTCTTCAACCACCGCAGCGTACCGCTGATGGTCTTCCTGTACGACCGCACGATTATCCCGGCCATGTTGGCCGTGACGATCAAATCGTTGCCGATCACCGCACTGGTATTGTGGGCGGCAGTACGCCACGTGCCGCAAGCGTTGCTGGATGCCGCCGCCCTAGAAGGGGCAGGGCCATGGTCGCGCCTGTGGCATGTGCTGTTGCCGGAAGCCCGCTTTGCCCTGCCCGCGGCCTGGCTGCTGGCATTTGCCTTGGGTATGGGCGAACTGGGAGCAACCGTGCTGATTCTGCCGCCGGGTGTCGAGACGCTGTCGCGGCAGATTCTCGGTTTGGTGCACTCGGGCGTAGAAGATTTTGTCGCCGGCATTTGTCTGATTGTGCTAGGTTTCATCGCACTATTAACGCTGGTTGGAAGCGCGCTAGTCCGGCGAACCATTACCACCTGAGGTACGTATGGAGGGTGGAACGATCAGTTGCCTTTGATCTATACAGATGGCAGGTGGACTGCCGCGATGGTTCCTTTTCTGCTAGGGAACCCATCGGCTCACGCAGGAGACAATATATGTCCGTCCGCTGCGTGGCCGAGCGTGGAACTGAAACAATCCAAAAGCGTTCCACGCCAACCAAGTGTCGTCTGCAAGAACGGACTTGGAAAGGTTTTCGGGCATTGGGCACAGCAGTTGCCATTGCGTCTTCTTTGGGATTGCCCAATCGTCCCATTCAACGTGCGGGAACGCGCGCATTGGAAGGAGGTCATCATGGGGTGGTCGATACGGATTGGCCGGCTGGCAGGTATCGACGTGTTCATGCACTGGACATTTCCACTGCTGTTGGTGTTTATCGCCGCTTCAGCCCTGATGCAGGGGCATTCGGCGGCCGTGGCGCTCCAGGGAGTGGCGTTTGTTGCCGCCGTGTTTGGCTGCGTGGTACTCCACGAGCTAGGGCATGCGCTGGCCGCCCGCCGCTTTGGTGTGGCGACGCGCGATATCACGCTGCTGCCCATTGGTGGGGTCGCCCGCTTGGAGCGGATGCCTGAGAAACCATCCCAGGAATTGCTGGTGGCCATTGCCGGTCCGGCGGTCAACGTGGTGATTGCCGGCGTGCTGTTTGGGGTACTGGCAGCGATGGGTAACCTGAGCCGCACCCTGGAAGTGGAAATCCTGGGTGGCCCGTTTCTCGCCCAACTCATGTGGGTGAATGTCGCCCTGGTGCTGTTCAACATGTTGCCGGCTTTCCCGATGGACGGCGGACGGGTGCTGCGCGCCTTGCTGGCGATGAAGATGCCGTACGCGCGGGCCACCAAGGTGGCAGCGACGGCTGGCCAGGTGATGGCCGTGCTCTTCGGTATCCTGGGCATCATGTTTAACTGGCTGCTGCTCTTTATCGCTATTTTCATCTACTTTGGCGCGGCGCAGGAGGCGGCGGCGGCCCAGTTCCGCTCGTTGATCAAGGGGGTTGCCGTCCACCAGGCGATGATTCCGCAACCGGCCACACTTTCGCCTTACGACCGGATCGAAGACGCCGCCGACGCGGCCGCACTGGGGCACCAGCGCGATTTCCCGGTAATGCACGAGGGCCGGATTGTGGGGCTGCTGGTGGCCGATGACCTGTTCGCCGGCCTGGAACGCGGCGATTTGCCCGGGAACACGGTGGCCGACGTGATGCGCCGAGATCCCCCCACGATTGAAGCTACGGCGCAACTGGAGGGTGCCTTGGCGCTGATCCAGCAGCATGGTGTGCCATCGCTGCCGGTTACGTACTACGGCCAGCTAGTGGGCCTGGTGACGGTGGACAGCCTCAGCCGGTTTGCCAATCTCCAGGCATACCGCAGCCAGCACCAGGCGTACTCGCCTCCCATGCCGCCGGCCGAGCATCCCAGCGGCAGCGGGTATACGCGGTCATGAAGCATCCCGGCATCCGCCGATAACCGTTGGTGTTGATGCGGCCGTCTCTCAGCCGGCATGGCGGCCGCAGGGGTGGGGGGGCCTCGCGAACAACCCCTTCTCGCGAGACCCCCTTTTGGCAGCGCCCCTGCCAGGGCTACAATGCCCGCTACGACTGCCACGGTCTATCGTCGTTATCCACGGAGGAGCTTGACTTGAGCATGCAGGGAGTCCTGGCCGTCATCCTTGCCGGGGGAAAAGGATCGCGTCTGGAGCCGCTCACCCGCGACCGCGCAAAACCCGCGGTTCCGTTTGGGGGGTGCTACCGGATCATCGATTTCACGATGTCCAACTGCTTCAACAGCGGCCTGCGGCGGATTTTGCTGTTGACCCAGTACAAGGCGATGAGCCTGGACCGCCATATCAACCTGGCCTGGCGACGATACCTGTGCAACGAGCTGGGGGAGTTTGTCGATGTGGTCCCCCCGCAGCAGCGGGTGGACGAGAACTGGTACCAAGGCACCGCCGACGCCGTTTACCAGAACATCTACACGCTGGAAAAAGAGCGCCCCGAGCACGTGTTGATCCTGGCGGGCGACCACATCTACAAGATGAACTACATGACCTTCTTCCAGCATCACCTGGAGCGGGAGGCCGATCTGACCATCGCCGCCCTGCGGGTGAAGAAGGAAGACGCCCACCAGTTTGGCGTGATGGAGGTGGACGAAGAAGGCCGGATCGTCGGCTTTGAGGAAAAGCCCGCCAATCCCAAGACCATCCCCGGCGACGACAAACATTGCCTGTCGTCGATGGGGATTTACGTGTTTAATTCGCGGTTCCTGTTCGAGCAGTTGTGCATCGACGCCACGCGGA
>CAZEEG010000210.1:0-6383 GCA_964511065.1 uncultured Pirellulales bacterium | reverse complement strand
CTAGCCGCTACCCTTTTTGATGGCCTTGAGCGTGTCGGCCTCGGGCAGGGCCTTGTAATGAGGATCGAGCGGGTAGCAGCCTGAAATCAGGCCGTTGCGCGGGGCGGTCGTGCAATCGCTGAACGTGCGGCAGATGCGCTTCCGCGCGAGGGCTCCCTTGGTGAGCGTGTCGGCGGGCAGTTCAGGATAGGAGAGGACCATGCGGCCCAGTCCCACCAGGTCGATCCATCCCTGCCGTACCACGGCCTGGGCCACGTGCGGCACGTAATCTTGCAGGCAGGTATAGCCGGTTCCCACCATTGCCAGCCCTGGGCATGCCTCCTTGCAGCGGCGTGCCACGTCGATCTGCCGCCATACGCCCAGCAGCGGGTCTTCCGGCGGCAGGTAGCCATCGCTGGGCGGGAAGAACGCGGGCCGCTGAATGTGAGGGCTGTAATAGGGACTGCCGCACGAAATGTTCACCGTCGCCACGCCCCAATGCTGCAAGTCGCGCAGAAGCTGGAAGGTTTCGGTCAGGTCGTAGTCCAAGGGGTTGTCGGTACTGACCCCAAATCCATACTGGTATGGCAGCAAATCCTGGTGTGGGTATGGCCGGCCCACCTCCGTACTGGTTTGAAATGGCACCGTATCGAACGCGCTAAGCCGCACCCCGATCATCAGGCCGGGCACTTCATTGCGTATCCGCTCGATTACCGTTCGCAACAACCGCGTGCGGCCTTCGTAATCGCCGCCAAAGCGGCCGGGGCGGACTCGGGCACTCAGAAATTCGTGCATCAAGTACCCGTGGCACGCTTTGACATCGACAAAGCGAAAGCCCACCTTGGCCGCCAGCGCTGCCGCATCCACGAAGGCGTCGATCAGCCGCTCCACTGCGTCGTCGCTCATCACCACGGAGTCATCGGCCGGGTCGATGCCGAACTTGCCGTCGAGCAGCGGGTGATGGTAAGCGATGCGCGGTTCGAGCCGTTTGCTGTTGGGGCGACAGAACCGCCCTGAGTGAGTGAGCTGCAGACCGACGAGCAGATCGTCGCACTGGTTGAAGCAGCGGCGGTGCTCGGTTTGAAGTTCGTTCAGTAGCGCGGCGAGCCCTGCCCGATTGCTGGCTACGGCGAGCGTTTGGTTGGGGTTGGCGCGCCCGTCGGCTTGAACGGCGGCCGCCTCGCCGCCCCAGATCAGCTTGGCTCCGCTGCGGCCGAACATCCGCCAGCGGCGCAGGGTGTGCTCGCTGGGGCTGCCATCGGGATGGGCGTCCCAACCTTCCATCGGATGGATGCACCAGCGGTTGCCCACGCGAACGCCGCCAATCTCGCACGGCTGGGCCATCGGCGAGCCAGCATCGGCCGTGAGAATTTCCGGATCAGCAGGCAACTCGCAACCCAGGGCTGCCAGCCGTTGCTGCAATGCCTCAACACTTCTGAGTTGCGCTACCTTGGAATAGCTTTCGTTCATGCGAGCGGGTGAATCGTGCGGGAAGTTTCTTGCCGGGACGGCGGGCGAAGCCGCGGTGCGGTGGCCCGCCGTCGAACGTACCCTAGCGGCCGCCGTTGCGGTAGGGCCATCGTTGTGTTAGGGCCATCGTTACATTTGGGCCATCGTTACATTTGGGCCATCGTGGCGGGGGCGCTGAGCCACGGGTACCGTGCCGCCAAGGCATCGCGGTCAGGTAGGCCGAACCGCCTTCGACGGCGGCTCGGCAGCGGTTCGAACGCCGGCGTCGTGTTCCAATTCGCCTAACTGCGGCAACAAGTGCTGACCGGTGATGAGGCGCGCCGAGCGGTTGCGGGTGAAGTAGCTCCATCCCCATTGGAACAGCACCAGCAGCCGATTGTAAAACGTCACCAGGTACATCAGGTGGACGAACAGCCAGGCCAGCCAGGCGATCACGCCGCTCATGCGCAAGCGGCCAAGCTGCGCCACGGCGTGACCGCGACCGATGGTGGCCATCGAGCCTTTGTCGCGGTACTTGAATGGTGGCGGCGGCCGGCGCTCCAGCCTGCGGCGAATCACCTTCGCCACGTACTTGCCCTGCTGAATGGCCACCGGGGCCAGGCCCGGCAGAATCTCGGGCTTCTCCGGCGTGCCGGCGTTGTAATGCGCCAAGTCGCCGATCACAAAAATCTCGGGGTGTCCTGGTATCGAGCAGTCGGGCTGAACGATGATCCGGCCCATCCGGTCGGTTTCCGCACCGATCGCCTGGGCGATCACTGTGCCAAGCGGTGAGGCGCGCACCCCGGCGGCCCAGAACGTATTGTAGGTAAGAATAGTTTCTTCTGTTCTTGAGCCGTCCTCCTGGCGTTGGGAGATCGTTACCTGCGATGGCTGGATATCCGTCACCAGGCAACTGGTTCGCACGGTTACCCCCAGCCGTTCCAAGGCATGGCGCGCGTTCTCACACAACTTGGGCGGATAGGCCCCCAGCACGCGGTCGCCGCCTTCCACCAGCAGCACGCGAGCCTGCGTGGTGTCGATGCGGCGGAAGTCGCGCGGCAGGGTGCCGCGAGCCAGCCCGGCAATTGCTCCGGCGAGTTCCACGCCAGTGGGGCCGCCGCCAACCACCACAAAGGTGAGCCAGGGGGCAATTTCCTTGCGCAGCCCCGGCGGTGCGTCGTCGCGAACGGCGAGCTGGTCGGTGAGGCGCTCGGCCGTTTCAAACGCCAGCAGCACGCGACGGCGAATTTCCGTGGCCTCTTCCAGCGATTTCAGGCCAGGGGCGACCTGCTCCCAGTGGTCATGTCCAAAGTACGAGGTCACCGTGCCGGTGGCGACGATCAGGGTGTCGTAGGGGATTTCGCCATCGGTGAGCAGGACCCGCCGGTTCTCGGCATCGATGCCCACGACTTCTCCCAGCAGCACTTCGGCATTCCGCTGCCGCTTGAGAATACCGCGGATTGGCGAGGCGATATTGGCCGGCGAAAGGCCGCCGGTGGCCACCTGGTACAGTAGCGGTTGAAACAGATGGAAGTTGCGGCGATCGACCAGGGTAATGCGGACGTTAGCCCGCTTGAGATAGCGGCACGCAGTGAGGCCGCCAAAGCCGCCTCCAATTATGACCACTCGGTGCTGCGCTCGGTCCGTTGTCATCGCCTTACTCCCATCGCGTCGCTAAACCGTTCCATCAGCGAAGGCCGCCGGCCACGGGGCAGCCACGAGAGATACGCCCGGGGGGAACGTGCGGGTTGGTTCCGAGAACCGGGCGCAGAAACCTGCCGGGCCGCACCGCTGCTGCGGCTTGATTGTAACAACCAGCGGCTGCCGGGTAGGGGGAAAGGTGCAGTGACCCCGGAGCGGTCCCGCGGGCAGAGGTTTGGGGGTGCTGGGGGGGAGTGGTTGTGCCAGTTGCCGCGGCGGGTTTTGACTTGGAGCGGCGGCGAGCTATATACCCTATGAGGGCTATGTACGCGCCTCGTTTTCCCTTCTTTGCCTACCGCGTTATGACATTCTCTGCGGTAACCATTTTCTTGATCCTCGCGGTTTCGGCCGTTGAACTGACGCTGGGAATGCTATTGGGATGGTGGATGCGCGGCGGCCGCGAACGGCGGCTTAGCCAGCAAAAGGCCACGGTGGAACAAGCCATCGGGCGCATTCAGAAGCTCACGCACGACGTGGCAGGGCATGTCGGCCGCCACCAGTCGCAGATTCACGGTATCAATCGGGAACTTTCGGCCCTGGAGCAGCCGACCTCCGACGACTTGCGGACCGCGATGGCCGAGATCGTCGAGGTCAACGATCATCTCCGCGCCCGGCTGCGCGAAGCGGAAGACAAGCTGCAAGAGCAGGCGGAGATCATCCGCACCACCGAACAGGCCGCCCGCACCGACTCCCTCACCCAATTGGCCAATCGCCGGGCGTTCACCGAGCAGTTGGAACAATCGCTCGAAACTGCGCAAGCCGAGAACAATCCGCTGTCGCTGCTGTTGATCGACGTCGATCGGTTCAAACAGGTGAACGATCTGCACGGGCATCAGGCAGGCGATGCCGCTTTGCGGCAGATTGCTCAAACCCTGGTGGCCGTCCTGCCCGATGCGCAACTGATTGCCCGCTATGGAGGCGAGGAATTCGCCGCCATTCTCCCCAAGACAACGCTGAGCGAAGCCGAGGTTGCCGCCGAAGCCGCGCGGGCTGCCGTGGAGTCGCTTACGATCGACCTGGGGTGCCGGCAGCTTAAGCTGACGATCAGCAGCGGACTGGTCGAAGCGCTGCCAGATGATGATATCGACAGCTTCCTCCGCCGGGCCGATACGGCCCTCTACGCCTCCAAGGAGTCCGGCCGCAACTGTATCCATACGCACGATGGCCGAACGATCAACCGCCTGGGCTTGCCGCCTGCCGCGGAGCCGGGCCGTGGTCCCGGCACGGGCCAGTCCATCGAGCATTTATCCAACGATGTTCGTGTGGACGGACTGACGGGCCTGCCCAACCGCCGGGCGTTCAGCGAGGTGATCCGCGAGCAACTGGCGGCCTCCCGATCGTCGCGGAAGATGGTCAGCCTGGTGCTGCTCGATATCGACCACTTGGAACGAATCAATCAGCGGCACGGCGAGGCCGTAGGCGACTTCACCTTGCGAGCGGTGGCCCAGATTCTCCGCACGGCGATTCGGCCGAGCGATTTTGCCTCGCGGTTTGAAGGGGGCTCCTTCGCGATTCTGATGCCAGATACCTCGATGGACGGCGCCGCCCTGGCCGCGGAGCGGCTTCGCCTGGCCATGGCGCATTGCCGGCTGCGCGTAACGGCCGATGATCTGCGGTTCACCGTGAGTGCCGGCACGGCCGAAGCCCTGCCCGACGACGACAGCGTTTCGCTGGTGAAGCGGGCGACCACGGCGCTGCTGGTATCGAAGCGGGCCGGCGGCGATACCACCCACGCCTTCGACGGCCGCGCCTGCACCCAGGTGAGTGCAGAACTGATCGGGGCCTGATAGCCGCTCTTGCCTGCAACCGCTGAGCGGTGGCTGCAAGGAACGCAGCCACCCCCTGCCCCGCCAGCACCAACCTGCCCCGCCAGCGCCCCTTTGCCCCGCGGCTCGTTGGATGGTATCCAGAACAACAAAACCGCCTGCTGCCATTAGCCGGCAACAGGCGGTCGTTGCGAGGTTGATTACGCTGATGAGAAAACTCAGGTCAGGCGACTACCAGGTAACGTAGTTGTCAATCCCGAAGGTCCACTGGTCAAAGTTGGTGCCGGGATGCCAGTCGTACCGGATTTCCGGACGGAAGACCCAGTTAGCGTGGGCTTTGACATTCATGCCGGTGGTCCATTCCCAGTAGGTGGCGCCGTCGGCCTTCCACCATTCGAGGCGGTTGCCGTAGCCGAGGCAGTCGTTGAACCACCAGAACAAATACTGGTTGACGCCGACCGTATCGGCGAAGCCCGTAGCGGTGGCGGCATCGACGCTCATGTAGTCGGTTTGGACGACGTACTGGAGCTGGTCGGTGAGCTGCACGATACCGACGAGGCTGTGCATGTAGCCATCGTCGCCCCGCATGCCGAAATCGCCAATCGTGGTGGTATAGGCCAAGGTCAGCCAATCGGCTACTTCGAAACTGATGCCGCCGATGAAGTTGCTGCCGCCGTTGAACTGATCAAAGCCGGTGTCCCAGCCGAGGGTCCAACCGCCGTAGATGGTAACGGAATCGGCCAGTTCGAGGCTGCCGAGCACGCCGGTGTGCGTGAACGGCTCGCTGTTGAACATGGTGTACGAGTGGCTGTAGAAGAAGTTACCCGGCGCGGTAACCGTTTCGTAGCCGATGATCGTGTAGAAGTGGCCGGCCTTAACGCTCAAGGGGCCAGCCGCACCTTCCACATAGGCTTGGGGCAGCGCCCAGCCGTAGTAGCCGTGATCCCAGTCCACGTCCCAGCCGGAGGTCTGGCCGAAGGACTGGCCGTAGCGGGCATCGGTACCGTACATGGCATCGATGCGGAAACCCCAGTCCAGGCCCAGGTCGCCGTTCGCCTGACGCTCGGCGAAGGCATACAACTGGTGGATGTTGTACTGTCCGGGTACGTCGTTGAAGGCGAGGCCGTCGGCCTTCGCCGTGGACAGCGGGGTCGTGCGGTCGTGGTAACCGCCCTGCACCCAGCCGCCGATACGGAACGGGGCGTCTTCAGGGAACAAGGTCCATGGATTGCCGCACCAACTGTCCGCTGCGCCGGAATCGTCTGAGATGAACCGCTCGACGACCGGACCTGTGTCGATGTAGGGGGTGATGTTCTCGGTGACGATTCCACCGGGCTGGACGTTGGCCATACCATAACTGGTGCGGCTCACGCCGCTTCTCTCCTGTGCTACCGCGGCATTGCCCACGTAGAGCATGCCGAGGGCGGCAAGGAGGCTACAGAAACGATACAATCTCATCAGCCGCTCCTCCGATCCTTGGAAGCCTGA
>CAZEEG010000209.1:0-6409 GCA_964511065.1 uncultured Pirellulales bacterium | reverse complement strand
GGGTGATCCGGGGCAAAGACTTCGTCGCCGTGAACATGGAGTACCGCTATACGACGGCGGCGCCCGGCAAGCAGGCCGGTTCACTCTGGGAACAGCGGATCGTGTTCCCGGTGGGTAAGCGCTACTTCATCTCGACCGACCGTGTGACGACCAAGAACGCTGGCGAGCTGTTCCAGCGGATCGACATGCCGGGCCATATCAAGCACAAGGGTGGCGACACCTTCAGCGAGGTGTACCTGAGCTACCACGGCCGCATCCCGGCCAGCGAGTTCGCCGACAACTTCTCGCCCGACGCCCGATTCAACTACCGCCGCGATGCCGGGCAGGTGCAGCAGCGGTTCATCCGGGCGTACCGCCTGCGCGATCCCAAGACGGGTGAGGCGGGGCCGTGGCTGGCCGGCATGACGCTAGAGCCCTCGGTGGTGCACGAAGCCTGGTGCCACCAGCGCGGCTATGTGTGCCTGATCCAGGAGTATGGCGGTCGGCCGGTGCAGGCCGGCGAAACCTTCAGCGCGGCGTTCATCGTGGGCTACTTCGACAGTATCGAAGAGATGCACCAGGTGTACGATCAGCACCGCGGCTTCACCAGCCTGGAGGTCAGCGAACAAGGCTGGAAGCTGGTGAAGTGAAACTGGCCAGGATTCCTGCGCCAGCGCTCAGCTTTCGTCGAGTACTTCAGCTTCGCGGGCCTTGGCCAGGTCGTTGGCCTGGTTCTCGTACTTCTTGGTTAGCTCTTGGATTTCGTCCTTGGTCGCCTTGCAATCATCCTCGCTGAGCAGCTTTTCTTTTTCTTCCTGCTCGCAGCTCTTGTTGGCGTCGCGGCGGATGTTCCGGATGGCGACCTTGGCTTCCTCGGACAATTCCTTGATTCGGGCGACCATCTTCTTGCGAACCTCGGTCGATAGCGGCGGCACGATCAGGCGGATGACCTTACCGTCGTTGATCGGGTTGAAGCCCAGGTCGCTGGCCTGGATCGCCTTCTCAATGTCTTTGAGAACGCTGGGGTCGTAAGGACGAATCACAATCTGGTTGGGCTCGGGCGCGCCAACGGAAGCCAATTGCTTGATGGGGGTCGGTGAGCCGTAGGCTTCCACGCGGAGCGAATCCACCAGACCGGGGTTGGCCCGCCCGGTACGGATACCGGCCAGGGCGGACTTCAACACCTCGATCGCCTTTTCCATCCGTTCTTCAGCGTTCAGGAGAATTTCGTCGGCGCTCATTGGTTCCTCACTTGTTTACCGCGACCGGGGCCGGATCGTTGGAAACCAGGGTTCCCACCTTCTCGCCGCGCACGGCCCCCTGAATGTTGCCAGGCTTGTTGAAATTGAAAACCATGATGGGCACGTCGTGCTCGCGGCACTGCGCGATCGCCGTGGGATCCATGACCTTCAAGTTCTGTTCCAGAACTTGCTGATAGGACAACTCGCTGAACAACACGGCGTGGGGATTCTTCTCCGGGTCGTCGCTGTACACCCCATCCACCCGGGTCGCCTTGAGCACGATCTGCGCTTCTAACTCCAGCGCTCGCAGCGTGGCTGCGGTGTCGGTGGTGACAAACGGGCTGCCGGTGCCGGCGGCCAGAATGATGATCCGGCCTTTTTGCAGATGCCGGTGGGCCCGCCGACGGATGTACGGTTCGGCCACGCCGTCCATGCGAATGGCGGTCATCAGCCGGGTCTGGCAGTTGAGCGACTCCAGCGCGTCCTGCAGTGCCAGCCCGTTCATCACCGTGGCCAGCATGCCCATGTAATGCGCCGTGGCCTCGTGGATGCCCGAGTTGCCAGAGGTGAACTGGGCGCCGCGGAGGATGTTACCGCCGCCAATGACGATGGCAATCTCCACCCCCAACTGCGCGGCTTCCTGGGTTTCGCGGGCGATGTGCATCACCTGGTCGAGGCTGATGCCGCGTTCTCCGGGATGGGTAAAGCTCTCACCGGATATCTTCAAGATCACCCGGCGATACTTGAGGGCGCTACCGGATTGCTCACTCTGCGAAGTTGCCATGGTTGCCTGCGTGGGCGTTGGTGGATGGGTGGCAGTGGATTGGGGGGGCGGTGGTCTGCCGCCGGTCTCGGGGCTGCGAACACAAAACGGGGGCGCCAATCCGGCCGCGTGGACCGGTCTGGCGCCCCCCAGAGTTTTACCTTACTTTTCAGTCCGTGCCACCCAAGGTCCAGTGGACGAACTTCTTGATCTTCATGCCGTGTTGAGCGGCCATCTTGCCGACCGTGATGGAGTTGTCCTTCACGAACGGCTGCTCGTTGAGCACACGCTCGGCATAGAAGTTCCGCAGCCGGCCTTCCACCATCTTCTCGATGATGTTCTCGGGCTTGCCCTCCTTGCGGCTGGCGGCGGCCAGGATCTCGCGTTCCTTGGCCACCACGGCCGGGTCCAACTCCTCGATGGAAACCACGTCGGGCCGCATGGCCACTACTTGCATGCCGACATCCTTGGCGATCTCGTCGTTGCCCCCCTCAACCACCACCAACACGGCCGAGCGGCCGTCGTGGTGAGCGTAGCCGCCGCAGGGCTCGTCGATGCGGAGAATCCGGGCCAGGCGGAAGACCTCGCGAATCTGGTTCGTCAGCTCGTTCATCTGGTCCTTGAGCGTCTGCCCCGGCCGGCTGGGCGACGGTTGGGACAACAGTTCGTCGGGCGTGGCCGCGCCAGGGCCGGTAGCCAGTTGCTTGGCCAGGTCGGCGGTCAACTGCCGGAAAGCGTCGTTCTTGGTGACCGGATCGCTTTCGCACTGGAACTCAACCATCGCGCCCACGCCCTCGCTCACGCTGGCGTAGACCTCAATCCGGCCGGACGAGGTTTCGCGGTCGCCGCGGCTTTCGCTGAACTTTTCGCCTTCTTTGCGGAGCAATTCAACGGCCGCTTCCTCGTCGCCGCCGGCCTGCTCCAGCGCGGCCTTGCACTTCATCATGGGGAGTTTGGTCCGGTCCCGGAGGGACTTCACTGCCGCAGCGCTGATCTCAGCCATGCGTTGCTGCTCCGTTCGTTTGAGAATGGATTGCGTGTGTTGGATATACGTTTCGTTGGATGTTGCTTCCGACGGTGATACGGCCCACCATGCCTCGTTCAGCGGCAAGCCACGTGCCTTACCGCCGCCGCGGCTGCTTCCGCAACGAAGATTGGTGGAGCCGCCGCGGGTTGGCATGGCTCACGCCACGGATGCCGGTCAGCGGCTGCCGCGACAACGTGACCCAGCGCCAGGTGCGGTTTGGGCGTTGCCCGCCAGGCTGCCCAGGGAACCGCATGTCAAACCACGGGGCGGCCGTATTCTACCGATCGCCTAAATGATTGACACCGGGCTTTCACCGCCCGTTCGCTGTGCCGCGCTCGCCAAGTGCCGCCCGGCCAGCCGCAGCACATAGGGCGCCCCGTTCAACGGGGGCCGTGCGGCGCCGATCGCGGGGCCAAGGCACAGGCCGCGCGTTTGGCTCCGATCCGCGAGCGGGACGCTCTACGTCTCCGCACCACGTCTCTGCTACACGCATCCGGTCGAGGCCTCCGGTCGAGAGCCTAGGCCGGGCGGACGCCAAGCGGCGGGCCAATGAAATTGGGCCCGCTTAGGTACCGGCCATGGCCTGGAGTTCGCCTTCGCGGGCGGAATTCTTGCCTTCGATGACGGCGTCGGCCAGCGATTTGACGATCAGTTCGATCGAACGGATGCTATCATCGTTGCCGGGAATCAGCAGGTCGACTTCATCCGGATCGCAATCGGTATCGATCAAGGCCACCGTTGCGATGCCCATCTTCTTGGCTTCGCGGATGGCGTTGCGTTCCTTCCTGGGGTCGATCACCACCAGAACTTCAGGCAGCCGGTTCATGGTGCGGATACCGTTGAGGTTGCGGTACATCTTGCGGTACTCGCGGTTCAACGCCGACTGCATCTTCTTGGAATACTCGCTCAACCGGTCGGAGTTGCGAATCTCTTCCAGTTCTTCGAGCCGAGCCAACCGGCTACGGATCGTGCGGAAGTTCGTCAGGCAGCCGCCCAGCCAGCGGTCGCTCACAAACGGCATGCCGCAGCGCGTGGCCTCGCGTTCGATCGCCTCGGCCGCTTGCCGCTTGGTGCCCACGAAGAGAATCAGGCTGCCATTGGCTGCAACCTGTGATAGATACCTGCGAGCCCGGAGCAAACCCTTGACGGTCTCGCGCAGATCGATGATGTGGATCAGATTTTTCTTGGCATAGATGTACGGCCGCATCTTGGGATTCCAGCGGCTCGATCGATGCCCAAAATGTACGCCTGCCTCGATAAGATCCTTGACCAGAACAGGTGCCACGCGCGCTTTCCTCGGATACAGGGCACACCGGCAATGTCCGCCAGGCCAAACGGGCGGCCTGAGGGTGTCCGGCGTTGAAACAGTCCAACCGGCCAGAATGCTGCGGTCCACACGTTGGACGCCGCCCACGCTTCAAGGGACGGGTGCCAACAGCCTTGCGCCAGAGAAGCTGGCGGAGTGCAGACGCCTCTCGCTGGGCCGTTCAGCGAAAGAGTAAAAATGCTATCAGGTAACCAACTTGCAGTCAATTGGGGGTGCCGGGCCGATCAGCAGGAATCCAACCGCCGGCCGCGATGCCATGCGTGATTTTCCCCGTGCCCGCAGCATGATGGGGGGCGGCAGGCAGAGCCAAGACCCCACGGGTGCTGGCAGCCCCGGCCATCGGACATTTGTCACGCCACCGCGTCCGATTTGACACGCCGCCCGTGGCTGCCGTGATCGCTGCGGAACCAGCGCCGCCGCGGCTTAATACCGGTTACGGGTGCTGAACGACCGGCCCAGGGTGGGCGCCAGCGGTGGCGGGGCCGAAACGTCCTGCGTCAACTGCGGCATGGATAGCTGTAGCGCTGCAACCCGAGATGCCACCTCCGGTTGCTGCTGGTCGTAATAGAGCGACCGCTTGTAGTCGGCCAAGGCCTGGCCGTAGTTGCCTTGCCGTTCGTGGATGTTGCCTAGCGCGGCTAAGGCGCGAGGGTGGTTCGGTTCCAGCTTCAGCGCTTCCATCAGCTTTTCTTTGGCGGGCTGAAGTTCGTTGAATTCTTCGTACAGCCGGGCCAGTTCGATCCGGGGTTCGGCCGACTTGGGGCTGCGCATCGCCCAGCCTTCCAGCAGCGTGAACGCCTGTTCGGAGCGATCTTGTTCCAGGAGCAGAACTGCCAGGGCGCGGTAGCAGTCGCGGTTGTTGTCGTCCTGGTCGAGCGCCAGGTGGTAGTAACTTTCAGCCTTCTGAAGGTCCTCGGTGCTTTGCAGTTGCTTGCCCCGCTGCTGGTGAACCCGGCCTAAGTTGTAGTAGATGCTGGAGTTTTGAGGCTCGTGCATCAGGGCCTGCTGAAAAGCGACCTGCGCGCCGTCGAGGTTCCCCTGCTGGAACAGTTGCACACCTTGGCCGTTGAGGCGCTTGCCTTCAAAACTGCATCCCAGCAGCGGCGAAACCAGGGCCACCGCCAGCAGCCAAGCCAGGGAATGTCCCCAGGCTGCGTGCGTGTCCGGTGCCGTAGGCTGTCTTGCTGTTTCCACTTTGCCAACTCCGTCCGCGGCGATTGCGGGAAAGGCGGCGCGAGTTCCGCCGGAGAAAGGTCGGCGGACCATAGCGATGGCAGCCCGGCAGGGCAAGGGCAATGCGGGATTCTTTTCCGCCAAGCCGCCGCGGGGGGCGATCGTGGTGCGCCACCGTGTCTGCGAAATGGGCCGACCCGCTGAGACGCGGCTAGCACTCCCAGCAAAACGGCCACGGGGGTGGGGCCGCATGCTGTCGCCTGGCGGCAGCGTTCTTGGCGCCGGGG
This sequence comes from uncultured Pirellulales bacterium, assembly GCA_964511065.1. Lineage (GTDB taxonomy): Bacteria > Planctomycetota > Planctomycetia > Pirellulales > S012-138 > CALBRZ01. The sequence continues at coordinate 612 of CAZEEG010000209.1, read as the reverse complement.
TGAATGGCGGCAAGGGGGGCCACGGGCGGTACACTGGCTTCGCCAAGTTTGGCCCTTGAACACCGCGGGCCGTTTTCGCGGCCGCTTCGCCCCTTGTTTCCTCGGGCGGTTTCATCAAAATGGCGGCTTGGCGCCGCTCTGGCACCGTTTCTTGCCGAATGTCTTTGTTTCCCCCGGAACCTCCCTCGATGAGCAAGCTTGCCGATATTGGCCTGATGGGCCTGGCCGTGATGGGTGAGAACCTGGCCCTCAACATGGAAAGCCGCGGCTACACCGTGGCTGTCTACAACCGCACGACCGAGAAGGTCGATGAATTCATCGAGGGGCGGGCCAAGGGCAAGAATTTCATCGGTTGCCACACGCTGACCGACCTGGTGCAGTCCCTCCAGAAGCCGCGCAAGATCATGCTGATGATTAAGGCGGGGCCGGCGGTCGACGCGGTCATCGACGACCTCATCCCGCTGCTGGAACCGGGCGACGTCATCATCGACGGCGGAAACACCCACTACGCCGATACCGAACGCCGCACCGCCTATGTCGAAAGCAAGGGCCTGTTATTCATCGGCACCGGCGTTTCCGGCGGCGAGGAAGGCGCCCTCAAGGGCCCCAGCC
>CAZEEG010000208.1:4618-6413 GCA_964511065.1 uncultured Pirellulales bacterium | reverse complement strand
CGGTTCCCGCTCTCATGGTTGAAGGCCGGCAAGCCGTAACCGGTGACACGCCAGCGCGCGTTGCCAATGTGCTGGAGCGCAGTGCCGGCGCGCTCGTGGAGTACCGTGGCGGTGCTGCGCGCACATTCCGTAGCCTTTAGTTGAGCCAGCGTGGAGCGGGCATTCGCTGCGCACGCGCCAACCATAGCACGTGGGGAGGCCACTTCCTCGCCGCAAACTTAAAGCTTCCTTCGTGCGTACATAAGGCAGGCCCTGCGATGCCGCCGCAGAGCCTGTCTGCATAGGGGGAAGTCGCCGATGCGAGGGAGCAGGCCATGGATGTATCGCAACCCAAACCGCTGTCGCTGGGCGCAGCATTCGTCAAACGCAGATTGGATGAGCGGCATTCCATCTTTGTGGGCCGATTGCCGAGGCACTTGATGCCATCGCCGCTGGAATGGGACAGCCTGTGGAACCTGCTCCCGCCACAACGAGCGGTGGTAGCCATGCTTCGGGCGGTCCGCATCCCACGCTGGCAACAAGCCTTCGAGCGAAGCTATGCCTTCGGCGGCGCCGGTTCGGTCGCACTGCCCACGCCGCCGGAATTACAACCCTATTGGGATTACGGGCGGTGCCAGATTGATGGGCGGCTGAACGGCCTGCTGGTCAGTTGGTACGACGGCCGAGCGGGCCATTACCTCGGCCCGCATCACGACCAGGAACAAGGGCTAGTACCCGGCAGCCCCATCGTGATGATCGCCCTGGGCGCGCTGCGCGTGATGCGGTTCACGCGGACAGCGAACTTCCGCGAACAGATTCACGAAGTTCCCACCCCCTCGGGCAGCGTGATGGTGCTTCCGGCCGACACGAATCGGGCGTGGAAACACTCGATGGCGCGGCTGCCCTGGTGCCAGGGCCGCCGCATCAACATCACGTTGCGGGCGTTCTCCGAGTGAGCGCGCAGCAGCACATTCTGTCGCCGAGCAATCTTGCCAATGGCTAAGCCGGCACGGTTTGTTCTTACGGGCAGCGGCGCGTGACCCTCCTGCACGCTGGGTACCCTGTGCAGTTGAGAGCGGGCTTTCCGATGCACGTTGTTTACCGCAAGCGCCAGCGATTCCTCGCTCTACTGATTGCCATGCGTCGGGGACTTGGCGATCTTGCGCCGCGCTATCGAAAATACGGCAGAGCGAAATGTGCCGGCGGACGGTTCCGCTTGCCTTACTCGGCCTTGATCCGCAGATTGCGGAATTCCAGCGGTGCGCCTTCGGCTTGAATGCCGATATGACCGGTTGCCGGTGTCAGACCGGTTCCTTCCCATGCCAACTTCCCGTTGCACCAGAAGCTGACTTTATCGCCCTGCACGCGGACTCGCCACTCGTTCCACTCTCCTGGCGACTTTTGCAGGTCAGGCGCCTTTTCGGCCCCGGCGAGTTTGCCGCCGATGAAGGCCCCTTCCGATCCCTTGGCCAGGTTGATCTGGTTCTTGCCTCCGGTCTTTCCCGTACGGATGAAGAGGCCGCCATTGTAGCGTTCGCGCATCGCGCGCCATTCGAACCGCATATCGTAATCGCCGTATTGATCGGCGGTAATCAGGTGTGGCTTGCCGCCGCCGGTGAGGCAGATCACGCCGTCTTTCACGAGCCAATTGGCCGGTTGATCCTGGCCATGGCTGAATTGCCAGCCTGTGAAATCACGGCCGTTGAACATGGAGCGAAAGCCCGCCTCCTCGTCACTTGCGGCATCGGCCGACGGCGTAGCGCCGCCAGCGATCGCCACCCCGCCAAGCAGGATAGCGCCACCAAGCAGGATAGCG
>CAZEEG010000208.1:0-4518 GCA_964511065.1 uncultured Pirellulales bacterium | reverse complement strand
CCAAGCAGGATAGCGACGGCCAGCCTGTGGCCCGCGTCGCCCAAGTACGGAACCAAGCACCCTGGCAGCACTGTCGGTTTCATCGCGGTTACCTCCGCAGCAAGCACAAATTGCAAGGCCGTGACCACAGGGCGGGGGGCCAAGGCCGGGCAATGGCGGTTCGAACCCACTGACCAAAGGAAGTTTGACCGCTGCGCGGGAAACGTTACTCGCGACACGGCCCATTGACACGGCCAGACTGCCGACAGGCTTCGTTGCACCCGAGCGGGGGGCGCCCCATGGACTGCGTTTGCCGGCGGCGACGGTCCATCCCTGACGACCTTGCTCCGTCGGCCGATACCGAGGTTTACTCCACCACGTCGCCTGCGATCTTGAGCAGAATCTGCATCTGATCGTCGAACGCTTGTTCCTGTTCCACGGTTACGTTCTTGTCGCGGCCACTGGGAAGCGAGCGCGCGATACTCCAGCCAACATAGATCAGTTGCCCCTTGCCCAGTGGTACGCGGCTTAGGGCCGAAGCGCCGGCCTGGGTTCCCAGGATGGGTTCGCTCTTGCTTCCCCGCAGCGGCGAAACCAGGTTACCTTCCAGCCAGGGCAGCGCTTCACGCTGTGCCAGGTGTGCAACCCAGGCGTGATCCGGCTTCAAGAGCCGATAATTCGTGCTCTTGTTGGCGATGGCCCCGCCGGTGTGCTTCGCCAGGAAGTCGCGTCCCTCGGGCGTGGCGAACAGGTCGGTCCGCTCGCGCATCAGGACCAGCGTTCCGCCCTCCTGCAAGAATGCTTCCAACTGCTCGAGGTCCGCCGCCGAGAACTGGGCAGGCTCGATCTTCGCCCTGGGGAAACTGCCGTCGATGACGATCACGTCGTACTCTTTGAAGCGTGCCGGATCGAGCCATGTCCGCTCCAGTTCGTCCACCTGCGCGCCGGCGCGGCGAAATGCAAATGCCGCCAGCGGCGCATCGAAGGCGGGGTAGCCCTGGTAGATGAGAACGCGCTGGTCGCGCGGTCGCTCAGGGTAGGTCTTCTCGGCGAACTCCCACTGGACCTCGGGCCGCTCTGGGCTGTCGGAGTCGCTTGCCGCGCCAAAGACATTCAGCCGCCCGCGAACACCAACCTGCCATGCATCGCTGCCTTGTGGCAGCGCGCCCACGTCTGGGATGCCCTGGTCGGCGGCGCGCAGCGGATCGGGCCAATCGTCGGGCAAGTACACGCCCTGGTTCACCGCGGGACTGTCGGCCTGCAGGTGAAGGTCGGGCACCTTCTTCCAATCGGACGAAAGCGCCACGAACTTGGGATTGGCAAACTGGTCGTGCGCGGTCCAACCGGGCCGGTAGCTTTGCTTACTTTCCTCAAAGGCCGCCGAGTTGCGGAACTTGCTGAAGATTTCACCCTGGAAGGTGGGACCGTCGGTCAGGCTCCAGAACAGGTTGGCATCGGCAATGAAATCGGCACTGGCCGGGTCGGGCAGGGTTTGGCCGATCATGCCGACCTTCTGGCAGATGATGTTGTTGAAGACGCGCCGCCAGTTGCCTTTTCCCAGGCCGCCACTCAAACCATCGGTGCCGTAGTTGTACCGTGGAGGATCGCCGGCCAGGATCGTGTTGTGGTAAATCCGCATCGGCTCCCAGGCAGGGCTGCCGTGGTCGCCGGCAAAACGGCCCAGCGACGGCAGGCGGTCGTCGTCGTCCGGGCCAGTGGGCCAGTGATACATGACCGGGCCGCGGAAATCGAACACGTTGCGATAGATGTCAACGCCCGATCCGGTTTGCACACCATCGGCCGTGATCCGCTGCCGGCCGTGGCCCACGCCAAAGGCGAATGTTGTCAGGCACCGGGCAAAGCGGTTCTGGCCGATATGGACATCGCCGCCGTGGGTGGTGCCGTCGTACGCGGTTTGGGCCGTGAGAAACATGCCGTCGTCGCTGACGTTATCCACCAGGTTGTGGTGGAACCGTACACCGCGCACGTTACCCAGGAACACGCCATCGACGCAGTCGGTAAATTCGCTGTATGCGATTTCAAAGTCGCGATTGTCCTGGCCGGTGGGCTCCCAGCGACTGGCCGAAAAGATGCGGGCTTCAATCGAGCGGTACTTCAAACTCCCGCGAAACGTCCAAGGCGAAGCCAGCCCTCGGCACGCCGTATCCACCATGCGCAGCCCCCAGGTATCGCGCACGTTGACGGCCGCCGAGCCGCCGTAAATGGTCAGACCGGCCAGTTCGATATGCCGGCACCTGTCGATTGCGAGCGTAGCTTCACGCGCGCCGCGCAACACCAGGTCGTGCAGACGAACCCAGCGGGCATTTTCTAACTTCAACGGAGAACCGCCGGCAAAGCCAGCAATCACCAGCGGAATGCGGCGGGGATCGGTCTCGCCGCGATAGTTATTCTCGCCTAGCGCGTTGAGCCGCGTATGGGCCAAACGCGCGTGGATGCGGCCCGAGGCCGGGTCGTAGTAGATGCCCGGCCCGCAATACACGAAATCCTGGCTGCCCACCTTGTTGGAGACGTTCCAGTAAGGGTTGTCGGAGCGCAGGTCGCCCAGCAGACGATACCCTTGCAGAGGCAACATCGAATCGCCGAAGTTGCCCAGCACGTTCACCTGGTCGGGCTGCCCGCCCAAGCCGGGATAGGTCTTGGCCGACCGGAACTCGCCCTCGGCCCCGTCGTCGACCGGTTCCCAAGCCTGCTGGGGCCGTTCAAAGAATTCGCGCAGGCCGCCGTCGATGATCGCTATCTCGCTCGGATAGCCGGCAATGGTGATGGGCTGATCGGCCGTGCCCTGTGCGGAAACGGTGACATGCTCGTAATAGGTGCCGCCCCGCAGATACAGCGTTTCGCCCGGTTTCAACTGCTGCACGGCGTGGGCCAGCGTGGCAAACGGCCGGGCCTCGGTGCCGGGATTGTCGTCGCTTCCCCGCTTGGGATCGACGTATTTGGATGGGCCATCGGTCTTGGGCGTGGCGGCAGGCTGAGGCAGCGGCCGCACCGGAGGATGCGAAGCAAACTTGATCGGCCCCACGCCCGACGAGCCGGCTGGGCTATCTTGCGCATGTAGCGGCTGCTGCCCGGATGCGACCAGCAGCCAGGCCACGGCGAGGCCGGCGGCGGTCGCCTTCCCCCCGACATACCCAAGGTTCCAAAACCTACGAATGCGCGCGTTCATGGCTGGCTCCTGGAGGTTTAGGACGGCCGCACCCACCCGCGGGCTTGCTACCGCTGCGCTTGGGCACCCATAGTGTAGTTGTGGCGGCGGGCCGGAGACAGCGCCGAGTCGATGGAACCATCAGCCGGCCCCGTGGACGCAGACGCTGCCTCTCCCTTGCTTGCCGCAATGGCAGTGCCCCCGCGGGCTGTGCCTCACAGTGTGCGAGGATTGCAAAGGGGCCGCGCCTGGCTCACCCCCTTTTGCATTAAGGGGCGCGAAGGTTACGATCCCTCAAGCGGCCAGCGGGGCATGCCACGGCACGGTGAGCCGGGCAGAAAGCCAGACGGCATGCCATGCCCTTAGCAACAACCCGGACTAAGGTTGTTGGTAATGGTCCAATCCCAAAGAATCCATGTGGTGCAAGATGGGACTTTTAAGTGGGATGGGCGAACGTTGGCGTACGTTTTATCTTGGTTCGACCCGCACTTTACTGCGCGACCGAGAACTCGTTCGCATTCGGTCCCTCGATTCGTGGGCCAGCGCGCGCTATCGCGTGGATATTACGGATCGGGACAGGTTGCTGGCGATACAGGAAGCGCTCCTCACAGCGACTCGGGTCCGCTTCTTTCATCATCACTTGTTCCCGGCGGCGCGTCACCGTTTATGCCTTGAGTTTCGAGATGGCGAGCAACGCATCATTCTGATTGGCGATCCGCCGCAGGAGAAATTGTTCGCCGCAAATATCACCATGGATCGAAAGCGCTTCGTCATCGATGGAGGTCACCTGAAGCGAGCATTTCCCTTGAGCGACAACCAGACTTCCATGGATTGACCCACGCGCGGCGCACGTCTGTGATATCTCGTACCAGGAAAATGAAACTCCACATGATGCGCGAACAGCGGCAGTCACAACCTGTCCCATTCGCCGTCCGGATATTGACGGCGCAACTTCAAAGAATGAAGCGCCCATTCGGGGGCGCAAGAATCCATTGAAGGCGGCTCCATGCACAGCATTTGCGTTTACTGCGGTTCAAAGGTCGGACGGCATCCCGAGTATCGCCAGGCCGCGCAACGACTGGGCGAGTTGATCGCAGCCCGGGGGCTTCGCCTCGTATATGGGGGAGGGCAGGTGGGACTGATGGGCGTGATTGCCGATGCCGTGCTGGCCGCCGGTGGCACTGTGATCGGCGTCATTCCCGACAAGCTGGCCACCAAGGAACTGCTGCATCCGGGCGTTCAAGAGATGCACGTCGTCGATACCATGCACGCCCGAAAAGCCAAGATGACCCAACTGGCCGATGCCTTCATCGCCATGCCGGGCGGGTATGGCACCTTTGACGAACTGTTTGAAGCCATCACCTGGGCGCAAC
>CAZEEG010000207.1:5573-6437 GCA_964511065.1 uncultured Pirellulales bacterium | reverse complement strand
AGCAGGCCGATGGCGGCTGGGAACAAGAACCCGGCCTGGGCAGCGATGCCTACGCGACCGGCCAGGCGCTGGTGGCCCTGAACGCATCGGGCTGCTTACCGGTAGACGCCCCGCGTTACCGCCGCGGCGTCCACTTTCTCCTGAACACGCAGAAAGAAGACGGTTCGTGGCAGGTCCAGTCGCGGTCGCGGCCGTTCCAGAAGTATTTTGAAAGCGGCTTCCCACACGGCAAATCGCAATTCATTTCCATCAGCGCGACCGCCTGGGCAGCCATGGCCCTGATCCACGCAGGCAAGGCGCCGTAGGTCCGGTCCCCCGGTCGACACTTGTTGCGACGGTGGCAGTTTTAGTAGATCAGGCACGGCCCGACAATCTGGACCGGAACATCAAGACGGGCAGCCAATTTAGCCCGCTGGAAATGCCCGGTGGCAAGCACCCGGCCTACACCACTACGAATACTGGGACCCCGGAAATGCACCGTCGCGCGGTGGCAGAATCGGCGGTGGTTACTCCTGCTTCTCGCGCGCTTGCCGCAGGATGGCCCGGATGGCGGTGAGCCGCTGGGCCAGTTCGCGTTCAAAGCCGCGGTCCACCGGGCGGTAATATTCTTTCTCAACGCCCAGGTAATCCTGCGCGGCGATACCCCCGGCTTCGTCGTGGGCATATTGATAGTCTTCACCGTGGCCCAATCGCTGGGCGCCCGCATAATGGCGGTCGCGGAGATGAACCGGCACCGGCAGCAACCGGCCCTGCTGCACGTCACGGCGGGCTTCGCCAATGGCCACCGTCGAAGCGTTCGACTTGGGGGCGCAGGCGAGGTACGTTACCGCCTGGGCCAGGGCGAGTTGGCATTCCGGAAGACCC
>CAZEEG010000207.1:0-5563 GCA_964511065.1 uncultured Pirellulales bacterium | reverse complement strand
ACTAATGGCGACTGTCTATAAGGAATTCACAGCAAACTCGGTGGCCTGCATCGCCGCCACGGCCAGCGGCAGGGCGTGTGGGTCGGCATTGCCCACGTCTTCACTGGCCAGGATCACGATCCGCCGCGCCAAGAACCGCACGTCTTCGCCGCCTTCCAGCATCCGGGCGAGCCAGTAGATGGCGGCATCGGGATCGCTGCCGCGGATGCTCTTGATCAGGGCGCTGGCCGCGTCGTAATGGCTGTCGCCAGTGGGGTCGTATTCCACCGCCTTCTTCTGGACCGACTCGGCCACCAACTCCCGGGTGAGTTCCACGGGCCGGGCGTCGGTGGAAAGCACGGCAATTTCCAGCGCGGTGAGCGCCCGCCGGGCGTCGCCGTCGGATATTTCGGCCAGGTAGGCCAGGGCATCGTCGTGCAGGCGAATGTCGATGTCGCCCAACCCTCGCTGCCGATCGGTTGCCGCGCGGCGGACCAGGGCGATGATGTCGTCGGCCGAGAGCGGTTGGAACTGGAAGACCTGGCTGCGGCTCACCAGGGCACTGGTGACGGCGAAGAACGGGTTTTGCGTGGTCGCTCCCACGAGCACGATCGTGCCGTCTTCCACGTCGGGCAGCAGCACGTCCTGCTGGGCGCGGTTGAAGCGGTGGATCTCGTCCACAAACAGCAGCGTGCGGCGGCCCTCGGCGGCAAGCCGGTCGCGGGCCTGGCCGATCAGATCGCGGAGGTCTTTCACGCCGCTGGTTACGGCGTTGAGTTGTTGAAAAGCGGCCCGGGTTTCCACGGCCAGGAGCCGGGCCAGCGTGGTCTTGCCGGTACCGGGCGGGCCGTAAAAGATGACCGAGCCCAGCCGGTCGGCCTTGAGCAACCGGCGCAGGAGCTTGCCTTCGCCGAGGAAGTGCTGTTGGCCGACAAACTCGTTGAGCGTGGTGGGCCGCATCCGCGCCGCCAGCGGTTGAGCATTGCGGCGATTGGCTTCTTCGGCGGCTTCAAACAGCGACACCAGATACGACTCCTGCGGAACGAACTGCGGCGGCAGGCCCGCCCCTCCGGCGCGAACGGCACGTTGCTAAAACCGGCCGGCCAACACCTGCAACTGCGGCATGGCCTTGCGAAGCTGCGCGATGGCAGCGGGCGTCATCGCCGTATCGTACAACTCAATCTGGCTCAAGTGCGGCAAGTCGCGCAGGTAACGAACCGCGCGATCGCCAACTTGGGTATTGGAGAGGCACAGGTAAACCAGGTTCGGCGCGGCCGTGGCAATATGTTGCAGCCCTTGCGCGGTGATCGGCGTGCGGAACAGGTACAGGTGGGTCAGGTTCCGCAGCTTGTTGCGGAAATTGGCCATCTGTTCCAGCGACCGGTCGGTAATCGACGTGCCGGCCAGGCTCAGCGTCTGCAAACCGGGGAAGGATTGCAGGGCCGCAATGCCGGAGTCGTCTACCTGGGTTTCGGTGAGATCGAGCGATTGCAAGTTGGCCAGCGGGCGAAGCTTCATGAGGCCTGCACTGGAGATGGCGGTGCCGGCGAGGTTCAGGTGTTGAAGCTGCGACATCGCAGCCAGCGAGGCGGCGTTATCGTCGTTGACCCCGGTGCGCCACAGTTCCAGGTGCGTGAGTGCGCTGAGTCCCGAGAGCCGCGCGAGTTCGCGGTCACCCAGCGGATTGCCGCCCAGGCTGAGCCACTTGATCTGGCGGAGCGACAGCGTGGTGACTTGTGTGTTGGAGGCGTTGAGCCGCTGGAGCTTCTCCAAGCCCGACAGGTAGTTCACGCTGCTGACGGCCGTGCCCGAGATGTCGAGCGTTTCCAGTTCCATCAGGTCGCTGATGGTGGTGATGGCCCCGTCGCCGATGGCGGTGCCGGCGAGGTTCAGGTGGGCCAGGGAGGCCATCTCGTGGAGGCTTTCCACGCCGCTATCGCCGACCTTGGTGTTTTGCAGGTTCAGCGCCTCGATGGTCTTGAGCCCGGCCAGCGAGGGCATGCCGGCATCGGTGATGTTGGTGTTGGCCATCCGCAGGTCTTCGATGGCCGACAAGCCCTTGAGGTTTTCCAGCCCTTCGTCTTTGACCTCGGCGGCGTTGCTGACATCGATGGCCAGCACCACCAGGTCGCCTTCCGGAAGCTGGGCATTGGGACCACCCAGGTTGTGCGATTTGCCGTCGGGCGTGCGAACCACGGCGGTACCGCCCATCCGCAGCGCCCACTGGGCCGCCTGGCGTTCCTTCTGCGGATCGACCTTGGCCGCTTGCGACGGATCGGCCTGGTCGTTGGCAGGCGCCTTATCCTGGGGGTCCTGCGTGGGGGCTTGCTGGTCTGAGGACTCAGCCTTGTTAGCTTGATCCTGCGCGGCTGCCTGGTTCTGCGCGGCCGCGGCCTCGTCTTGCTCGGCCAAGGCCCGATGGCCCACCTCCAAGAAGGCGGCGGTGCATACCAACGCAAGGATCCAAGTGGTTGCTTTCGGCCAGCGCACAATAGCTTTCATGGTTCCTCAAGCTCCACGATTGTAACCGTGACAGGTCTGGCCCGATGGTTGCCCCGCGTTGCCACACCGTTTCGCATGCTATGGCTGTGGGATTGCGCGGCGTGCGAGCGCCGGGCCGATTCGTGCGGCCGCAGGGCAGGGGGGCCTAGGCTGCCAGGTCCAGAATGAAGGTGGCGTTTGCAAACTCTTGCAAGACCGGCAGTGTACCGCACACCCGGCGGAGGGAAAAGCAGAAGGGCCAAACCGCGTATCCCCGCGTGCCGCGGCATTGTGGGCCGAGGATGGATGTTTGCGCGGGCGAGGGCTCTCAAGCTGCGTGTGCCAGGGAATTCGTGCGCGCGTGCCGGGGGCTCTACAAGGCGTGCGCATCGTGTCCCCGCGGTAACCATGGCGCGCGCTGCGAAACTGGGCCGCAAAAGACGCAGGCCAGCCTCGGGCGTGCTCCCTCAGCCGCGTTCATGAACGCTTGCCGGCTTGTGGCTATGGGCCGATCTTGTCTTGCTGTCCCTGGGCGGAGGCCGTGGCCGTCTTGGATCGGCCCGACTTGATCTTTTCCGCCACGTACTGAAGTGCCTCTTGGAGTTGGCGATCGACGAAGACCGGCTTGTCGTCGTCGGCCGGGTCGGGAGCTTCCACCGGAGCCAGGTCCGATTCGGCCGACCTGTGTGGCTGCACCACGTCGCGTTGCCGCCGCCACTCGATCAACTGGGCCGTCTCCGAGTCGTCAAGCTGTATCTTGAAGCCTTCGTCGGGCGTGACACCCCATTCGTCGGTTTGCCGCGCATCTTCGGTGCGGTGGATGTTGCGCCCACTGGGGCGGAAGTAAGCGGCCGTGGTGAGTTTCAAGGCTCCGCCGCCTTCCAGACTGATCACGTTCTGCACGCTGCCCTTGCCCCAGGTGCGTTCGCCAACGACCACCGCCCGCTTGTGGTCCTGCAAGCAGGCCGAAACGATCTCACTGGCGCTGGCACTGAACCGGTTGACCAGGATGGCCATGGGAAAGTCGTCGAGCGTGCCCGCCGCCTTGGCGTCCCACGAGCGGGAGCGTCCCCCGCGGTCCTTGGTGCTGACGATACGGCCCTCGGAGATGAACAGGTCGCACACTTCAATGGCGGCTTCGAGCAGGCCGCCGGGGTTGAACCGCAGGTCGAGCACCAGCCCTTTCATGCCCTGCTGCTTGGCTTGTTCCAGGGCTTTGCGGAGTTCGCCGGCCGTGTCGCGGCTGAACGAGGTCATGCGAATGTAGGCAATGCCATCGCCGTTGCCGTACATGAAATTCCATTCGTCCTGTTCATTGCGCCGATCGCCCAGCACGGTTTCGACCCGGACCACTTCGCGGCGGACGGTGATGGTTTCTTCGCTGCCATCGGTATGCCGGATGGTGAACGTGACGGCCGTGCCAGCCTTGCCCTTGAGGCGGTTGATGCACTCATCGAGGCTCAGCCCCTTGGTGGGTTCGCCCTCGATGGCCGTGATGCGGTCGCCGGCCTGCACGCCGGCCCGATAGGCCGGGGTGCCGACAATCGGGCTTAGCACGGTTAACTGGCCGTCGCGCATGCCAACCTGGATGCCAATCCCGCCAAACTCGCTTTCGATGCTGCTGCGGAACCGTTCGACGTGGTTGGGATCGATGTAGTTGGAGTAGGGGTCGAGCTTGCTGAGCACGCCGCGGATGGCTGCCTTGAGCAGTTCGCGGCGGTCGACGTCCTCCACGTAGTTTTCTTCCACCTGGTCCATGACATCGACCAGGGTTTTAAACAGCTCGTATTCTTCCCGCTCGCGTTGCCGCTGGGCTTCGCTGGCAGCGGGAGGGAGCGGGCTGGCCGGCGCGGCAGCCTCGTCGCCCACGGCGCTGGCCGCGTATCCACCCGAGAAAAATCCACAGATGAGTAGCCATCCCAGCCATTTGTGGCGCATGCTGAGTCTCCTCACGGTGCGCTGGTGTCGATCGGCCAAGCCGTACCCAACGTGGTCTTACACGGCGTAAACACTGCCGATTGGGCAACTTGTAACGATCCAACCGAAGTATAGTTGGTCGCCCGGCAACAGACAAGAAAAGCATCACCGCCGTAGCTGGGGGGCCAAAGGCAAGAGCAATCGAAGCTCGCGCCTCGATGCGAATCTTCCCGCCAAGCTGAAAATCGTTGCCACCGGTTGCACTGCGACTACCGGTAAATTAACAAAATCCGAGTAAGCCTTCCCCGGGTTGGACGCCGATAGAACGAATGGGGGGCGGGGCAGGGGTCAGTAACCAACCCAGACGCATTTGACTCTTGCCTTGATCGCTCCCACTCTACCACAGGGGGGGCTATTATGGATAGGAGTTTGACGCGCAAGGAAGTTTTCACACAAGGTGCCAGCCATCTCGATGCCCGCCCGAATTTGGGCACTCACGGCAACACTGGTACCGCCTCATTTGCCACCACTGGCAAGTATGGGGCCTCTTGGCCCGGCGCGGCGTTTCTGTTCGCCGTGCTCACCATGGCATCTGGCTGCCAAGACGCGCAGCCTGCGGCATCCACGGCTCCGGTTGCGTCTGGTGGCGTAGCCGTTGTTGACCTGGATGAAGTGGCTCGGCGGACCGGCCGCGATCGGCAAATGCTGGCGCAGATCGAGCAGTTCCGCCAGGGCAAGAACGAGGAAGTCGACGCCGCGCAAGCTGCGCTGCAAAAGAAACTGGAAGAGTTCCAGGCTTCGCTCGGCGAAGACCCCACGCCTGAACAGCAGCAGCAACTGGCGCTGGTGCAGCGCAAACTGGCTGCCGATTTTGCAGCCATCGCTCAGCAGGCCACGGCCGCGGTCCAGCAATTCAAGCAGGACACCGTCAAGCAGTATCGCGACGATGTGCGCCCCTTAGCGCGCGAGATTGCCGCCAGTCGCGGCCTGCAAGTGGTCATCACCCATCAGGACAGCTTCCAGCTCGCCGTCGATCCGCACTGCGACATCACCGACGAGTTGGCCACCCGCCTCAAACCTGTCGAAGCCGCTCCGCCGGCCTCTGACATTCAACTGAGCCAACGGTAACGCTCCGTTTCTGCTCAGCCCGCTTCAGCGTAGCCAGCTTCTCCGCGGTCCGTGCCTG
>CAZEEG010000206.1:0-6461 GCA_964511065.1 uncultured Pirellulales bacterium | reverse complement strand
TCATCATGCTGACGGGCGATCAGCACGCCACCGCCCAGGCCGTGGCCGAACAGCTTGGCATCGACGAATTTGAAGCGGGGGTGCTGCCTGAGGACAAGCACCGGCGCGTTCAGGAACTGCAACGCGAAGGCCGCAAGGTGGCGATGGCTGGCGACGGCATCAACGACGCCCCCGCCTTGGCTGCCGCCGACGTTGGCATTGCCATGGGGACCGGTACCGACGTGGCGATCGAATCGGCCGGCATCACGCTGCTCAAGGGCGATCTGCGGGGCATCGTTCGGGCCGTGCAACTGAGCCGCCACGTAATGCGCAATATCCGCCAGAACCTGTTCTTCGCATTCATCTACAACGCACTGGGCGTGCCGATTGCGGCCGGCGTGCTGTATCCGATCGCCGGTCTGCTGCTTACGCCCATGATCGCCGCGGCGGCGATGAGCTTCAGCTCGGTTTCCGTGATCGCCAATGCCTTGCGGTTGCGAACGGTGAAGCTGTCGGACGTGTGACGCCGCACCGAAGCGCTGCGATCCTGCTCATTGGAACAGGCCGCGGGGCACCGAAATATGTTCGCATCGGGGAGCGCGCAAGCTCAGGCCAGGATCGACTTCACCGGCGTGCCGCGCGCGATGGGCATGGGCCGCCCCTGGATATCGTAGTAGGGCGTGTCCGGTTCGTAACCCAGGCAATGGAAGACGGTGGCCAGGTAATCGGCGGGCGTCACGATATCGCCCAGCGGTTCGGCACCGTGGGCGTCGCTGGCCCCGTGAACAACGCCGCCGCGAATTCCGCCACCGGCCAGAGCGATGGAGAAAACGCGACCCCAGTGGTCGCGCCCCGCCCTGGCGTTGATCTTGGGCGTATGCCCGAATTCTGAAACCCAGCAAACCAGGGTTTCGTCGAGCAGCCCTCGTTCATCCAAATCGGTAATCAGGGCCGAGTACAGCCGATCCATGTCGGGCATCAGCCAGCCCTTAAGACATTCGCTGTGCTTGAGGTGAGTGTCCCAACCGCCGCTGTTGGGCCGCTTGGTATCTTCTGAAACCGCATTGACCTGCACCAAAGAAACTCCCGCTTCGACCAACCGTCGGGCCAGCAATGCACTTTGGGCGTGCTGCGTGCGGCCGTAACGGTCGCGAACCTTGTCGGGCTCCTTGTCCAGGTTGAAAGCGTCGCGGGCCTTGCCGCCCGTCAGCAGGCCAATGGCCCGTTCTGAGTGGATGTTGTAATCGCGGGCAGCGGCGGTTTCTTCCAAGTGATTCAGATGCTGGTTGACCTGCTCAAGCAGCGAGAACCGCTTATCGACGCGCAGCGGGTCGAGCCCCTGGGGCAGCCTGGCCCCGGGAACGGTGAATCCTTCCTCAGCCGGGTTGCACACCAAAAACCAGGGGTCGAACTTGCGGCCCATGGTGCCGGCATCAGTACCGGGCCAGGGATCGCGACCGCCGTTGTTGGCAATCCGCTTGGGCAACACCACCGAGGCCGGCAACCCTCCGCGCGAAGGCCGCAAGTATTGCACCATCGCGTTCAGCGAAGGTGAATCGTTCGGCCGACCGGGCTTCGCGTTCTCGCGGTTCCTGGGAATGTGCGGCACGCCCGTGAGCATCTGGTAGCCGCTGGACGAATGGGCATTATCGAGCGTGACCATGGTGCGAATCACGGCCACCTTGTCCGTGAGCTGGGCCGTCAGCGGCATCAACTCGCCCACCAGCAGGCCAGGAACCTTCGTTTGAATGGCTCCAAAATCGCCGCGAATTTCGGCCGGAGCATCGGGCTTGGGATCCCAGCTTTCGTGGTGGGGAATCCCGCCCGTATTGAACAGGATAATCGCCGACTTGGCTGGCCCATTCCCAATGCGACCATTGGCCATGGCCCGGTGCTGCAGCAGCTTGGGAAGGGTCAATGCCCCCAGTCCAATTCCGCCGACCTGGAGCCATTGGCGGCGATTCAATCCATCGCAGAGTACCGTTCCTTGGGAATTGAGGATTCGCAGCATGTGGGTGATTCCTCAGAGTCGCGTCGTTCCGCCCAGTAGTTTCGATTCCCTAACGCCTCGAAGCAAAACGCGCCCGTGGTTCGGAAAGCCGCGCATCCCGCGCCGGTGTCAGAAGTTGCATCAGGGAGCCCCCCGCACGTCAGACCGTCCGTGGACATCGTTTGGTTGGCGGAGATGAGTATATCGACGCAGGCCAGGTCCATCAACGTTTGTCGATCCGTTTGCCGGTCGCCGTCCCCTTTTGGGCAGGGGGCCGCGCGAGAACGAATGGGGCGGCACTCAACCTGCTAGCATAGGGGTGGTATAGATCCGCATGCAGTTTCGCGGGGAAGATTGTTCACCCTTTAGGTGCGTTTACGGTATACTGCTTTCCTGTGCAGGGGCCGGCTTTTGCATTTCACCTCTTCATTTTCTCGTTCGAGACCACTCGGCGCCCCCGTATCTGCATCGCAGCCCGATTGACCGCCGCGCCCGGTTTGTGCATGCGCCGAGAGGTAGACTCTGCCCCGTCCACAAAGGGACTAAGCTATGGCAACTGTCCAAGACATCCTCAACATCAAAGGCACCAAGGTGTATTACGTGGGGGCCGACGAATCGGTCCTGGAAGCTACGCGGCTCATGAATGAGGTTGGCATCGGGGCATTGGTGGTCACGGACGACGACCGCGTGGTCGGCATGTTCACGGAGCGCGACGTGCTGCGGCGCGTGGTGGGCGAAGAACGGGACCCGTGCCGTTGTCCCGTCGCCGAGGTCATGACCGATCGCGTGGCCTGCTGCCATCCAGAAACCACCATCGGCGAAGCCCGCAGCGTGATGAAGCATCACCGCATTCGCCACTTGCCGGTGGTAAATCACGATGGCCAACTGCAAGGCCTGATTTCCATTGGCGACCTGAACGCGTACGATGCTGATGGCCGCGAGTTCCAGATTTTCCTGCTCCAGGAATATCTGTACGGGCGGACCTAAGACGGCCAATCGAACCGCGAGCAGCCTGTTGCCACCCGGAAAAGGTCGGCGCGAATGGGCGTCTGAACCCTGGACGCCCCAAGGGAACGATTGCGCACACTCGTTTCACCGATGGCGACTTCAGCAGCGCGTGGTCTGCCCGCACACGCAAGCGAGGCGCAACGGCCGCCGCTGGCCACGTTGTTCGTCCTTCTTGGGTAGCTGGAATCAAGTGGCAGGGGAGATATGCGCCGGTTTGTGATCCTTTTCCATGAGATGCCGCCGGACGCATCGCGGCCCGATCATTTCGACTTGATGATCGAAGCCGAGACGGCCCTTTGGACCTGGGCGCTGCCTGCCTGGCCGGAGCCGGGCATGTGGATGGATGTTGCCCCCTTGCCCGACCACCGCCTGGCTTACCTGGAATACGAGGGGCCGATCTCAGGCAACCGGGGCCGAGTTACCCGGCGAGATGCGGGAACCTGCGAAGTCAGGCATCGCGACCAGCAATCCACGGTGATTCAGGTCGCTGGCCAGCATTTGCGCGGCACCCTGAGGGTGCAGTACGATCCACAGCACCAGCGCCACCGGCTGCTGTGGCAGAAGGAATCGCCGAACGGCGCATGAATGAAGAACCGCCTCCAAAGGCCGTCGCAGCATGCATCACTGCCTGGCCGGGCGATGCTCCGGCGACGAGGCCATTTGTGCGGCCCGAGGCGTCGAGGTGCCGGCGATATACACCCCGCGCTCGCCGATCCGCATGGTATCCACGGAGTAAACAAGCTTCTGCTCCCGGGCGGGAGCCGGGATCGAAATCAGCGCAACCGGGTCGCTATCCGCTTGAAGCCAGCGAACCGGGATGTTGTGCCTGGCGGCTTCACGGCTCAGGTTGTCGAGAACCTCGCCCATCGGCAACGGTAAATTGCCCGCCCTGGCCTTGCGAAAACGCAGGGCGATCACGTTGTCTTCAGCCAGCGATGCGTCGACATGCAGCGAGAGGACGGTAGAAATCTTCGAGGTTTCATACCGGCAGGCAAGTATCACACCGCCGTCGGCAAGGGCGATGCGGGGATTGGAAATACCTGGCGGCAAGCTACCAGAGTGGTTACGAACCAGGTCGACGGCCAGCCAGCTATTGATTTCCTCGGCGGTAAACAGGGCTTCCCAGCGTCCTTCCCGGCGAAGCTCGTTGTAAAGCTCGGTGGCTTCCGTGATGAAGGCGTCGCTCTTCTTCTCCTGGTCGGGCGGTGGCTCAGCCAGCGCCTTGTGATAGAAGTCCGGCACCTGCTGACTGGCATAGTACGCCCAGCCCGCCAAGCCGGCCACCACGAGCACCAGGACTCCAACCACGATGCCCAGTCGCCGCAGAAGCTTACCCATGGGGCCCTCGCCTTGCGATTTCAATAACAACCATGTCCCGGCGCCCGGCGCCCGAACCACCCCTGGGCCGCGAATCGGAAACTTAAAGCAGGCAACAAGCCACTGGCAACACTGCGCGGGCCGGGATCGTAGATCGCGGCAGTTTGGCCGTCAAGTGCGGAGATTGCCATAGCTAGCGGCGATATCGCCGCCACTAGCCGTTGGTGGATAGTAAGTGGGCGCATTGCTGCTGGCGACGGTCAATCAACCGGTCCGGCCGCGGGCAGGAGCACGGCTCGCCCTACCGGTTGCCGTACATCATACGGTTGACCGTGGATTGCGGGATGCGGCCTTGGTTGGCTTGCTGCTGGAGCCAATACCAGTAGTTGCCGCTGTTGGGCGAACCGCCAAAAGCCCCACCGGTTCCGCTGGGAAGGGAAGGCACGACATAGCCCGGATAGCCCGAATACCCCGAGTAGCCATAATATGGCCGATAACCGTAGTGGCGGTATGGACTCCGGTACCCCCACTCACCATACGGGTAGTTGTACTGGTACCCCCCGTAGTATGAGCCATAGGGTGCATAATAGCTGGGGTAGCCGTATCCGTAACTTCCTCGGATGACGACTTGCGCATCGGCGTTGGAGGGGGGCGCCAACAACAGTAAGGCCGCAGCAATCAATGAAATGCGTAACACGGCAGGGTCTCCATTTGGGGAGGGAATGGACGCCTCTTCCAGAATTTTAGCAATCCGCACGCCAAAAGCCCAAAACAAGCCCGCCACGTCTGCTCCGTTATAAGAAATACCCAAAGGGGACGCGTTTCAGCGCACACATTGCCGAACTCGACACTTTGGCCCCCCATTGGTGGCTGCCAGGGGGTGAGCGGTGAGAGAGCACCACGAGGCAAGAAAAGCCGCCCCCTACCGGTTCATCCAAGCCATAAACTCATAAGCAGACGCCGATAAATCACCCCTGCTTCTGCAGCACGTTCACGGTCTGCTGGATCAGTTGCGCCCCTTGGGGAATGGCCCAGCTTCGCCATTTAGCCGAGGCAGGGCAAAATAGTTCCCGCAGTCGGGCTCTGGCGCGAATCCGCCGCGGATGGGTGAACGGCAGATGCTGCCGGGTGAGGTTCTCTTCACGCAGGCCGATGAGTTCGTTCAGCGGTGGATAGGTGCCGAATTCCGCTCCCACGGTGAGGTACTTCGCACCGGGCCGATTCTCGTGCATGAGATGGCGGCACCAGCGGCCCAGGGCACCGCGCGTCTCGTAGTCGTTGTCCTCATTCAAGGGTTCCCGAATCAATTCAGCTCCAAAAGCCGTGGCGAGCAGGTCGCGTTCATCGTCGGCAAAGGCCACATCGCTGAGCATGGCGTAGTCGCCGCGGCGGCCCAATCCCGTGTGGTAGTCGATATGCACCACAAGTTCGCTGTGCCCCGCCAGTGCCGGCAACTGGTCGGCCAGGAACCGCTGCGTGGCCGTTGGCCCATGGCCTCCAAAGAACAGTCCCTGGGGATATTCATATTGCCCGCCCGCCACCGCCTGCTTGAGTGCCGCCATGCCGTGCCGCAGCACGGTCCAGAGAAGCTTCCACCGCAACGGTTCCCAGCGCGATGGCAAGTAGGGTGGATTGAGCAGCGGATCGAGTTGGGCGTACATCGCCGGCGCCCCGCGAAACTCCTCGCCTGGCAAGAGAAAGTTGCGATTGGGATCGACGTTGTCTTCATTCACGCGTGTCTGCCAGGCGAACCCCCAAGGGTTGAGTGCATGCAGAAGTACTACGCCCAGATCCTTCGGCAGCGAGAACTTACCGGCTGCCAACGATGCCATCCAGTGGTGGATCACGGCCCCGCCGAAAAACGCCTCCACGCCGTGCAGGCCGCACGAAACCACCGCCATCCGCCGCGCATCCCTCTGGCCCACAATCGCCACGTCCATCGTCAGCGGTTCACCGGCGGGCGTGGTGAAGTAGGCTGAGTTGCCGTGCTGCGATCCCTGCTGGTACGACGCCAACTCAAACGAGTGCAACTCGGCATCGAGCACGACCGCCACCTCCCGGAACCGTTGCCGGCTCGAAACATAATCTTCCGGCACGGCGGCCAACGGGTCGATGGCCTGAAGTCGTTGGCGATGGGCGGGCATTCCGATGAACCAAGGACACGGAG
>CAZEEG010000205.1:0-6484 GCA_964511065.1 uncultured Pirellulales bacterium | reverse complement strand
GTTTATGGGCGGCGAGTTTGCCCAGTGGAACGAGTGGAACTTCGACGCGGCCCTGCAATGGGAACTGCTGGAGTGGGATTCGCACTCGGGCATGCAGAAGCTGATCAGCGACCTGAACCGACTATATCGCCGCGAGCCTTCGCTGTACGAAGTGGATTTCGACCACTCAGGCTTTGAGTGGATCGACTGCCATAACTACGACGAGTGCACGCTGAGCTACTTGCGCCGCGGCCAGGATCCGCAGGATTACACGATCATCTGCCTGAACTTCACGCCGGTGCCGCGGATGAAACACCGGATCGGCGTGCCGGAAGGCTGCTACTGCAAAGAAGTGTTTAACAGCGCCTCGATGTTCTACGCCGGCAGCAACCACGGGAACTTCCCCGGCGTGCAGGCGGAACCGATCGAGTGGCACGGACGGCCGCACTCCATCGAGATCACGCTGCCGCCGCTGGCCGGGGTGGTCTTCAAGCCCGTCCGTTAGGTTACCTATTGGCCTGCATACGCCGCACGAGATGCAGCATTTGCTGCTGCATCTCGTGGGCGGGCAAGTGAACCCGCTGGCCGTGCCCTGGCAGCACCCATTCAAAGCGGTACGTTGCCAGGTGGGCCATCGACTCGGTTTGCCGTTCCCAACTGTACCAGCAGTAATCACGCGAGGCCGAAAGCCGCTGCCGCCCGCGGCTCCATTCAAGGTGGTCGCCGGTCAACAGGAAACGCTGATCGACCAGCAGACAACAGTGGCCCTCGGTGTGCCCTGGCGTGGGGATGACCAATACGCCGGGCGATAGTTCTACCGGCGATTCGCCATCGATTACGATTTCGGCATCGGGCTGGGCCGCAAGCTCTTTGCGATGGATGACGCGCTGCGCATGAAAATGCGCGGCGTAGCGATCAGCGTCGGCCACGTCGTCCTCGTGCGTGAGGAAGATGGTGGAAATGCCGCCCAGTTCTTCGAACTTGCGGACCAAGGTCGACAAGAACTTCGGCGAATCGATCAGCCAGTTGCCGCCTTCACGCAGCAGCAGGTAGCTGTTCCCGCCGAACGATTTGCGCGAGTTGAACCCGCAGTAGTACACCGGGTGCTCAACCTCCAGCGGGAAGTCGGCTCGCGCGGCCGCCAAGTCGCCTTCCCCCATGTTACCGATGGAACCGGTCGGGCAGGCCAACAGCGCATGCAGTGCCGCCCGCCGTTGCGCCTCGCTGGTAGGCTGCGCCCGCACGTACGAAGTTTCCGCCGCTTCGCCGAAGACGTCCGGGGCCAGTTGCCGGCAAGCATCGCAGTCGATGCATGTCGAATCGACGAAGAAGTCGCCGGGCACGTTCTCTTGCACGCGTTTGCGGAAGTCGGCCATGCTCGGCGCTCAATGAGAAAGAGTGTGTGCCGCCGCGCAATCGAACCATGCGTAGATCGGCTGCGGGGAGCCGCGCCGCCGGGGGAATTCTAGAGACGCGGGCACTTAGGCCAAGCCCGGGCGAATTGAGGCACAAAGCGCAGCAGGGCAAGGGAGGGCGGCGAGGATTGTTATGACGCCGGCAGCAGCAGGGCCTCCACCTCATCCAGGCGGGTAATGTTCTCTGCCAGGATGGTTTGGCATGCGGTGCGGATCTTGTCGCGGCAGGGAGCGGCGTCCAAGTAATCCACCGGACTCTTGCCGTCGAGCCGCGCCCAGGCACAGCCGGCCAGGTGCTGAAGGCCTCGGCCCAGCAACGCGGTCCTTTCTTCGTCCGCTATGGAGGACAGTTGCGGCCAATAATGGTGCCAAAACATGGGGATTAACGCCTGGCACGCACTGCCAGCCTGCCGGTCAAGGCCTGTGTGATGGTGCGACTTCAACACGAGGTGGCTAAGAAAGAACCCGATATCGAACGCCGGGTCACCGAAGTGGCCGGTTTCGAAATCGACCATCATCAGCCCGCCAGGGTACACCAGCAGATTCTTAGGGCTGAAATCGGCATGGGTTAGCGCCAGCGGTTGGGCCGCCGCGCTGTCTACCAGTCGCTGTAGCGGCTGCGTGAACTGCGGATATTGCCTGGCCAGCGTGCGGTAGTAGGGATCAAGCCGCAGATCAACGAACAGGCTGGTATCGCCGAGTTCCGCGGCAATGGTCCCCAGGCCCCAACTGCGCCCGTGCAGGGTGCCCAGCAGCGTGCCGCAGGCGGCGGCAATGGCCTCGTCGAACTGGCCTGCCAGCAGTTGGGCTTTCCACGTGGTGTGGTTGGCCGGCGCGGCCGACATCGCAAAGCAATACTGCTCGCGATCCTCCCAAAGAATCTCCGGCGTGCTGGCCGCAGGCAGGCCAGGAGGAATTGTGATTGGGCCGTCCTCCAGCAGGCGGCGGCACCAACGCATCACGTCGACTTCACGCCAGATACGCTTCAGTGGGGAAAACCAAGGCTGCGCGACGCGCAATTGTTCGCGGGCCTGCTTAACGACAAAATCGCCCGATGCCGTATTCTGGCTGTCGGGCACGGAAATGGGGTGCAGCGGCCGCACGTACAGAACCACGTTGGACACGCCGCCGGTCAACTCGCGAACTTCCACCGTTTCGTCCGGCGCAATGCGACCGGAGCGGCGCAGGTAGTCAGCCAGGTTGTCGGCGGTGAGCAAAAGCACGGTGGTCCTGGCGGCTGAAAATCGGGTGGTTACTTCGACAGTTGCAGGCCGCGGTCGTCGATCGAGTAGGGGATGATCTCCTCGCTGCATGCGCTACCGCGATGCTTGGCAATGTACAGGCCGCGGCCGATGCGATTACCGTCGCGGATCTTGCCCATCAGGATGATCGTGTTGGCGCCGGCTTCCAGCCCGCCTTCTTCCAACGGGCGAGAAATCAGGTCATCGAGCATCGTCTCTTGCGACGTGTACAGCACCATGCAGGCAATCTTGCTCGGGTCGTACGAATGCTGCGACACGGCTTCGGCGTTTCGGCGGAAGTCTTGCCGGAACAGGTCGCGGGCAACCCAGTCGGGATCCTTCCGCAGAATCTGATGGTAGATGTAATCGAAAAGCTGCAACTGGATGGAGTCGCCGGGCCGCTCGGCTGGTTCCAGGCCATCGATCACGGCCCGCCGCACGCCGGTGACAAAGTTGCCGTAGAAGAAGCCGATGGATACGCCCAGCCGCGTAATCACTTCGCTCTGCCAAAGCCGCCAGCCGTCTTCGTCCAGATCGTTGCGGGTAACGCGGCGACCGTGATAGTCGAACACGTGCAGATAGTCGCCGTGGTCGCGGGCCGGGTCAAAGAAGCCTTCGAAATTAGGCTTCCGATCGGCCGCCACCGCGCGCAGCTTCCAGTCGAACATGCGGCGGGCATACTCCGCCTGGCTTTGCGAATCACCGCGGCTGGTCATGTCGAAGATGATGCCAGACTTGCCTTCCTGTTCTTTGCCGGCGTAGCTGAATTGCAGGCCCAACTGGGTTTTGCCGATCCCGGTGGCGCCAACCACCAGCGTTAGCGTGCCCGGCAACAGTCCGCCGCCCAGGTGTTGATCAAGTGCCGGGATACCTGTGGTCAACCGTGCCGGAGTCGTCATGGTGTCCTTCATCAAATGCGGGTGATTATCAAATCCGTGAGGGAAGTTCAGGGGCGGTAGTTCGCTGGCTGGCTTAAGCTTGTTCGCGATGGCCACTGCCCGAGGCGTGAGTACTTTCAATATTTTGCGGTGGCAAGGCGACACTTGGAGACACCGCTGTTGGTCGCGATGTTCACTACGTGGCTCCTATGCCACGCAACGTGGCCTCGATTCGCAGCAGGCGATTGTATTTTGCCAACCGTTCGCTGCGGACGATGGAACCAATCTTGATCTGGTCGGCTGCCGTGGCCACTGCCAAGTCGGCAATGGTATCGTCTTCCGTTTCGCCGCTGCGGGCGGAAACCACGCAGGTCATTCCGCCTGCCAGTGCCGTGTCCATCGCCGCGAAGGTTTCCGTCAGCGTGCCGATCTGGTTCACCTTGATCAGTGCGGCGTTGGCCGCCTGCTGCTGGACTCCTTGGGCGATGCGTCGCGGGTTGGTGGCGAACAGATCGTCGCCAACCAGTCGCACGCGACTGCCTAGCCGGGCGGTAAGCCGGCGCCAGCCGTCCCAGTCTTCTTCAGCCAGGCCATCCTCAATCGAGTCGATCGGAAACGCCTCAACGAGCGCTTCCAGTTCATCCATCATATCGTCGCTGGTCAGGGAGCGGTCGCCGGTTGCCGCCAAGCGGTAATGCTGGCCGTCGTAAAAATGGGTGGCCGCCACGTCCAGACAAATCGTTACCTGCTCGCCGGGCACCAGGCCGGCGGCCTCAATCGCCTGCACGACGAACTCGGCTGCCTGACGATTGCTTTCCAGACGGGGGCCAAAGCCGCCTTCGTCTCCCACCAGTCGGCCTTCAAAGCCGGCGTCGCTTAGCAGACGTCCCAGGCGGTTGTAGATGCGGACGATCCATTCCAGTCCAGTGGCGTAGTCCGGCGCGCCGCGCGGACTCACCAGGAAATCCTGAAAGTCGAGATTGCCTCCTGCGTGCAGTCCGCCGGAAATCACGTTGGTCATCGGCATGGGCATGGTGGGAGCGGGCACATTCGGCGGCTGACGTCCCTGCTGCCGGGCAGCCCCGGCCCGGTGGTTTGCCCACAACTGATGCAGATGCTGGTAAAGCGGGATGCGTTGACTGGCCGCTGCCGCGTGAGCCGCTGCCAGTGACACGCCCAATATGGCGTTGGCCCCCAGGGCTGTTTTCTGCGGCGTGCCGTCCAGTTCCATCAGCGCGGCGTCTATCGCCGCCTGGTCAGCCGGATCACGCCCAAGCATCGCCGGAGCGATTCTTTCTTCGACGTTGCGGCAAGCCGCCAGCACGCCCAGGCCATCGTAGCGCTGCGCGTCGCCATCGCGCAGTTCGCGAGCCTCGGCGGTGCCGGTGCTGGCTCCCGAGGGCACAATTGCCCGCCCACGCGCACCATCATCGCACGTAATCTCAACCTCCACGGTCGGGCGACCACGGCTGTCAAGCACCTCCAGGGCACGAACGTGGGCAATCGTAGCCAAACGCAACCCCCTGCCGCAGTTGGCAAAGCCTTTACGGGAGAACGGATAACGTGAAAAACATGAACATATTCCACGCCGCGGCGGCTGTCGACCGGCCGCCGCGCGACCGCGATGATCGCCCACGCAAGCACACAAGCGCATTGCCCCGTCATGCGCGGCGCGGTTAACTGGTTAGGAGTTTGCATCCGGCTGGCTGAAAGCCCGGCCGACGGGCGGATTTGCCGCGCTATCACACTGAGGACTCAGCATGTTTGCCTGCCTGGATCGAATCGGCCACCTGGTCCTGACGTTTGGCATGTTGGCGGGGCTTGCGCTGTGGAACCCGGCCGAGGCGGCCGCCGCCGATACCGAACCTCGCCCGCAGCGACTGTTGCTGCTGGGCCAGGGCCCCGACGGCCATCCCCAAGGCACGCACGAATACATGCAGGGCCTGAAGCTGATGCAGAAAATGTTGGCCGGCGAGAAGGGGCTCGAGGTGGAGATCGTAAAAGCCGACGAGCCTTGGACTGACGGCCCGCAGAAACTCGCTCAGGCGGACGGAGTGGTGGTGTTCCTCGCACAGGGGGCAGCATGGCTTAATAAGGATCCAAAGCGCCGCCAGGCGTTCGAGGCCTTTGCCGCCCGGGGTGGCGCGCTCGTCGTTCTGCACTGGGGAATGGGCACCAAGGACGCCAAGGATGTTGAGCCGTTCACCGCCATTTTTGGCGCGTGCCACGGCGGGCCAGATCGCCGCTACAAGGTGCTGGAGACCGACGTGGCCGCCGCGGATCACCCCATCGCTGAGGGGATCCGCGACTTCCGGCTGAAGGACGAGTTTTATTACGCCCTGAAGCGCGCCAAGACCGCTGAGAAGCTGGAGCCTGTCCTCCGGGCACAAATCGACGGCAACTGGGAAATGGTGGCGTGGGCCTGGCAGCGGCCCGATGGCGGCCGCTCGTTTGGCTTTAGCGGCCTGCACTTCCACAGCAACTGGGAACGGCCCGAATACCGCACGCTGGTCCACCGCGGCATCCTCTGGTCGCTCGATCGATTGGATAAATAGCTAGACTGCACCCCGCGCTGGTGTGGGCTTTCATCGCCAACTGCTTAGGGCGCCGTGCCAGCGGCCAATCGATTGCGGAACGTCCTTGGTAGCTTGGCGGCACGGCAAGTCATTGCCAAGTAATTCTTTGCGCGCTGTCTCTAGCGCTGTGCTCGCCGCCCGTCAGAAAAACTCTGACTAATTTGCGTTTTGCCTGTCGGGCAATGGACGCGGTTGTTCATTGCATTAGTAGACAGGCGACCTGATGGCCCTCTGGGGCAGCGGGGCCATCGGGTTAAGCCTGCATCGGGGCTCACTAGCTCTGGCCTTGCACATGCGACCCTGGGGCGGGTCTTCATCGCCATGTGTGCTAGTCCAGCGCGAACAACTGCGGGTTGATCGCTGCTTTGGGGCATCGCTGAAGGCGCGAATTGGCC
>CAZEEG010000204.1:0-6593 GCA_964511065.1 uncultured Pirellulales bacterium | reverse complement strand
TTCGGTGGTGTCGATCGTGCGCTGGGTGAGGTCGGCGGTCAGATCTTCGAACTCATCGCGTGTGATTTGTAATGCTAGTGCCTTGCCCTGGAACCGGAACGAAATCATCGTCTGTTCCGATTGCGACAGGTTGATCTTCGCCAGGTCGCAGTCATTGCGCAGCAGTTGCAGGGCCTGGGCGTCCTGACGCGGGTCGGCGCCGTACTTATCCATGAACTCCTGGGCCACGCGATCCACCAGGCGGTCGTTCCAGTCCACGCCGCCCAGTTCCACGTCGCCATCGGTGCCCAGCACCTGGAAATGTGTTGGCGTGTAGCGAACCAGCGTGACGTCGAACGTACCGCCGCCCAAGTCATACACCAGGGCCATCTTGGGGCGGTCGTCGCCAGTGGACCGGCCCAATTCGCCCCGCTGCCAGGCATAGGTGAGCGTGGCGGCGGTCGGCTCGTTGATGATGTCGATCACGTTCAAGCCGGCAATGCGGCCGGCGTCTTGCGTCGACTTGCGGCGTGAATCGTTGAAGTAATACGGCACCGTAATCACGGCGTTGCCGATCTTGCCGATCCGCCGCTCCGCATCCTGCTTGAGCTTTTTGAGAATCAGGGCCGACAGAAATTCCGGCGTGATCTCGCGGCCATCAAAGGTCCGCTTGAATTCGACCGCGCCCATGTGGCGCTTGATCCGCTCGACCACGTTTTGCGGGTCTTCCATCGCAGCGCGTTGCCGACGGGGCCCCACCACCACGTGACCGCTAGAAGCCAATACGATCAGGCTAGGGGTTTCGACATCATCCTCTTCATTCTCGATCGGAACGGGATCCCCATTCTCATTGAGGATGGAAATGGCGGAAAACGTGGTGCCTAGATCAATGCCAACAGTAAGACCGGGTTTAAAATCCATGGAGGCGGGGTCCAATCTGTAACCACCGCGGCCGCAGCCTGCGGCGCATACCACAAGTGCCAAGGATGGGACGAACGGCCCAGGCGCTTCGGCTTGATAGGGGAGAGGAACTGGCCAGGCCGAAGACTGGATTCAGCATGAACCGTTGCACAGGCGGAGTCAATACTAGGCCCCGGAGCGGGGGGATTGCCGGTGAGAGTGAACATCCCCCCAGAAGTAGAAACGCCGCGGGACTCCCTTAGCTGGCCGGGCAGTCGGCCATGTGTGGATCGCGGAAGCGATAGCCCAGGCCGCGCACCGTCTCAATCAAATAGGCATGATCGCCCAGCTTTTGCCGTAGCGAGCGGATATGAACATCGACGGTGCGCTCCAGCACCATGCCGTCTTTATCCAGAGCTGCTTCCAGCAGTTCGTTGCGGGTAAAAGCGCGGCCCGGCTGCCGTACGAAAACTTCCAGTAGCCGAAACTCGCTTTGCGTGAGGTTGAGCAGTTGGCCGCCGGCCGTGGCCACGTGCCGGCGACGGTTAATACTGATACCCTGGCTGCTGATCACTTCGGTGGTGTCGGTGTGGGCATCCAACCGGCGGCGGAGCAGGGCCTTGATCCGCTCCAGCAGCACCTTCACGCTGAACGGCTTGGTTACGTAGTCGTCGGCCCCCAGTGAGAGCCCGACCAATTGATCCACTTCTTCGGCCTTGGCCGTGAGCATCACGATCAAGGTGTCGCGCGTGGCCTCGCCTGCCCGAAGTCGCCGGCACACTTCCAGACCATCGACCAGCGGCAGCATCAAATCCAGCAGCACGACATCGGGGGTGAACAACTCGGCCTGCCGCAAGCCCTGGCTGCCGTCGCGGGCCACGATGACCTCGTAACCCGCCTGGCGGAGGTTGTAGCTCAGCACGTCGGTCAGGTCGGCATCGTCTTCGACGATCAGGATTTTAGGCTTCGCCATGGCTTTACGTCGCGAGCGAGTGGGGGACCGCCCCAGTTCAGGCGGCGGCAGGCAGGTTAGTCAATTGTCTCTCGGCAAGCTGGGTGCGGCCAGTGCTGCGGGCACCAAGCGGTGGGCGCCTTCGCATCGATCCGCGGCTTGATACCCGGCTGCCGTCCATTGGCGCGGCCCTTGCTACTTGGGGGTTTAAGACCCGCTGCTAGGGTAGCGAGGATGGTCTAAACCGTGGCGGGCCGTAAATTTGTGCGTCGTTTGTTACAGCCAGTAACAACGGCCACCTTCCTGCGCTACTACGAGTACGGGGCCGTGCGCTCGTTGTGCGCATGGCAGCAGGATAAGCCGCGAAAATGAAGGTTCGATGAAGTTTCTGCAAAGACGAAACGGCCACCAACCTCGCACGCTTTAGAACCTGCCCCGCGTGAAAACAGGCAGTTGCCGTAAAGGGCGAGCCTTGGGCAACTGGCGAAACCACCTACCTTCCTTCCACCTGAGCCATTGTGCCATGGCCGACCTCATCGAACCGCCGCGCCGCGTCGCCGACTCGCGGCTACTGGGCAACCTGCCTACGTTCCGCCGAGGACTGCTCGACTTTCTCACCAGCACAGCCCAGCAGGTGGGCGACGTCGCCGGCTACCGCCTGGGTCATCGGCAGGTGGTGCTGGTCAGCCACCCGGAACTGATCGAACAAGTGCTCGTCCACGACAACCGCCTATATCACAAGCATTACGCCCTGCGATTCCTTCGCCCGCTCTTAGGCAACGGCCTGCTCAACAGCGAGGATCAATTCTGGCTGCAACAGCGGCGGTTAATGCAGCCCGAGTTTGCCCGGGCCAGGCTCGAAAGTTACGGCGCCGGCATGGTCGGCCGCACGGTTTCGCACCTGCAAGACTGGCGGGCGGGGGAAACTCGCGACCTGCACGCCGAAATGATGCGGCTGACGCTGGCCATCGTCGCCAAGGCGCTTTTGGACGTTGAAGTGGCTGCCGACGATTTTGGCGAAGTGGAACACTCGCTTGAAGTAGTGCTGGATGATTTTCGTTACCGCTTCGATTCGGCCCTGCCGCTGCCTAACTGGGTACCTTCACCACACAACCTGCGCGTGAACAAGGCGATTCGCCGGCTCAAGGCGATTGTCTCTCGCATCATTGCCCAGCGGCGGCAGCAAGCCGAGCCAGGGCGTGATCTGCTCTCGCGGCTGATCCAAGCCCGGCACCAGGGAACGGCTACTGGCATGACCGACCGGCAATTGCTCGACGAGGTGATGACGCTGTTCCTGGCGGGCCATGAAACCACGGCGGTCGCTCTCACCTGGACCTGGTACCTGCTGGCCCAGCATCCGCAGGTTGAGCGGCAATTGGAGGGTGTGTTGCAGCAGGTGCTAGGGGGCCGCGAACCGACCGTAGCCGACCTGCCGCAATTGAAGTTTGCCGAGTGCGTGGTCAAAGAATCGATGCGGCTGTTCTCGCCGGTGTACGCCATCGGGCGAATGCCGCGCGGTGACGTGCAGATCGGCAAGTACCACATTCGCCGGGGCACCGCCGTTGTGCTGCCACAGTGGGTGGTGCATCGCGACGAGCGGTGGTGGCCCGATCCGCTGGCCTTCACGCCGCGCCGCTGGCTCAACCCGCAACCGGTGCCGAAGTACGCGTACTTCCCGTTCGGCGGTGGCCCGCGCGTCTGCATCGGCAACCAGTTCGCGCTGATCGAAGCCGTACTGGTCTTGGCCACCATCGCCCAGCGTTACCGGTTCCGCATGGCACCAGGACAGCCGATCACACCCTGGCCAACGGTCACGCTGCGGCCGCGCGAAGGCTTGCCGGTGGAACTGGTGGCCCGTACGGCCGACGACCTGCTCGATAGCCCTCGCGACGTTCAACCGGCCGCGACCAATGGGCAACCGCGGGCCGTGCCTCCGCTTTAGTGCAGTAGTGCCGCCATCAAGGAGGCGGTGGCGTAGACCATGAGCAGCGACAAGAACACCGCCCAGACGAGGCTGCCCCGCAATCCCAGCACGCCCATGATTCCCACAAAGACCAGCGTGACCAGTCCCATGAAGCCCGCATAGCCGGCCACGCTCATCGCTTGGGCCGGGGCCATCAACAGGCCGACCACCAGCGTGATGGCCAGCATGTGGCGCAGCGAAAAGTGCGACGGTGGCTCCGGCGGCAACTCCGTTGGGTGTTTCTGGCCGGTGAAGGCTGGAGCCGGCCGCAGGACTTCCTGTTCCGGGCCTACCGGAAACTGGTACTGCGCCAGGATTTGCTCCCGGCTTTGTTCGTGCTGTTCGGCAGATGGCTCATCGAGCATGGCACGAGGGCGACAATGTCGGCCCGCCTACCGTGGCTTGGGAATCAAAAAACGACGCAGGGGCCGGTTAAGCGGCGGCAGCGGTCCCTCGGGCGTGGCGGGACGCATCTGGGGGTTGTTGCCTTCAGCACCTTCTTCGCTGGCCGCGGGCGGTTCCACGCCACGTCGCCGCAGGCGGTTGCTCCACAGGTCCCAGAACTCGCGCCGCTGCTGTTCGCCGCCCCGCCAGAAATCCAGCCCTAGCTCAATGCTACGCTGGATGACCTCGGCCGGCACTTCCTTCTCAGGATCAGTAGCTTGCCTGGCCCATTCTTCGACCAGGGCTTCGATCTGCTCAGGCGTGGGTGTTGGCGTCGCAGTTTGCGCCGGCGGCTTCATGTCGGTCGTATCGGGCACTAAAGGCTCCGTGGGCAACGTGGCCTGGGCAGACTCCGTAGGCTGATTGCCTGGTGCATTGCTGACAGGACCGCGGCCGTCATCCTCAGGGACGGGGCTGGCGGTAGAAGGTTCGCCGCTGGGCGTGGCCGGCGGACTCGTAGTGCGATCGGCCGGCGGCAGTTCAATTGCCGGGGCAGGGGAGGGCGTTACCTCCAGCGGTTCTAACATACTGGGCGGCAGATCGGGCTGTTCGCTACGAGACGGCACTGGCGCGGTTGTTTGAGCTGGCTCGGTCTCAACTGCCGGTATTCCTTGCGTTCCATTCGCCGCAGGTTCTTCCCCTGCCACCGCAACCTGCTCCACCGGGGCAGGCTGATCGGCATTGCGGTCGGGCTGCCATTGCACCCAAATCACGATACAAGCGGCCGTGACCGCCGCAGCCCCCAGGGCCAGTAACCGGCCGCGAGTACTCAGGCCGCCATCCGGCGTAGCCTGCACGTAATCAGGATGGTCTGCGGGTAAATACGGCCGCAGCGCAGCGGCAAACTGGGCCATGCTTTCGTAGCGGTCCTTGGGCCGCTTGGCACAAGCCTTGGCGCACACGGCAGCCAGCCCTGCCGGGACGCCGGGGCAGCGACTGTCGGCATCGGGCAGCTGCCGATCCTTTACCTGCTCCATCACGGAACGGGCCGAGCCAGAGAACGGCAATTCGCCCGTTAACGCCTCGTAAAGCACCATGCCCAGGCTGTACACGTCGGAGGCGGGCCCCACGGCGGCAAAGTCGCCGGCCGCTTGTTCGGGCGGCATATACAGGGCCGTGCCGAGTGCCGAGTTGGCGTGCATCAGCGTCTCGCTAGCGGCGGCAACCTTGGCCAGGCCAAAGTCGAGCACCACCGGCTCCCGCCCGCCGCGCAGCATGATGTTGGCCGGCTTCAGATCACGATGCACGATGCCTTGGCTATGAGCGTGTTCCAAGGCCTGGGCGACTTCGTACACGATGCCGACCGCTTCGCTCGCCGGCAGCCGTTCCTTACTGAGCCGCTCGGAGAGCTTGGGTCCCTCGATCAGTTCCATCACCATGTACGGGCGGCCGTCGTCTTCGTCGACGTCGTAAACCGTGCAGATGTTGCGGTGCTTAAGCTGCGAGATCGCCCGGGCTTCGCGCAAGAACAGGTGTTTGTCGAGCTTGTCCGGCCTCGGCACCTTGATGGCCACGTTGCGCCGCAGGCGCGTATCCCAGGCCTTGTAAACCTTGCCGAAGGTACCTTCGCCCAGCGGCTTGTCGGCGGCAAACTCGTAGCGGCCCAGGCGACTAGCCGTCAGGCCCAGCGAAGCTCGATCGGCTTCGCCCACGTCTTCGGTATCGCGCTCGGCGTCGAGCACTTCGAGCACGGTATCGTGATGCTCGGGAAAGCGGTTGAAGAAGTTCAGCGGGATCGTGGTTTCGCCCCGGTCGCAACGCGTCCTCAAACTGGTCGCACAGTCGATCCAGCTCCAGGGCGACATCACGCTCGAGCAGTTTGAAGCGGGCGCTCATGGCAAATGCTCCCTGACAAAGGTCTTGCGTCATGCAACGGCGGCCCCGCGGCCAGCGTAGGGCAGGGGCTACCTCCACTAACTGCCGCGCCGAGCGAAAAAACGGAACCTTTTTCGCCCTCCCAGTGTAACGCATCGGTGACTTGGGCTGGTGGCTGCCGGCGGTGCGGGCGGTTACCCCCTCAGCTCATCGTTCCACAGCACGCGGATCAGGTCCAGCTTGCGTTGCACGGTTTTCTCCGAGCGGCCGATCAGCCGGGCGATCTCTTTGTTCTTGTGATTGACCAGCTTGAGCAGGGCAATTTGTCGCAGGCTGTCGTCCAGCTTCAGCAGCAATTCCTCGCAGTGCAGGTCGAAATCGGCCGACGAGACTTGGGCAAAGATGTCGTCGATGCGGAACTCGGGGATGGCGGCCTCGGGCACTTCCACCCGGCCCTTGCGCACCTGCCGCAGCGCCTTGCGGAACACGATCACTCGCAGCAGTCCCCACAGGCTGTTCTGGTTCAGATCGTCGGGCAGA
>CAZEEG010000203.1:0-6617 GCA_964511065.1 uncultured Pirellulales bacterium | reverse complement strand
CGGCGGGGCGTGGCAGTTCTCAGGCATGAACCCTGCGCGGCCCGCGCGTGTCGCCGATAAAGCAGAGTTGGGCAAAAGCATTTTCTGCACGTCCGAAGTCAAAACCTACCTGCAGCGCGGCCGGGGCGAAGCGTTCGACTCGCTGCAATCGGCCGCCTGGGTCACGCGCACCTGGGGCGATTGCTACGGCTACCTGCTCGTGGCGACCGGCCGCGCCGAGGTGATGGTCGATCCGCTGATGAGCGTTTGGGACTGCGCGGCGCTGCAGCCGATCATCGAAGAGGCCGGCGGCGCGTTTACGGATTGGTCAGGCAAAGCGACGATCCATGGCGAGGAATCGATCGCGTGCAATCCGGCCCTGTTGCCGCAAGTGCTCGAAATCACGCGTCCTTTCGCCGGTCGCAGCGGCTAGCGGCTTCGCTTGACGCCGGCAGCGGCGACTCGTAACCTTAAGAGCTGTCTGCAAAAGCTTTTGGGGACATTTTGGGGATTGGTGTAACGGTAGCACGACTGACTCTGGATCAGTTAGTCTAGGTTCAAATCCTAGTTCCCCAGCTTCTTGGAACGACGCTCGCTAAGTTATGAACCACCAAGGGCTTGCGGCCTTCGCCGCAAGCCCTTTTTCGATGGGAGCCCTATCGGCTTCCAGCGGGGGCTTAACGCCGTGGCGCGCTGGTAACGCCCCCCAATGTTTGCGGCCAGCGCGGCCGCAGATTGAGGGAACCGCGTTGAACCGCGTCGGAAAATGTCGGCCGATGAACGCGCCCCTCCTGGCCTCTGAGTTGCGGTTCAAACGACATTCTTCCGCACCCCGATCTTCGCCACACGCAGAAATTGCTGGCCGGGATCGCCCCTTCGCAGTGCAGCACCGAGTTGGTCTACGAACGAGTCGGCTGGCCGAACTTTGTGCCCGGGCGCGATGACCCGATCCAGGATGTTCGGGCAATCGCAGCGTGCGTCGGCCAAGCTGGAGGGCATTTCATGTTCGACGCGTCGAGCTTCGGCTACGATCGGGCGGACCACGGCCTCGGACCCTCCGCCATCTGGTAACGGCCGGTTGGCCGGCAATGGATATGGCAAGCCGCGAGCAAGCGAGCAAGCGGTGCGGCCGTTCGAAGCGAGGTGACCGGTGCGCACAAAAATGCCCCGTCCCGAGGGGCAGGGTCGGGACGAGGCTCGTTACGGGCCGGGGCAGAAGACCCGTAGCCGTCATTATCGGCGCTGCCCGTTCTCCGTCAATGGTTATCGGCCGTTTATTGCCGTTTTGTAATGACAATAATAAACTCTTGGCTCAGTTAGACTTAGGGACTTTTTCCACGCGCAAGACGGCGGTCACTGGGTAATGGTCCGAGGGATAGCGGCCGTCTTTCTGCGTGCGATCGATGGCCGCTTGGCTGGCCTTCACGCCGGGACCGTACACAATCCAGTCGATCCGCGAACCTTCTGCAATCCCGCGAAAACCGTTGTACGTGGCTTCCTGCTTGGACCGCTGCGGGTGAACGGCCCGATATGAGTCAACGAACGCAATCCCCTTGCCTTCTTCAGGTTGCGTCAACACCTTGTAGGGGGCGCCGTCTTCGGTGGTGTTGAAATCGCCCATCAGGACGACGGGGGCTCCTTTGGCCAGACCGGGCAGCCGCTGTTGCAGCAGTTTCGCGCTTTCGAGCCGCGCCTGCTGGCCAAGGTGGTCGAAATGGGTGTTACAAACCAGGAGCGTGGCGCCGGTGCGGCGATCGGCCAGTCGGGCCCAGGTGGCAATGCGGGGTAGCGAGCTATCCCAACTTTTGCTACCTGCCACTTCTGGCGTCTCGCTTAACCAGAAGGTGCCGGAGTCGAGCAGTTGGAAACGGTCGCTCTTGTACATCAACGGGCAGAATTCGCCGCCCTGCTTGCCGTCGGTGCGGCCCACGCCAATAAAGCCATAGCCGGGCAGTGCCTCTCGCAGCGACTTGGCCTGGAATTCGACGACCTCCTGGGTTCCCAGCAGATCGGGGTCGAACTCGCGGATCACCTGGTGAACCATGGTTTCGCGAGCAGGCCAGGAATTCGGTCCATCGTTGGCCGTACCAAAGCGGATGTTAAAACTCATCACCCGCAGGTCCATCGATGCATCCTCGGCCCGCGCGGGAGTGTCTGCCCCGCAACAGGCGGCGCCTAAGAGTAGCAGCACGCAAATTCGGATCATACGGTTCACCATTGGCTCCAGAGTAATTCGTAACCTACGTTAGCCCAACTGTTATCGCGGGTCGCGCCCCATCATCCTACAATACAATCAAGAGCGGTCGATGGGCTGGCCCCCAACAGCACTCCCCCCAAACCAACGGCGACCCCCCAATGAGTAAATCCGACGAATCCTGGGTTGGCTTCGACCTGGGCGGCACCAAGATGCTCGCCACGGTGTTCGACGGAAGCTTCAAGAAACTCGGCCGCGAACGGAAGCGCACCAAGGGCGCCGAGGGTGCCGAGGCCGGGCTCGCACGGATCATCCAATCCATCGACTCGGCCCTCAAAGATGCCAAGGTGGAACGGGAACAGTTGGCCGGTATCGGCATGGCCTGCCCCGGTCCCCTGGACTTGAACCGCGGCGTGCTGCTGGACGCCCCCAACCTCGGCTGGAAGAACGTTCCCATCAAGGAACACCTGGAACGGGAATACGGCTGCCCTGTAACGATCCTCAACGACGTGGATGCCGGCGTCTATGGCGAGTACCGTTTCGGGGCCGGCCGCAAGGCTCGCTGCGTGATCGGCGTTTTTCCTGGCACCGGCATCGGCGGCGGATGCGTATACGAAGGCCGCATCATTCGCGGCAAGGTCGGTAGCGCCATGGAACTGGGCCACTTGCCGGTCGATCGCAATGGCCCCCGCTGCGGTTGCGGGCGCCGGGGGTGCCTGGAAGCCGTCGCCAGCCGGTTGGCCATTTCGGCGGCGGCCGCCGCTGCGGCGTACCGGGGGCAGGCCCCTTACCTGATGAAGGAATGCGGCACCAATCTGGCCAACATTCGCAGCAGCGTCTTGGCCGACTCCATTAAGGCCGGCGACAAAGTCGTGGAACAGATCGTCCGCGATGCGGCACATGCCATCGGCATTGCCCTGGGCGGTGTCATCAACCTGATGCTGCCCGAGGTGGTGGTGCTAGGCGGCGGGCTGGTCGAGGCCATGCCCAAGCTGTTTACCGAAGAAGTAAGCAACGCCGCTCGGCAGACGGTGATGCCAGCCTTTGAAGAATCGTTCAAGGTGCTGGCGGCCAAGCTGGGCGACGATGCCACCTCGCTCGGTGCGGCAGCCTGGGTCCACGACACGGCAGTCCAAGCAGCTCAAGCCGCGCACGCTTAACGCACCAGGGCACGGTGAGCCGCGCGAAATGGACCTGCGTGCCGCGGTTCTGCGAGTCACAGTTCTGCGTGCCGTGCTGGTCTGATTGGCGCGGCGTGGTGAAGGCCGGTCATTCACCCCTCAGCGTTGAGCGACAAGATCGCATCGCCAAAGTCGCCCACTAACCGCCCGAGGACTTCGTGGGTCAATTCGGCGGCGATGGCCTGCCGGCTTTGGCCGCGCGGCGCGTGCCATCGCTGGAGCACTATCCCGCCTCCGCGGCGCACCAGCAGTTCATAATAGCGGGTTCCATCGTCGCCGCGCTGCGGCGGATTGGACCGCATCTGCACTGAGCAGCTTTCGCCATCGGACTCAATCGGCGAAACGGGCTCGAGCAGATACGTCAACTGCGACGCCAGCTGCGACGCCATGTCCTGAAGTTGGGACAGCGTGGCCTCAGCCAGTCGTCCAGATTCCACACGCAGCACCCGGCAGGCCGCTGCAAAGCGGTCCAATTCGTCCATCTCACCGATCGCACGCAGGTCTCCAAACATGGCTTTCACGACCAGAGGACCTGGCCCCGTTGCCTGTTGAAGCTGGCGTTGAAATTCGTTGCGTATCGTCATGGGTGTCTTCCCCTGCGGTGGATGCCAGAAGATGCTGTGGCCCGTGCCGCCGGCTCCTCGAGGCGGAGGAACTCTCTTGGAGGTTTCTGCTACTTGCGGTGCGGGTTGCCGCCGTATGCCGGCCCGATGCAATCAGGTAGCGACGTTATAGGCTTTGTTGTTCTTGGCTTTGGTAATCTTGTGTTCGACTCCGTCGAAACTGAGGACGGCGGGGCCATCATCAAATACCGATTCAATATGAACCGGCCTTCCCCAGAGCGTGTACAGGTTCGCCAGCGTATCGCGGGCGTAACCGCGGTGCAGTTCCGTACCCTGGTACTGATGCATCAAGTACAGTTCACTGCGATTTTTGTAGTTCCCGTCGACCAATTCGATGATTGGGCGGCCCATGTTGGTCAAACTGGCGAGCAACTGCTGCTTGATGCGCTGAAATTCGCGGCTTTCGATCTCGTAGTAATCCGTATGTTCGTTGTACCGGAACGAGAACAGGTTATGCCGGCGGCAGAAGTCCTCGGTCAGGTAGGAGTCGAGGAACGTCACATCGTTATGGATGCGGCGGACCTCGAAAATCTTCTCGCGGCCAAGTCCCGCGTGCGTGTTCCAGTTGCGGCGTTCCTCGATATCGTCGCACTCTTCATAATCGCGGCCGAAGCAGCCCCGGTTCCAGCGGTCCTCAATATCGCGAAACAGTTCCACGCCTAACTTGTAGGGGTTGAGCCGGTTTCCGTACGTGGCGAGCGTACCGGCCGTATGGTCGGCGTAGTCGATCACGTCGCCCGCCTCCAGACCGTGCCGTGTCATGATGGTGGAGTGCCAGTAGGTGGCCCACCCTTCGTTCATAATCTTGGTTTGGCCCTGCGGGGCAAAGTAATACGCCTCGTCGCGGATGATGGACAGCACATCGGTCTGCCACGGCTTCAGCGGCGCGTTCTCCAACAGGTAGGCCAGTACGTCCCGGGTGGGCAGGTTCGTGGCGTGCAGCTTCTCCTCCTGCTTGCGGCGCAGGGCCTCCGCCTCGGCAGCCAGGCGGCTGGGTGGATTGATGAAATCATCCATGTAACCCTTGGCCTTGAACTTGCCCGGCGTCGGCGCGGACGGCTCGTCGTCGGCCGCGGAGAAATGATACCGGCTGACATCGTCGTGCCGCTTAATGAACGGCGAGTAAATATCAATCAGGTTTTCAACGGACAGGCAAGCATCGATGAACGTTTCTACCGTTTCCACGCCGAACCGCTCCATGTAACGGCGGACGCGGTTGCCGTGGTTGGCCATCTCGTCCATCATCTTGCGGTTGGTCTGGCTGAACCAATAGTTGTTCTTGAAGAAGTCGCAATGCCCGTAGACGTGAGCCATGACCAGCTTCTGGTCCGTGAGCGAATTGGACTGCATCAAGTAGGCATAACAGGGGTCGTTATTAATGACCAACTCGTAAATCTTGGAGAGGCCGTACGAGTAGCTCTTGGATAACTGCTCGTACTCCATGCCGAACCGCCAGTGCGGATAGCGGGTCGGAAAACCTCCGTAAGCGGCCACGGCGTTAAGCTGGTCGTAATCAACCACTTCAAAGATCACGGGGAAGCAGTCCAGGCCATAGTTCTCCGCATGCCGGCGCATCTGCTCCTGCGCGGCGACCAGCTCAGGGGTCAGGGGATGAAAACGATGAAGCGGCATGCGAATTACCTCTGCTGCGGTGATGGGCCGCGGCGGCGAACGAAGGCCGCATCCGGCGCGGCCTGAATCCACGCGGTCGATCTGCAAACTGGCCAGGACATCACCGCAGTTATTCCACCGGTTCAACCACGAAGCGGGCGTCCGCCGCGGCGTGGATCATGTCCCAGAGGCGCGGATATTCAGCGCTCAACCGCTGCCGGGCAATCTGGAGTGCTTCGCCAATGTTGGCTGCCTGGACATCCACCTGGACATGGCCCAAGCGGACCTGGTAGGTGCGCGACTGCAACGCTGTTTGATGCGACGTAGCTTGGATCATGGCGCTCTTCCTGTTACGTGGTGAAAGCCGTCCTCAACAAGATGCCGATATCCGTAAGTAACAGTGGGCTGATGCGATCTTGCCAGCGGCGGTGGTGTGGCCCATACATCGGCCACGTTGCTCAAGCGGGCGACTAACGGCCCTTTCCTAAAAATGTCTTGATCGAGTCATAAATGGCTTCGCGGTCGGGAATCTCCGACAGCACCAACCGCCCTGGATCGTCCAAGGTGAGGCTGGCCAGGGAGTGGATGAACTCGCCACTGCCATAAGGGCTTTCCACCTGTCCGTAGCAGAACATGTTCACGTGCGGGAGAATGTGTTCCCGCAGCAGGCCCAGGCTGCGCTCGTTATCCTCGCCCCAGTTGTCGCCGTCAGAGAATTGGAAGCAGTAAATGTTCCAGTCCTGCGGCGGGAACTCGCGCTGGATCAGGTCCGCGCATACCCGATATGCCGAACTGATCCGCGTACCGCCGCTCTCGCGGGTGTGATAAAAGGTTTCTTCGTCTACTTCCTTGGCGGCCGCATCGTGGATGATGTAACGCCGCTCGATGCCGTCGTATTGGCTGCGGAGCCAGGTGTCGATCCAGAACGCCTCCACCCGGACAATCTGCTTCTGCTCCTCGGTCATCGAGCCGGAAACGTCCATCATGTAGATGATCGCCGCGTTGGCGGTAGGCACCGGCTCCTCCTGC
>CAZEEG010000202.1:0-6695 GCA_964511065.1 uncultured Pirellulales bacterium | reverse complement strand
GATGCTCGATGCGGGTCTCTCGGCCCTGGTGGCCGATCTCGACGAGCGCGGCCTGCTGGAAGATACCCTGCTGGTGGCGGTGGGCGAGTTCGGCCGCAGCCCTCAAAAGGGTGTCAGCACCTCGGGCAACGGCAACAGCGCCGACGGCCGCGACCACTGGCCGTACTGCTACACAGCGGTCATGGCGGGGGCCGGTATCAAGCGAGGCCATGTCCACGGCAAGAGCGACAAGACCGCCTCGGCCCCGCTGGAAGACCCGGTCCACCCGGGCGAACTGCTGGCCACGATCTACCACACCTTCGGCATCGATCCGGAAACGATCGTGTACAACCATCTCAACCAGCCGCGCGAACTGGTCAAGGCCCAGGCGGTAACGAGCCTGTTTGGATAGGCCGAATACGTTTCAATAATCACTGCGCAGGTGCCGGAGGCTTTCTCCTTCGGCACCTGTTTTTGCATTCGAGTAGGCCTGGTGCTCGCCACGCGGGCGCCTGCACGCGCCCGACCTATACCCAGATATCGCTCGTGCTGTCGCCGCCGGGGAAGCGCATCTCGTGGGCCCGGGCGGGTCCCTGCGGTTCCTTGCCGAAATCGACAAAGAACTTCTCGTTGAGCTTCATGCCGCCCCGCTCGGTATCGCAGTCGATCTGGATCAGGTACGAGCCGCGCTGTTTCAACTCGGGATAGAACTGGTTATCCCAGGCTGATTGCAGCGAGTTGGTGATGTACAGGCGGCGGCCATCGAGGCTCAATTGCAGCATCTGCGGCCCGCCGGTGATGGGGCGGCCATTCAACTCCTTCGCCTTGCCGAGCACGCCGCCGCACCATACCCGGCCGGTGAGCTTGGGGTTGGCCGGGTCGGAAACATCGTACTGCCGGACGTCGCCATGCAGCCAGTTGGAGAAGTACAGCCAGCGGTCGTCCATGGAAACCAGCAGGTCGGTGATCAGGCCCGGCACCGGGAACGGCCAGCCCTGGTGCTCCACCGGTTCGACCGAGATCACCTTGTCCACCTGGTAGCGGTCGCCGGCCTTGTGCCAGTGCCACATGGTGCTGCTCAGGGCAGCGCCCACAAAGCCGTGGGTGCTTTCGGGATTGTGGTGGAAGCGGACCTCCAGCGGGATCCAGCCGTTCTCGCCCAGGTCGGCCGATTGGACAATCCGCCGCGCCTTCCAATCCCAAAAGTGAATCTTGCGGCCGTACTTGCCGGCCTGCACGTCGGCCGGGTTGAAACCCTGATTATAGGTGTTGGGAGCGGCCCATTCGCTGCTCACCATCACGTTGTGCCGCGGCTGATACCAGAAGTCGTAGTTGTAGCTCATGCCGGCGGCGTCTTTCTCCCAGCGGCCGGTCACGTTGAAGTCTTCATCGAGCAGCAGAAAGCCGCCGGGCCCGTTGCCTTGCCCATCGCCCAGCATGGAGATCATCACCTCGCCAGAAGCCAGGCAGTGGACGGTGTGCGGTGCCGAGAGGTTGGCCTTGGCCAATACTTCGTCGGGCTCGATCACCTTGTG
Organism: uncultured Pirellulales bacterium; assembly: GCA_964511065.1. Classification (GTDB taxonomy): domain Bacteria; phylum Planctomycetota; class Planctomycetia; order Pirellulales; family S012-138; genus CALBRZ01. Next base: position 5,181 of record CAZEEG010000202.1, on the reverse strand, counting down.
CATCCGCGGAGCCTTGGGATCGGCCACGTCGACCACGTGGATGCGGCCCGAGCGGATGCCCGGCACGATCAGGTATCGCCGCGACGCACCGGCCACGCCGTGGCAACTGCTGCACGCGTTCCAGCCGAAGTGATGCAGTTCGTCGCCCACCTTGGGCATCGGCAACCGGTGGATCACCTGGGAGTAGGTGGGCGAGTCGGGATCGACATCAACGGTGGCCAGGTAATCCGGGGCGTTCACGCCCGTGCCCACGTACAGTGCCACGGCATACAGCAGTTTCTCGCGGGGCGCCTTGATGGCCGCCTGGGGCGAAGCATACAGGGAGTCGCAGCAGTGGGGGGCCGAGTCGTTACCATCGGCTCCCTGGCACGCCCAGGCCGGCAGCATGGCGGCCCCCAGGGCACCGGCCCCGGCCGCCAGAAACTCGCGGCGTTTCATGGTCTGTTCCTTGATGAAGGACGGCATGGATGTGTGATGCCCGCTCGTGATGGGCGGCGCTATTTTAAGCCTACTGCGCGCCGCGCTGGCAAGACAATGCACGCCCGCGCGCTTTGCTCACCATTGCCGGAGTGCATTATGTCGGTTGCTTGCAGCGGCATCCTCGCCTCCGTACCCTGGGGATATTCTCAATTCTCAATCTCTTGATGCGGCACCGGGGGCAACTCTACCTCGCATATTGGCCGCGCCACCTCTCTTTGCCGGGAGCCAGCGATCGCGCTGCAAGACAGTGACACACCTCCAGCGGAAAGTGGCACCGGGTCGGCGGAAAAGGATGCCCAAGCGGGCGAACTTGCAACCTGGCTGGCGCCGTACCTGTCGGACGAGTTGGGCGGACTGATTGCGGTCGACCTGCGGCGGCTGGGCCCATTGCAACCGCTGTTGACGTCGATCGGCACGATGATCGGACGCGGCGAGGCAGTGGACCTCTCCGGCGTTGAACAGGTGGCGTTGGTGTTCGATCCGTCGCAATCCGACTATGCGTGGGTGCTGCGGACCGCGCAGCCCAACCCCCAGTTACAAGAGCAATTGCTCCAGCGACTCTACGACGACTCCCGCCAGTCGCGCGACGAGATTGCGAACTTGCCGCAAGGCGCCGCCCCGGCCGGCTTCACCGATAGCAACACAATCGTCGTCGGGATCGCCAGCCTGGTCAACGAGCTCAAACGCCGCTCGGGCAACTCCAACATGGCAGCGGTGCTGAATGCGCAAGGTGACCGTGCGGCGATCGCGTACTTCCGCATCCCGCAGGAAGTTAAGGATGATGCCCGCCGCCGGGCCGAAGGTCGCCGGGAGGACTCCGGCGAACTTGCTATGTACCGCGCGGCGATCATGACGCATGCCATCATTGCCGGGGCGGATTTCGAGCCGCAGTTGAGAACCCAAATATCCTTCCAGCCCGAGCAGGCCAGTCAAGCCGCCGAACTGAAGCAACTTGTCCAACAGGCTTTGCAGGCGTTTGGAAACTTCATGCGCCAAATTCAAACCAGGGAAGGCCACATTGAAATCGAACGGCTCCTGGCTTCGGTGCTAGGTGACGTGCTGCAACAGGGCCAATGGAGCGAGGCCGATCATGCAGTCACCTACCAGTGGCAAGCCACGCCGGAGTTCACCGAACAGGTGCCCAGGTTGGTTATCCGAATCGGCAATGCGGTGATTGGGGCAAGAAGTGCGGCCAGGCGGGCAAGCCGTATGTCGCAACTCAAGCGAATCGCCGTCGCCCTGCACCTCTACGCCGAGCGAAACGAAGAGCATTTCCCTTGTAACATTGTCTCCGCCGACGGTAAGCCGCTGATGAGTTGGCGGGTCGAGTTGCTGCCAGTGTTGGACGGCCCTCCGATCTACGGGCAGCTTCGCCGCGACGAGCCTTGGGACAGTCCTCACAATGCGGCCCTGCTCAAGCAGGTGGATCCGCGGTTGTTTGCGGCCAACCCTGAAACGCCCGACGGTCATGCCGACATCCAGGCGGTGATGGGCGAGCGGTTTGGTTTCTGCCCTGCCGATCCAAGGTTACCCGAGGGCGTCGGCCTCCGGAATATTGCCGACGGCCTGACCTACACGGTGATGCTCGTGGAGGCCTCTCCCGAGCGTGCCGTCCACTGGGCCAAGCCGGACGACTACGTTTGGGACGCGGAGCAACCCACCGACGGTTTGGGGTCCGAGGGCGAACCATTTTTCCTGGCTGCGTTCGGCGATGCCCGCGTGGGCCGGATTTCCAAGCAAGAACCGGCCGAGACGCTTCGCAAGGCTTTCCACCAAAGCGATGGCGAACCCTACAGCTTCAAAGGGGTCGAAGCGCCATAACGGGCCGTCGATGGGGACCGGGCAGAACGTGCGCGGACACGCTTGGGATGCGCTGCTAGTGCCTATGGTCCCGCAAGGCAAAACGACAGCCACAATTGTCAATAATCCCCGCCCAGGCTGGCCGGATTACATTTTCGTAAGGTCGTCCCAGGGGGTGCCGCCGCGCGGCCCAAAGCTGGTGTAGAGTTGCGCACTGGATTGTATGCGGGGCTGGATCCGGTGCTGTTTTGGGTCACATAGGCTTTGGCAGTATCCCCGTATGCAATTCGCGCTCATCGAATCGCCCGAAGGGCTGATAGCGCTAGCCGCGGAATGGGATGCGCTGGTTGCCGCCAGCGAAGAAGACAATCCCTTTCGGCGCTGGTTCTTCAACTATTGCTGGTGGAAGTACTTTGGCCGGGGCCGCCAACTGGCCGTCGTTACGGTACACGAGGCCGGCCGACTGGTCGCCCTGGCTCCCTGGTTCATTGAGCGCGACCACTGGTGGCGCGGAGCCCGCGTGGTGCGATTCCTCGGGGCGACCGACGAAGTTTGCGCCGAGCACTTGGGCCTGCTGATCGAGCGCGGCCGGGAGGGCCAACTGGCCGCGGCTATCTTGGATTACTTTGCCTGTGAGCATGCCCGCCGCTGGGACGTGCTGCGCCTCACGGATTTACCTGCCGCCAGCGGGCAGGTTCCGGCACTGGAGATGTTGGCTGCGGAGCGCCGGTTAACGTACCGCCTGCGGCCCGATCACGTGTGCCACCTGGTGCGCTTACCGGCGAGTTGGGACCAGTACCTGCAGGGCCTGCCGTCCAAGCGGCGGACCAAGTTGCGCCGCATCGAGCGGCAGTGGCGCGAACAACCGCATGTTGAACTGGCCGTGGCCGAAGATCCGGCCGACCTGCCGCAGCGCTGGGATGAGTTGCGCCGCCTGCACACCCTGCACTGGTCTTCGCAAGGCGTCCGGGGCTGCTTTAAGGTTCCGGCGTTCAACGCCTTTCATACCGAACTGATCGAGTATTACCTGCCGCGGGGAAACCTGCTGCTGGCCTCGCTGTTGGCCGATGGGCAGGCGATCACCAGTGCGTATGCATTCCGCCTGAACGACGTGGTGTACGAATATCAGCGGGGCCACGACCCGCAGTGGCTCGACTTGCGGCCAGGGCACGCCCTGCAATTCATGCTGTTTCAATACGCGGTGGAACGTGGGGTCCGCTGCTGGGATTACCTCCGCGGGGATTACGCCCATAAACGCGATTGGGCCAATGACCGCCGCGAATCGGTCGAGTTGCAAGTGGCTTCACCGCGCAAAGTGCAAGTCGCGCGGTTCCGGATGGAAGGCCGCATCGAGCAGGCAAAGGACCGGCTTCGAACGTTGCGCGATTCGGCCCGGCAGTGGCGAGCCAATAGCCGCGACCACAGCGCCGACAGCCCACAGCCTTCGGCGCAATAACATCGCGCCTCCCATAGCAGGCCGGGTGCTTGCCTAGTGGCACCTGGTATTGAGGCTACTCACGATATTGGTTTGATATGGTTGCCTGCGCAGCCCTTGGCCGCTTGATTGCATGTCGGTCCGCTGAACCGTTAATGATGGCGTTTCGATCATGACCGGCCGGTGGAACCAGCCCTACGGGCTGGTTCCAGATGCCATCGGTCCCACTACCGCCAGGCGCAATAGGTATTATTTGGCGGACCGCCGCTCAACCGTCAATCATGCCGCCACGATCATCAGCGGCCGGTGGAACTGGCCCTACGGGCTGGCCTTAGTCATAATCGGCCGGTGGACCCGGCCCTATCGACCATCGCGTTGCGGCACGGTATGCCGCGCACGCGGGCCTGCGGCGACTTACCGTTCGCCCATACCTTCGGCTGGTTTGGGAGCGCTTCCCTGGCGCACCTGGTTCTCGATCTGCTGGCCCACTTCGGCATCGATCTGTTTCCAGTAATCGAAAGCCCGCTCGAGCACTTCGCCGTGTACGCCGCCTAACAGGCTGCCGGCCACCTGGTCTGCCAGCTTGGCCCGCTGTTCATCGTTGAAAACCTTGCGCACCAGCGCGTGGGCCTGGGAGAAATCGTCGTCGTCGGGACGCAGGGTGTAGGCGGCCCGCACCATTTCGCCGTCGGCTTCCCAACCGTCGGCTACCGGGCCGGTTTCGTCGGCCCAGGGGCGGCCTCCGCTGTTGGGTGCGTAGACCGGCGCGTTGCCGCTGTGGTGATAGCACATCTGCCCGTCGAACATGTAGGTATGGACCGGGCATTTCGGCTGGTTCACCGGCAGTTGATGGAAGTTGGTGCCGATCCGGTTGCGCTGCGCATCGTTGTAGGCGAATGCACGGCCCAGCAGCATTTTGTCGGGCGACAGGCCGATACCCGGCACGGTGTTGCCCGGCGAGAACGCCGCCTGCTCGATCTGTGCGAAGAAGTTCTCGGGGTTGCGGTTCAGCGTCAGCGTGCCGACTTTATGCAAGGGATAGTCGGCGTGCGGCCAGGTCTTGGTCAGATCGAAGGGGTTAATGCGATACGTCTTGGCCTCTGCATAAGGCATGATCTGCACCGAGAGCGTCCAACTGGGATGATCGCCACGAGCGATGGCTTCAAACAGGTCGCGGCGGTGGAAGTCGGCATCGCGGCCGGCCATCTCGGCGGCTTCGGCGTTGGTAAAGAACTCCATGCCCTGGTTGGTATGAACATGGTCCTTCACCCAGAATTTTTCACCGCCCGCATTGATCCACATAAAGGTATGCGAGCCGTAACCGTTCATGTGCCGCCAGGTCCGCGGCAGGCCGCGCTCTCCCATCAGGTAGGCAACCTGGTGCGCGGTTTCGGGATTGCTGGTCCAGAAATCCCACTGCATGTGGTTGTCCCGCAGGCCGGAGTCGGGCAGGCGCTTCTGGCTGC
>CAZEEG010000201.1:0-6818 GCA_964511065.1 uncultured Pirellulales bacterium | reverse complement strand
GCGATGCCTTGGCCCACGCCGATGCACATGGTCGCCAGGCCGATGTTGGCGTCGCGGTCGATCATGTTGTTGATCAGTGTAGTGGTGATGCGTGCGCCACTGGCTCCCAAGGGATGGCCGATGGCAATGGCCCCGCCGCGCACGTTCAGCTTTTCCTGGTCGATGCCCAGCATCTGCACACAAGCCAAGGTTTGAGCGGCAAAGGCTTCGTTCAACTCGATCAGATCGACATCGTCCAATGTCATGCCGGCCCGCTTCAGCACCTTTTGCGTAGCCGGGACGGGCCCGGTTCCCATCACCGCCGGTTCTACGCCCACCACGGCCGTGGCGATGACCCGAACCAGGGGTTTCAATCCCAGCGCCTGGGCCTTCTCTTCCGACATGATCAGCAAAGCGGCCGCGCCATCGTTCAGCGGCGAACTGTTACCGGCCGTCACGGTTCCCATGCCTGGCATGAATGCAGGCTTCAAGGCGGCCAGGGCTTCCATGCTGGTATCGGGCCGGATGCACTGGTCGCGCGTGACCAGGATTCGTTCTCCACTCTCGGCATGCCCCCACACCGGAACAATTTCGCGTTCGAACTCGCCTGCCTCGGTGGCGGCGGCCGCACGCTGATGGCTCCGCAGGGCGAAGGCGTCTTGCTCCTCGCGCGAAATGCCCTGGGTTTGGGCCAGGAACTCGGCGGTGTAGCCCATCATCAAGGCCCCCTTACTGGTGCGGTGCAGCATCTTGGGGTTGATGTCGATATCGGCATCCATGGGGATATGGTGCATGTGCTCCAGGCCGCCGACAATCTGCACGTCTTCGGCTCCGGCGGCGATGGCGTGGGCCGCCTGGTTGAGTGCCTGGAGGCTGGAACCGCATAGCCGGTTGATGGTGGCCCCGCCGGTGGCCAGCGGCAGACCGGCCATGATCGCCACGTTTCGGGCGACGTTGAACCCTTGTTCCATCTGCTGCTGCGTGTTGCCCAGCACCACGTCTTCGATCTCGCCGGTGTCGATGCCGGTTCGCTCAACCAGGGCCTGCACGACCGCCGTGGCCAGATCGTCGGAACGCACATTGCGAAACACGCCCCGCTCGGGATGAGCCCGGCCAATGGCAGTTCGGGCACAATCGACAATGACCGCTCGTTTCATCGTTCGCTCCTTCGACATCTGGCGCTGGTGCCGATAATTGGTGCAATCGGTTTCATTAGGGTATTCTACCGCTTTACCAGGACTCGTCCCGTAGGCGCGGGCGAAATCCGACTGGGCGGGTTAGCGGGAACGATTCCAGGCGGGCAGCAACGTGCATTGTTGCGCGGGTTTCGCTGAGGCCGCGCTGCTCGATCGCCCCCCAGAATACCGTTTCCAGTAACACCGGGCCTCCCCAAATGAAGCTTAACGCCGCGCTGAAGGAACTTGCCCTGCTCCGCGACGAGCAGATTGTCGTCACCACCATGGCGGCCGCCCGGGAGTGGTCGAAGCTGTCGGAGCATCCGCTTGATCTGCACCACGTTCCCAGTGCCATGGGGCACGCGCCGGGGCTGGGGTTGGGGTTGGCGCTGGCATGCCCTGGCCGGGAGGTGATCGTACTCAACGGCGATGGCGGCATGCTGATGAACCTCGGCGCCCTGGTCACCGTGGCGGCCGCTGCCGCCGCCAACTACACGCTGGTCCTGGTCGAAAACGGCATTTACGAAGTCACGGGCGGCCAAGCCGTCGCCGGTCGCAACCACGTGGACTTTGCAGCCATGGCCAAGGCGGCCGGCTTTCGCACGGCGCTGGCCTTCGATGAGCTAACCGCCTGGCAAGCCGCCGCAAGTACCATCTTGGAACAACCGGGGCCGCGGTTCGTTGCGCTCCGCGTGGAACCCCAGTTGGACGACTACCGCCTGCCGGTTCCCAAGGATACCCCGCAGCGGCTCATGCGGATGCGGGCCATACTGCAGGCGCCCAGCACGACGTAACCGGTGGGAACGCGGCCTGGAAGTCCATTGCGGCAAAAGAGCGGCGGCCCGATTCAATCGCTGCTTGAGCTAAGCGGTTGCCTGGGTACCGGCTGATACGGCCGGGGGCCGAGAAAGCCATCGTATAGACGGGCGTCGGCATCGGCATTTTCGGCCTGGGGCGGCAGATTCCAAGGCAACCGGACCGTGAAGGTGCTTCCCTTGCCCAGTTCGCTTTCCACGGTCACTTCGCCGCCGAGCAACTTGCAAAGTTCTTTCACGATCGACAGGCCCAAGCCAGTGCCTGCAAATTCCTTGGTCATGGCATCGCCGGTGGGAAGCACGGCGCTGCCTTGCCGGAATTTTTCGAAGATCCGCGTCTGGTCTTCTTCGGAGATGCCGATTCCGGTGTCGGAGACCACCAGGTTCAAATCGCCGCTGGGATGCCGCCCCGCTCGAACCACGATCCGGCCACCCTCGGGCGTGAACTTGATGGCATTGGAAAGCAGGTTGTTGAGAATCTGCGCGATCTTGCCCTGGTCCTGGTGCAGTTCCGGCAGGTCGGGCTGGATATCGGTTTCGAGGTCGATATTCTTCCGCTCCGATAGCGGCCGCGCCATGTCGCACTGCGCGGCGATCGTATGGCCGATCCGGAATTCGCTGAGGCGGACGTCCATTTTCCCGCTCTCGATCTTCGCCAGATCGAGAATGTCGTTAATCATGTCCAGCAGGTGCTTGCCGGAATTGAGAATATTGGAGACGTATCGCCGCTGCTTGTCGTTGAGCGTTTCGGCCGAACCGAGAATATCGCTGAAACCAATGATGCTGTTCAGCGGGGTACGCAATTCGTGGCTGACGGTGGCCAGGAAATCGCTCTTGAGCCGGTTCAATTCGTAAAGCTGCATGTTCCGCTGGGCCAGTTCATCGACCTTGGCATCCAGGTCGGAGTTCACCTGCCGCAGTTCCTCCTGCACGGCGATCAGGTGCCGCACCATGCGATTGAACGCCACGCCCAGGGCTTCAAATTCATCGCCCGTATGAATCTCAGCCCGCTTCTCCAGGTCGCCCTTGCTAATGGCGTCGCTCACGTTTTGGAGGTGCTGGAGCGGCTTCACAATCACGTAGCGGATGATGACGTACGATGCCACCACCAACAAGAACGCCGTGAGAATGGCCGTGGCCCAGAGGATGGCGTTGTTCCACTGAATGTCTTTCTGCACCGGAACATCGGAGATGCGCACCTTCATGATGGCGAGAATGTCGCCTTCCTTCAGCGTTCGCGGCCCTGGGTTCATCCGGTGGCACAGCAGGCAGCTACCTTGGCTTGCCCGGATCACCTGGTAGTAATGATACTCCTGTTTTTCCGGAACGCGCCGCTCGGCGAACTCCACATCGGAGTGGCTGTCCCCCGATTGCTGCACGGCAGATCCTTCATCGGAAAACAGGCCGCTCCACCAGTCGGCGATCCGGCCGGTCATGCCGCGGTCGGGATCGGGCGGCGGCGCGGCCGAGTTCTGCTGATCGTTGCGGAGAAACTGCTCCACGATCTGGTAGTCGTACTCGTCGTCACCGCGCGCAGCTTCGTCAGCCGCATATGGCCGGATCGTCCGCCATTTGTATTCCTCGCTGCGCAGTTCCTTCTGGAAGTCGTCGGGCAGATTGGAACCGCCGGATTCTTCCGGCGCCAGGGGAAGCGGATTGCCGCGCGCATCGCGGGCTTCGACCTGCGGACCGCCATCCTGCCGCTCGGTCTGCAGATGCTTCCAATGAATGTGCGTGAGAATGGTATCGACAAGCAGCCGCCCCTTGTTGCGGTTCTGCTTGTAGACCAGCTTCTCGGTCTGGCTGCCATACAGCCAGAAACTGCCCGCAGTCAGCACCAACAGGCAGACACCGAACAGAAACAAGCACTTCCGCTCGAGATGGGTTTCCCCCAAAACACGTTTGATCGAGCGATACGACATGCGACCTCGAGCGGGCGGGGACAGAAATTCCGCAACTGCTTTCCCGGTGGCATTCTAGGTGTCCTGGCAGCGCAGGCAAAGCCCAGTCTGCCGGCACCCGCTGCCATTGGGCAGAAACAAGCCGGCCGACTGGACGGCCGGGGGGGCATGCCTGGCAGGCGCTGCCCCTCCCTGCGGTTTTCCGGCACTGGCGTTACGCCACACGCGGCGCCGCCTCGCGATCTGTCGCACAGGTTATCGCCCAAACTGGAGCGCTAGATGGTGGCCGCTTCGCCTTCGGCAGCGGTGGCAGCAGCCGGCAAGCCAGCCATCATGGCGATCCGATTGATGGCATCGAGGAAGGCCCTGGTGCCTGCTTCCAAGCTATCGGTGGAGACCCCGCGGCCCCGGTACGAACGGCCGGAATGCTCCAGTTCCACGGTGGCTTCGCCCTGGGCATCCTTCCCCTTGGAGACGCTCTGTACGCGGAAGTCTTTTACGGCGGCCGTGATGCCGGTGGCCTGTTCGATGGCGAGGAACACGGCGTCGATGGGGCCATCGCCGCCGGAGAATGCGACTTCGATATCCTCAGCACCGTGCCGCAAGTGCAGTTTCACCGCAGGCGGCTGGCCGGTTTGCGTGGTGATCTCGTAGGAAACAAAGTTCCACCGCACCGGCATGTCGCGAATCTGCTGTTCGCACAGCGCCGCGATGTCGCTGTCGTAGATTTCCTTCTTCTTGTCGGCCAATTCCTTGAACTGCACGAACACCGCCTGCAACTGCTCGCCGGTGAGATGGAAGCCCAGGCTGCGGGCACGGTCGGCCAAGGCTGCCCGACCGCTGTGCTTTCCCAATACCAGATCGGTGCGGGCGAATCCCACGTCCTCGGGCCGCATGATCTCGTAGGTGCTCGGCTCCTTGAGCATGCCGTCTTGGTGAATGCCGGCTTCGTGGGCAAAGGCGTTGCGGCCCACAATCGCCTTGTTCCGCTGCACCTGCAATCCGGTAACGGCCGACACCAACCGGCTGGCGGGCACCAGGCGCTTGGTCTGGATCCCCGTTTCGCAACCGTAATAGTCGTGCCGGGTGCGGAGGGCCATAACGACTTCTTCCAGGGAGCAGTTGCCCGCCCGCTCGCCGATGCCGTTGATCGTGCATTCAATCTGCCCGGCCCCCGCCTCGACGGCGGCCAGGCTGTTGGCCACGGCGAGACCGAGGTCGTTATGGCAGTGGATGCTGATCACGGCCCGGTCAATATTCGGCACGCGCTCGCGGAGCGTGCGAATCACCTGCGCCATGTGCGCCGGAGTGGCATAGCCGACGGTATCGGGAATGTTGACCGTGGTGGCTCCCGCATCGATCGCTGCTTCCACCACCTGGCAGAGGAAGTCGATCTCGGTCCGGGCAGCATCCTCGGGCGAGAACTCCACATCGTCGCAGTACCCGGCGGCACGCCGTACACCGGCCACGGCGCGCTCGATGATTTCGTCCTTACCCATCCGCAGTTTGAATTCACGGTGGATGGCGCTAGTGGCCAAAAAGACGTGGATGCGGGCACGTTCTGCCTGGCGGAGCGCTTCCCAGGCGCGGTCGATGTCGCCGTCATTGCAGCGGGCCAGACCGCAGATGGTGGCCCCGGTGATGTTGTTGGCGATCTGCTGGACGGCTTCAAAGTCGCCCTGCGAGGCAATCGGAAAACCGGCTTCAATCACATCCACGCCCAAATCAACCAGCGCCTGGGCCACTTCCAATTTCTCGTGGATGTTCATGCTCGCGCCAGGCGATTGCTCCCCGTCGCGAAGGGTGGTGTCGAAGATGACGATCCGGCGGTTGTCTGCCATGGTCTTGGTACTTTCTGTGAAAAGCGGCGTTGAACGAGGTTGGCCCGCTGCGGGGCTGAATCTCAGGAATCCGCGGCGAGCAAGCAACGACTCACTTTCTGAACACGCGCCCCCGGGCGCATGCTCCAAAGCGGTCAAACAGTCCGTGGCGGTGCCACTTGGTAGGTGATGGCCGACATCCTGGTCGGCCTGCGTAGCACCAGCCTCGCCCTCGTTCGCAGAAAGTACGGTCGCATCCGCCACATCGCACGGCACCACAACAAGCAACAAAAAAACCCAAGGCAAGCCGGCCTTGGGTGTCAACAATCGCAGGGATACGACGTCCGCTTGCCCAAGACCTACGGTCTCTGCAACAGCAATAGCAGCAGGGGCAGGAGGGAAATCGCGGCCGTCATCAGGTCCACCATTCGAGGTGATTCAACGCCAGAGTTGGATTCTGCCTGCGCCGTGAAACCCATTTACGGCACGCAGACGTCGATCCTTAGCCGGGGGGAAGCTGACACGCCCCAGCCACACTCGATCTTGCGAGTTTAGCCCAGGCTCCGTCCACGTTCAAGGCGGCTCTCGGCAAGGCTTTGGGAAATTGCCTTCCGAAATCAGTCAGCAATCCTTGATCCAAGACCATCCTTCGTCCAAGACCCTGTTTTCTCCAGGGCCATGCCGGCAACGTAGGGGGCTGAGGTATGGCCATTCGCTGCCATCGCAGCGGCGATCACCTACCCAAACAACCCACTCACCCCAGCCACCCCACGGACGCCACTCCACCATCGGGACGGATAATGATGGCCCGCCGCCCCCCACCGTTGAGGGAAGCATCCTTGTGTGTCGCATTCCAGCAACTACGATAGAACATGCGGCAAAATCTGCGCAGCGAACGCAGGTCGCCCATTTTTCGCAAGTCGTTTAGTAATAAAGATTTGCTCCTCTGACGTTGAAGCCGGCGCAATCGGCACACTCGTTGGGACCGGGCGAATTGAACTTTCCGGCCCCTTGCTGCCACTAAACTCACTGAGTAATCGTTCCCTGCTCCCGCGAGGAATTCCTTTCATGACCGAGTTCAACGATCACGACACCGCTGCCATTCGCCGGCTGGCTGATGCCCGCGAG
>CAZEEG010000200.1:0-6860 GCA_964511065.1 uncultured Pirellulales bacterium | reverse complement strand
GCCACAAGGCCAGTCGCCTTTCTTGAGATTTCAATCTAAGTAACAGAAGTTACTTCGATTGAGTCTATTGATCAGCACCCGGATGGTTAGCACCTGGTAAGCGCTGGTGGCCCGTTTGACCGGACCATCCCCGGCATGCCACGCGTGGTGCCACCCCGTCTTGGGCCGCCTTCCTGGGCTTGCTCACTTCAAGCTGTTAATCATTCCCCAGAAGGCGTCGGCGTGCTTGGCGATCGTTTTCTCGGGACCGTAGAACTTGAAGAACACGTTGCCTTCTTTGGTTTCCACGATCGCGCCCAGCATGCGGTACTTTTCGCGTTCCACCGCCGGGGCGAACGGGCCGCGCTGATCCTTGTACGTGCCAGAAATGTCCACCGTGTGGACCGTCTGGTCGGCGATCGACTTCTTCTCCACCTTGGCCTTGTCGGCTGTCTTGCTGCCGTCGGGCTGCGTGAACTGGCCGTACCAACGCTCGACGTTCTGTTCGATCGTACCGCCGGCGCCCATCACCGTCAGGCGGCCATCGGCGGCATCACCTTCAGCCGCCGGGGCGGCGAACTCGTAGGCGATGATCCGTACCGCGGGTTCCTTCTGCTTCCAGTCCTTGGGGGCCTGCATCGAGTACTTGCCGAACTGGATGGTTTTCCCTTCTTCAGCCGCGGCAACACCGGCAAGGTCGCCGACCAATGCCCAAGCTGCTACGAAGCAACCGGCAGCAACAACGCGAGCAGCCCAACAACGGCGCATCAGCATGGTTCATCCCTTCATAGTGGTAGAGAACGGCAAGTTGTTTGTAATTGCTGCCTCTCCCCGGCGCAGTCTGCCAGCGATCCACCGCCAGCGCGCTACCGGGCACCACGTGCTGAGAGCGCCGGTACGGCCAACTCCGAGAATGTTCCTTCTGCGCGCAGCAGGAACCAGACACGACTGCCCGACGTGCCAGGGAAGGCTACCTCACATATTGCGGGATAGAACCCACACAAGCAATGGAATAAGCACCAATAAGGCGATCATCAGGAAGCCAATCGCCACCAGGCGGCCGCCGCTACCCCGGCGATAGACGACGGGCCGGCCGCCAATCCCGGTTGGTCCCACGGCGATGCCATCCAGGCCGGGCACGGCCGGTTCTGGTTCGCTGGGTTCGGCAAACTGCGGGAAACAACTCGCGGCGGGCTTCCAGTCGGGCCAGCCGTCGCGCCACACCAGCGAGTCCGCGGCCACGCGGCCTTCTTCCAGCCATTGACGCATCAACTCGGCACCCGCCGGACCGAACTGGCCGCCCGACGACGGACGAACGTACCACATCGCCTGGGGCGCTTCGAGCAGCGGATCGACCACGCCCACGGGCGATGCCACCGGAACCGACGCCACCGGAACCGCCGTCACCGCCGGGGCCGTAACGGGTCCGCCCACCGGTTGAACCGGACCCGACGTGTAACGCGGCTGTGCAACGGGCACGGCCTGGCCGGCCACAGGCTGCACCGGTGTCGCCGTGGGGCGGGCGACTGGAACCACCCCCGGTTGCGTATAACCGGCCGGTTGAACGGGAGCGGCCGGCGACGTGTACCCGGCCCCTGGAACCGGGACCGCCTGCGCAGCCCTCGGGGTGTATCCAGCAGGAGCGGCCGCAATGGGCTGCCCTGGCACGACCGGCTGCGCGGGTACGGTGGGTTGTGCGGGTACGGCCCCGGGAGTGGGTGCCGCGGCGCGGGGGGCTGTCGGAGCGGCGGCCTGCGGACTCGCCGCCTTGGCGGTGGCCGGATGGGGCGATGCCGGGCGGGCCGGCACGCTGGAGGGCCTGGCTACCGGGGTGGAGGGCTTGGAACCGGCACCCGGCGTCACCTGCCGCGGTTGCGCCGCGGGGGCGGCTGCTCGCGCTTGGGGGGCCGAAGCGCCGCTGTCGCTAGCCGGGCTCCCTGGAATATCAAACGCCGCCTGGCACTTGGGACAGATTCCGCGCTTGCCCAACAAAAAGGCCTTCAAGTTCATTGAATGGCCGCATTGAGGACAGTTCACTTCGATGGCCATTTCAATTCCCGTTCGGTTCGCAAAGGCGACTGCGTAGTGGTGCGTTCATCCGTGATGCCAAAGATGTTTGCTTGCCGTGCGGCATTGCAGGCGGCGCGCTCACGGTCAACGGTGAGCCGTGCTCTTCAATGTTTGTTGCGTGCAAGTCGTGGTTTCAACCACGGTTTCACGGTGTCGAGTTAGCGTGCCGAGTTAAACGGTATACGCGGCTGGTTACGGTTCATTGCAGGGAGGATTGCCGCAAGGGCGAGTCACTTCGTGACGCAAGTGCTTTTGTGGCAGCAGCTTGTCAAACCATGTCGCGAAGTACGGTTTGCGGGCGGGGTGAGGTTCCTGAGCGGGATTGCGGCACCAGATGACTGGCAAAGTGCGGATCGACGTTAGCTATCCGTGCTTTGACGAACGCGCGCGTTTGTGGAGGGCGCAGCACCATCTCACCGGGACGGGAATACCTCCTACTCTGTCCGTTGAAACCGGCCGCGAAACGGCGATTCCCTAATGAACGATTATACGCTACGCGGCCGACGAAGAAAGTGCGTCCGCCCGTCGCTATCGCGTAAACAGTTGCAGCTAGGAGGTTTGGGGAAGCGGGCGGCCCCTGGCCTTGATCCGGGGTGCATGCTGCCGGGGGGCCGGCTCTAAAGGGGCGGTGGGGCTGCGCGGGGGGCGGCCGGATTGGCGAATCAGCCGCCGCCGATGGCCGGCAGAAAATGGACTTCGCTGTCGGGGTTCAGCGGTGCCAACAACCCTTGGTTGGTCATTTCGCCATCAATGGAAACGGCCAGCCCTGGCCGAAGTCGGCCGTCCTCGACGAGCCGTTCCCCCAGGCCGGGAAATCGCTGGTCCAAGGCAGCGATCGCCTGGCGGACGTTCCGGGCTTCCACTTCCACGTGGTCGGTTCCGGCAGACAGGTCACGCATCTGCGAGGGGATGAAAATCTGAACCATGATGTTTACTGGCGGGGGGAGTTGGGCGGGCAATCGGTGAGGGGGCCCTTTGCGGACAGGGTGGCGCGATCAATCCACAGGCAGCGGTTCCAGTTCCACGCCCAGCGGGAACTTCACTGGCGGCGAGGCGTAGTAGTCGTTTCCGTATCCGCGGATCAAGTCGCGTTTGAGTTCGGCACCTTCCAGCGTGCCGGTCCACACAATCGCCCGGCCTGAATGGTGGACCTGGGTGGTCAGCAGCAGGGCCCGGTTGAGATTGTAACCGAACACCTTTTGCAGCATCTCGATCACGTAGTTAAACGTGTGAACGTCGTCGTTCAACAGCACGACGGCGTACGGCGGTTGCCGCTTGGGCTTGGACTTGCCGGCCTCCGGCTTTTCACGGTGCCTGGTCTTGGTGTTGGTTTGAGGTTCTGCGACGACTGCTGCGTGTTCGGTGGCACTCATGTCCTTGCGATCTCCGGAACGATCCCGATCGATCACGGCACCTGTTCTGCACTTGGCCGCGCCGCCAAAAGTTGGACGCCAGGCGACGCACCAAGGCCATGCTTGCGTTCTATCACGGGCTGTACGAATAGGCAACGTTGGACCCCAAGCCAACCCGTGCGAGCGGGTAGTTGCCGCTTCGATCCCTGCCTTATGATTACGCCCGGCCGCGATTGTCTTTTGGTGCTCTTGGCGTTGGCTCCTGGGATTGGCCGCTCCTGGGATTGGCACTTGCCGATCACCCGTGGCCATGTGGCCCGTTGAAAATTGCGGCATGGTTTGTGCCGTAGAGGGGGTGGCAACCACCCCCCCCTGAAGTACCGCGGCACGTGTCCCTATGGCAACGCGAGCGGCGTTCCGAGCGCATGCCGCGCGCTGCCCGCTTCTCAGTGGGGCCATGCGAGCCGCTGTGGCAGCAGGTATAATGTCAGTAACGATTCCTCCAACAGGGCGGTGCGTATTTCATGTCGCGACGAAAGCAAGACCTCGACCACATCCTCGGCAGTTGGCTCTACGAGCCAGGCGAGGTGCAGGTTCGCGTCATCAAGGGCGCGGACGGCAGGGAAGTGCTGCAAATGCGAGTGGATCTAGGCGTACTCCAACTCGAGGTGGAGAATCGGCCCGACGGCGCCCAGCCCGGCGGCTACGAGACCTATCTCGACTATCTCATCGGCCAGTCGGTCCGAGAGGGCCCCGGCTACATGCTGAGCGACGACGATTGCCTGGAAGTCGATCGCGAGTTCGTGCAGTTTTACCACCGCCGCGTGTGCTGGTTGGCTCTGCGCGACTTCGACCGGGCCGTTCGCGATGCCGACCACACGCTAGCGTTGATGGATTTCGCCAAAAAGCACTCGCCCAGCGAAGATTGGACCCTGTCGCACGAGCAGTACCGGCCGTTTGTGCTGTTCCATCGCACGCAGGCTTCCGCGCTGGCCGCGCTGGAACACGATCAGCCAGAAGAAGCGATCGGCGCCATTGGCGACGGCCTGGAGCGCATGCGGCAATTCTTCGATGAGTACCATGCCGACGAACGCTTCGACGAAGATGAAATGGTCGAACGGCTCCAAGAACTGCGGGATACGCTCCGCGATCGCTACCAGGTGGGCAAGACTCTGGCCGAACGGCTGGCTGAAGCCGTGGAAACCGAGCAGTACGAACTGGCCGCCGAATTGCGCGACCAGATTCGCAAGCAGCGCAACAGCCGATAACGGGCCGCCGGCTTTCTGGGCTGCGGAGGTTCGTTCGCAGCAGCCCCCGGGACGCTGGGCTAAGAATGCGTGGCGGTGGCCGCCAAGGCTGCCACTTCGATCACCACCCAGCAGGCTTCGGTGGCCGTCTCGGCAAGCCGCACATCCAACCGTGCCCCGTGCCGGTACACTTCACCTTGCTGGATGCGCGCCTCGGGACCATCGATCTGCTCGAACTCGATCTCCGGCACCAGCGGCAATGGTGGGCAAAATGCCAGGTGAACGCTGGCCGTGCGCTGGCCCGGGCTAAGCTCCGCCCGAAGCGTGGCAAAGACCTGCTGGCTGCCGTCGGGTAGCTGCGAGCGCGTCCATTGTTGGAACACTACCTCGGTTGCAGGGTCTTCGACGATGTCGGCCGTATCGCCGTTCAGCGGATTCTCCCGCGGTGAAAGCGGCGAGCGATGGTCATCGCCGCCGGACTGCGCAGCGGGACCGATCGCATCGCGTGGCCAACCGCCCACCGCGTCTTTCGGCAACTGCGGTTGCAAGCCAACCGCCGCCGCTTCCTCGGCGCCGCAGGACTCCCATCGTGGCGCGTTGGATTTCGCGTTGGCCGCCTCTTGGGTGGTTTCTTCGCCCGGCGGCTTTCCTGCGGCATGTTGATCCGTCGCAGAGGGTTGGTTTGCCACCTCGCGAGAGCGCGGCGCGGCAGAGGTTGTGCCGTCGCTGACTTCATCAGCCGCGGAGAGATGCTCGTCGCTGGCAGACTGCGGCGGGAGCAGCGGGTTAAACAGGCCAGGTACCTCGCTGCCTCGCAGGCACCAGGAGGCCGTTTCCGTGGCGACGATCACCGCCCACAACACCACCACACCAGCGATGTTGGCCCCGGCGAACGAAAGCGCGGCCGCGGCCGCTACCATTGGCAGCGGGGGCGCGAACCAGGCCACTCCAGGATGCTCCAGCGATTGCAGTGCACGCCCGACCAACGGCACCGAGCCGGGACGGTTGCCCGATCGCTGGGCCGGTGGTTGTTGCCCTTTGGAGGCGCCCCCTGCCAACTGGCGCCAAAGCGCGGCGGCCCCGGCCAATGCTAAGGCGAATACCATGGCGACCGGCCACGACGGCGCAGGCTCCAGCACGCCCTGGGCACGCCGCACCCACAGCAGCAGCGGCACGCCCAATAGCCACAGCAGGCTGGCGGCGATCAAACATCGGCGGGCAACCAAACAGAATGCGCGCAGTTCGCGCGCTGCCGCGTCGTGGTGCGAGATGTGCGAAGGTGCGCCGCTGTCGGACCGCGTCCGGCCTGGTGCATCGACGGCAGTGGGCTGGGGAGGCTGGCTCACCGGTTGGACATTCCGTGTCGAAGGTGCGGCGAACGAATCGCGGTCGGGTTACTTCATCAAAGCCGCCGGGAACCGTGCTGGTTCCCGGCGGTTGTTGAATCGCGAATGATGCCGTCCTGATCGCTGGCCCCTGGTCACTTTGTCTGACAGGCCGATAAGCGGCGGGCGGCCGAGCGCCTAGGCGTTGGAGGTGACGGCCGTGCCAGCGGCCGCGGCCAGTTTCTCGGCGGCCTTGGTATCTTCCCAAGTGAAGGCAGGCTCACTGCGACCGAAGTGCCCCCCCCAAGCGGTTTGGCGGTAGATCGGCCGGCGCAGGTCGAGGTACTCGATGATTCCCCGCGGTGAGAGCGGGAAAATCTCGCGCACCAGGCTGCAAATCCGGGCGTCGTCGATGCGGCCCGTTCCTTGGGTATCGACGTGGACGCTCACCGGGTCGGAAACGCCGATGGCGTAGGCGAGTTGCACTTCGCACCGTTCGGCCAGTTCTGCCGCCACGATGTTCTTGGCCACGTGCCGGGCCATGTATGCGGCGCTGCGATCGACCTTGGTGGGGTCCTTGCCGCTGAAGGCACCGCCCCCGTGCCGGCCCCAACCGCCGTAGGTGTCGACGATGATCTTCCGGCCCGTGAGGCCGCAATCGCCATGCGGACCGCCGCGGACGAACCGGCCCGTGGGATTGATGTGGTACTTGGTCTGCGAGGCGTCGAGGTCTTCCGGCAGGCAGGGCTTCACGACCTGCTCGATCACGTAGTCGCGGATTTCCTGCTGCTTGATCTCACGGCCGTTGATCGTGTCGGCGTGCTGGGTCGAAACCACCACGGTATCGACGCGCACCGCGCGGTTGCCTTCGAACTCGATCGTCACCT
>CAZEEG010000199.1:0-6904 GCA_964511065.1 uncultured Pirellulales bacterium | reverse complement strand
AAGTGCGGCAGCTTGCGACTGCGGCGGGGATTGCGCAGCGGTTTGGCCGGGTTCTCCTCGCACCAGCCTTCGCGATTGCCAAAGCGAAAGAAACTGCGCAGCGACGCGAGTCGCCGCGCAATGGTGCTCTTGGCATAACCGGCATTGTGCAGATAGGCCGAGTAGCCGCGCAAGTCGAGCGTGGTCAGATCGCCCGGGGCAGGCAGGTTCTGCCCGTAACTTTGCGCCAGGTACGTGCGGAGCACCTCCAGGTCTTCGCGATAGCTCTTGAGCGTCAAGGGCGAGGCATTGCGCTCGGCGCTCAAGTACTGCAGAAAGCGACGGATCGCCTCATCCATAGCGATGGCTTCCCTGGCGGCGGTGGCACGGCCTTGGCGGCAACTGCTGGACCTGGTTGGCGGCAACTGTCGGCGGCTCACCGGGCAGCGCGCTTTGAACAGGGGCCCCAAGAGGGTTGGACCCTTGATGCGGCACAGCAGGTTGCGGCGGCTCGTCTGGCGGCGCGCTTAATACAGGGCCGCCCAGAGCGTTGGCCTCTTCATGTGGCACAGCAGGTTGTGGCGGCTCGTCTGGCGGCGCACTTAAAACAGGTCGTCGTATTCCTTGGGGAGCGGTTGCTCGAAGCGGGGCGCTGCCGGTTGGGGTTGGCTTTCCTGGCGAATTTTCTGGCTGAGCACAGCGGCATCGTACCAACTGAAGCTCAGTTCAGGGTTGGAGGCGTAGCGGCCCAGCACGCGCAGTGTCTCAGCGCGCGAGGCGTCGTTGTAGAGGAACACGTACCGCTCGTTCCCCTTCACGAGAGCCAATACGTTGATGTCCTGCGTCACTCGGTCCCTCCCTCTCCGTGCTGCGGTTGTGCGGTTCCGGCCGGTTGTTCCGGTCCGGCGGCCAGGCCAATTCCTTTGGCCCTGGCGGTGGCGTCGGCTTGTCCGCTGGTGGTGATGGCGGCCCCCCTCAATGGGCCCTCGAACATTGGTTCGCTACCGGCGGTGTATCGCTGGCGGCCATCCACGCGCTGGGCTTGCGACAAGCGACTGCCAGGGGGCGTTGCAAGGAACGTGTCCCCAATCTGCTCTATCGGCTGTTGGGCCATCGCCACACCACTCGTGTTTTTCCGGCCCCACCCCGTGCCGACAGCATCTCCGAGAGGTGCAAATGGCAGCAGAAACGAATGAAATCATCGCTTACTTTCATAAAGGCCTCCGGACCTGCAAAATCCTCCCGTTCGCGCACGGCCAGGAACTGCTTGAGCGCCTGCAGCACGTGCGGATCGCTGCCGCTGTACGTGGCCACGTGCCGCATCACCGGATGGTTGTTCACCGTGAGCGGTCCCGCGGCCGGGGGCGCGGGGGCTGGCAGCGGCCCCTTCTCAGCCGAGGCGCCGGGCCGAGGCACCAGGTCCACATCGTGCCAACTGGATAGCGTGCGATACTCCCCGCCCTGGTCCTCCACCTCGCTGGGGGCCGGCAACCGCTCGGGCGGGCGCACGGCGCCCGGCGGCAACAGCGGCCGTTCCGGCGGAAGCGGTTGAAGCTGGATCGGCTCGTACGGCGGAGTGGTCGACTTGAGCGCCGCCCGGGCGGCGGCGAACTCCGCCTCGTGAACCAAGGCGGATGGAATCTGCTCGGCCGCCGGGGTTCCCCAGGGCAGACCATAACCGGCCGGGATTGGCTGGAAGTATGGGTTGGCCGCGTACCACTCCACCAAGAACGCGCAGCGGGGTGGATGATAGGGATCAAAGTCGGTGATCGCGCCCACGGCGATGGCATCCACCTTCAAAATCTGGGCCAACGCCCTGGCTTCCGCGGCGTTGTTCAGTTGCAGGCCGTATTCCTTCATGGCGTTTTCGACCACGCCCACCGGGACAACCTCGAATCCCTGAATCTCCTGCAACTGCTGGTAGTAGCAGACAGCAAACTGGCGGCCGTCGGCATTGGGCGCCGTACTCAAGTTGAAGAAGGGGGCCACCGCCACGCGGCTCAACTGAGGGTACGGATTAAAGACCTGTGGCTCGATGGCGGGCGACGGGAACAGGGAACATCCCCCCGACAGCATTACCAGCACGGCGGCTAGGGTCGGGCGAATCATGGGCGCAGGCGGTTCCCGTTTAGACGCAGGCCGGGCGCGGCGATCGCGCGCCGCGCTCGCCAAGAGGGCGCGATCCTTGGACGGCATACCGCCTGTGGGATCTCCATTGGCCGATCTCAGGCGGCAGTGTCCGCTTTATCGGCAAAGACCGCGCGATCTCTCCAGTTTCACGGGAGAAGGGAGCCGGAAATACTGCCGTCGTCGTGCGAGGTTGCCGCCTCGCCATAACCCCAGGAGGCCGGGTCCTGGCGGTAGACCCGCCGCAAGGCCTCGTACAGCCGAGGGTGCTGGCGTTGCATCGCCCTGGGCGACTCAAAGAAACATTCCGTGGCGACAGCGAAGAACTCGACCTTGTTGGTGGCGCCGTAAGGGTCCAGCAGGGTTGCAAGGCCGCGTTGGCTATCCATCCTCAGTTGGCGGAAGGCTTCGTTGCTGATGGCTTCCCACATCCGGGCGTCGTCGCCTTTGAGCGGCGGCGTGCCGTCGGTGGCGCCGTCGAGGCGGTCGAGGCAGTGGGCGAATTCGTGGAACACGACATTATGCCCAAAGCGTCGCCGCCCACCCTCCAGTACGGCATCCCACGAGAGAATCACCGGGCCTTCGCTCCAGGCTTCGCCCAGCACGTCCACATCCTCTTCCACCAGGGCCACGTTGCCACCCACTGCGCCGATGGTGTGCTCCGGTTGCAAATAGGTGGAAGGGTAAACGAGGATGGATTTCACCTGGTCGAAGAAATAGGGCGGTTCGATGCCCAGCATCATCACGCCGACCAGGGCCGCGATGGTCACGCGGACCTCGTCGTTCATTTCCTGGCCGCCGCAGCCTTCCCAATACTTTTCGGGAACGAATGCAGCCACGTACTGGCGAATCCGCAACTGTTGCTGCGGTGACAGCAGCGCGTAGTGTTTGACGTTGCGCTGGATGATCGCGAGCCACGGCTCGGGAAATGGAGCGGCCATCCGCTTTTTGCGGCGGCGCGACTTCAACCACGAAAGGATCATGCGGCTACCTGAAAACCGTTCCCCCTGGGGGGGTGAAACCGGCGGCACGGAGGTTACGTGTTCCAGCCCCGGCCTGAAAACGCCAATGCCAGCCAGCCAACGATGAACGATACGCCGCCAAAGGGCACGATATGCACCAGGAACTGCGGCCCGCCGAACGCCCAGAAATACAACATGCCGCAAAACAGTGCGATGCCCAGCAGGAAGCAGAACCCAGCCACGTTGGCGGCGGTGCTGCGACGGTGGGCGGCCACGGCGGCCACCCCCACCAGGGCCAGGGTGTGCCACATCTGGTATCGAACGGCCGTTTCAAAGTTCTCCAGCCGTTTGCGAAGGTTGGCCTGAACCTCCGGCGGCGCCGCTTCGATCATCTGCTGCGGCGACTGGGCCTGGCCTGCTCCCGTTGCCGGGGCTTCGCCCGCGAGATTGTCCCCCCCGGGATTCTCGGCGGCTCCGGCGGGGAGATACTTACCCACCAGGTAGGCATCCAACCCATGCGCTCCATAGGCGCCCAGGCCGACGCCCGCGGCACCCAGCAATCCGGCCAGCATCAACCACGCGGCGGGTTTCATGGTGATTCCTCACATCAAACAGGGGGGGGCTATCGGTGGGCATTGGTCCGCCGGTGCCGTGCGGCAAACCGGATCAGTCCTTGATGAACTGTACGGCATCGACCGCCACGCGGCCATCGGCACCGGTGGCGCTGATTTGGATGGCGTCCTTGGAACTGCCGGTGAAGTGGAACGTGCCCAGGTTGTGGAAGCGGCCATCGTCGGGCGATTGCTGTTGATCGACTTTGATCGCCTGGGGGCGGCCGCCTTGGATAACGTACACGGTGGCATTCGTGGCTCGATCCTCGCCCGGCACGTAAGCCAGGCGAACCCGGTAATAGCCGGGCCGCAGCGAATCGAGAAAGAACTGGATCGTGTTGGCCCCGCCTTGGCCATCGTCGATCAGGTAGTGAGGGCCGATGGGGCTGCCGTCGGTTCGGCGTTCCCAATTCCCGTGGGCTTCTGCCTGGGCATCGTCGAGCACAACGCCTTCCAGATTGGCGGAAGGATCGCTGCCACCGCCCGAGGTCGCCAGCCATACCGCAATCCCGCCCAACAGCAGCACGGCCGCCACCGCCGCGATCACCAGCGATACGTTCGACCGCCGCGGGGATGCGGCTGGTGTGGACACGGCCGACCTCGTCTCGGGATCACTTGCCTGCGGCGCAGCAGCTTTCGCCGGAGACGCAGCAACTTTCGCCGCAGGCGCGGCAACTTTCGCCACAGGCGCGACAACATCGTCCGGTGGCAAAAAGGTACCGGGTTCTGCCGGTGGCTGTGGCGGATTGGTAGCCGCCGATCCGGTATCCCGCCGCCTGCCCTGCGTGGGCATTTCCGGCACAGCCTGGCTGCCGCGCTTGGTCTTGGACGCTTCACTCTGCCCCAACCGCTGGCGGAGTTGGTTGTCGTAATCGGCCCGGCGCTCGGGATTGAGCAGGCACACCCGGGCGGTAGCAATTTCGTTGAGCAGCTGTTGCGTGAGGGCGATGTGCGGCCCGTGCGCGCAAGCCTGGAGGTAGCCCATCCGCTGGTTGGCTGCGGCGTCGATGACGTCCGGATCGGACTCGAACAGGTTCAAGCCCAGCAACCGGTAGTGATGGGGCGGTTGGTCCTCGGGCGGGATGCCCAGCCACTTGTAGTAGGGATCGAAGGTTTCAGCCATGCGAGGAGCGGTTCCGAATGGGGTCGGCCTGCTGTCATTCCCTGCTGCCGCTGGGGCCGCCGCAAGAGGTCCCTGGAACGAGTGGCCCGGCCAGGTGCCGCCAGTTGAGTGGGAACTCGAAGGAAAACGTGCGCAGCGAAGGTCCGCTTGATTGTATGGCGGTCCGCCGCCAGGCCCCACAGAAGGTGCCGGAATAGGGAACCCCTGCGGTACCGAGCGTTTGACGGCCGGACGGCGGCGGCGCAACCACCAATAAGCGTGGGTGGCGGCAGGCGGTTGTCAAGAGTCAAGTATGCCGCCGCGGCAGGTACAACCGGCCCCAGGGCGCGGGGGGATGCCGCCTCCACGGTGTGTGGGAGCGGGCTGCCGGGCCGGTGTCAACCGCCAACTCAACGTTTCCCTTTCCCTTGCCCGTATGGTTTAATGGCATTTGCGTTGCGCCGGGGGCGGGCGTGAATCGCTGGGCGGTAAGCCGGCGCTGGGCCGATCGGGCGGCGCGCACTCCTGGCAGTCCAAGCGGGGCTCCGGCCCGCGTTTTTGGGAACGACCGCTGGGCGTGGCTTTCGCTGGGCAGCGCTGTCGCCGGTCGGGGTTGTGGCCGGGCACGGCTTTCACTGCGCAGCGTTTTGACTGCGTGGGGCGATAACCGTATGGGGCCCGCAACGATGGCACCGCCGGCAACGGGGCGGCGGCGCGCGGCGGTACCCCCCGTTGCCATGCTTTCCGACTTCCTCCAACGAACCGCATCGCGTTATGGCTACCGAGACCAAGACCGAAGTCGGCAATTACTTTATCTCCAATTATCCGCCCTTTTCGCAGTGGACCGAGGACGGCCTGGAGGACGTGCGGGCCGCGCTGGGCTCGCCGCCGGCCGACGTTCCGCTGGGCTTGTACCTGCACATTCCGTTTTGCCGTAAACGGTGCAAGTTCTGTTACTTCCGCGTGTACACGGACAAGAACGCACCAGAGGTCGAACGGTACGTGGCCGGGTTGAGCCGCGAGATCGAACTGGTCAGCAAGCTGCCGGTGATGGGCGGCCGGCCGTTCCGCTTTGTGTACTTCGGCGGCGGCACGCCCAGCTTCCTCAGCCCCAAGCAGCTTACCTCGCTGGTGGATCGGCTCCGGGCGAATATCAACTGGGATCACGCTGAAGAAGTCACCTTTGAGTGCGAACCCGGCACGCTCAGCGAAACCAAGGTCCGCACGCTGCGCGAACTGGGGGTTACCCGGCTCAGCCTGGGGATCGAAAACTTCAATGACGAAGTTCTCAGGGAGAACGGCCGGGCGCACCTCTCGGGCGAGGTCTACAAGGCGTGGGATTGGATCGCCGCGGCCGACTTCCCCAACGTGAACGTCGATTTGATTGCCGGCATGGTGGGTGAAACCTGGGATAACTGGAAAGACAACCTCCGCCGCACCCTGGAACTCAATCCCGACTCCGTCACCATTTACCAGATGGAGTTGCCGTTCAATACGGTGTACTCGCGCGATATCCTGGGCAACAAGATCGAAACGCCCGTGGCCGATTGGCCCACCAAGCGGGCTTGGGTGCAATACGGGTTCGACGTTCTGGCCGAGGCCGGTTACAAGGTCAGCAGCGCTTACACGATGGTCAAGGACCATGCCCCGGGCACGGGGCCGCAGGTGAGCTTCAGCTACCGCGACAATCTCTGGCGGGGTAGCGACTTGCTGGCAACGGGCGTGGCGAGCTTTGGCCATGTTTCGGGTGTCCACTACCAGAACAAGGCCGAGTGGAACGATTACCTGGAACCGCTGGAACGCGGCGAGTTGCCGCTGGCCCGGGGCCTGCGGCTTTCGACCCAGCAGCGCGTCATCCGCGAACTGATCCTGCAATTGAAGACGGGGCGGATCAACGCCGGCTATTTCCGAGAGAAGTTCGGGGCCGACATCTTCCAGCAGTGGAGCAGTGTCTGGAACGATTACACCAGCGAAGGATACATCGAGCGGCAGGGCGACGAGGTCCGCGTGACCCCCGAGGGCCTGCTCCGTGTCGATAGCCTGTTGCCGGCGTTCTTTGAACCACAGTTCCAGGGAGTCCGCTACACATGAGCGATGAGCTGGTCTTTATGATGGGCAAGTTT
>CAZEEG010000198.1:5770-7005 GCA_964511065.1 uncultured Pirellulales bacterium | reverse complement strand
CGATCCGGCCGGCTCGCCTTGACGAACTCGACAGCTTTTCCACAATGACCTATGGTTGAGAACAGGAATATAAGTCCTTGTGCCGTAAAAACTTGGGCCGCGCAGCAGCGGAGGCAATCTTTCCACCTCCCCGCCCCGTTTGAGGAGCCGTCGCCACGAATGGCAGATTCCACTTCCATACCACCGCAACCGCACCAGGCTAGCGCAATCCCGTTTCGTTGGAGCGATGGGCAACTCCAGGTGTGCCTGATTACGGCCCGGCGCAATCCCAACAAGTGGATTGTTCCCAAGGGGGTGATCGAGGCGGGAGATTCGCCCGGCGAAACCGCATTGAAAGAAGCGAGGGAGGAAGCCGGCCTGCTGGGGAGACTCCTTCCCGAACCGCTCGGCGAGTATCGCTACAAGAAATTGGGCCGGCGGCTTTCGGTGCGGGTATTTGCGATGGAAGTCCAGCAAAGCCAGGAGCGTTGGGCCGAGCGCAAGCGTCGCCTGCGATGTTGGGTGGCGCCCGAGCAGGCGTTAGAAATGCTTTCCACGTCGAAACTTAAGGCCCTCGTGCTGCTGGCCCTCTCGCGCATCGCCGAGGCATCGGGCCAGGGCGAATGCTGACCTCGCTGCGCCGCTGGCCATTCTTTGGGGGGGTGAATGTGGAGAAAACCCGGCTGGCGGATTGCATCCAGCCGCCCAGCGCATTAGGTTCATTTCAGCACAAGTGGTCAACGTGCGGTTCCCAAGCGGCGTTTCCAGCACGTGCCGAATAATTCGATAGCCGCAGATGAAATCAGGATTGGGGTTCGTGACATGTTGAAGTTCCGCTGGATGTTTGGACTGCTGGTGCTTCTGGCCAGCATGGTTTCGACCGTTTCGGCCCAAGATGCCGATATCAAGGCCGACGACACCGTCGTTGTCACCGCCGATAAAGCCAAGTTCATGCTCGGCAGCACGGTCCTGGCCGAAATTCCCAAGGACACCGAGCTGAAGGTGCTCAAGGTCCACAACAATTGGGTCGGCGTCGTTTACAAGGTGAACGACGAAGACAAGGGCGGCTGGATTCACCGCCGTTTTGTAAAGGTGGCCGCGGCGGCCGACGATAAGCCCGAACCCAAGGAAGAACCCAAGCCGGAACCGGAAAACAAGCCCGAACCCAAGCCAGAGAATAAGCCCGAGAACAAGCCGGAACCGGAAAACAAGCCCGAGCCCAAGCCCGAGCCGGAAAAGAAACCAGAACCGAAGCC
>CAZEEG010000198.1:0-5670 GCA_964511065.1 uncultured Pirellulales bacterium | reverse complement strand
AAGCCCGAGCCGGAAAAGAAACCAGAACCGAAGCCGGAACCGGAAAAGAAGCCCGAGCCCAAGCCCGAGCCGGAAAAGAAGCCCGAAGAGTCCAAGGCCGAACCGAAGGAAGAATCCAAGCCTGAGCCCAAAGCCGAAGAGCCCAAGGAAGACGCCAAGCCGGCCGAACCCAAGGCTGAAGAACCCAAGGAAGAACCTAAGGCTGAGCCGGCGGACAAGCCCCAGGCTGACGGCGAGCAGCCCAAGGACGAGCCCAAAGAGGACGCCAAGCCCGAGGCCAAGGAAGACGACCCGAACAGCGAAGGCTAATTTCGGCTAGCGCCGTTAGCCGCCAGGGAACAGGCCGCGGCATCCGCGGCGGTTCCTTGCCGAACCAATTGACTGGGACGCCTGTCGGCCTCGCTGCCGGCAGGCGTTTTTGTATGAACCGGCAAATGCCAGCGAAGATCGGTCGTGCCGGGTTGGAGCGGCGGTCTTTCGGCCTCCCAGGAACCCGGCCGACGGTCCCGAACTCGCGGCCATGGAAGCGGCCGGTTTCCCCCCTTGTACCAAGAAGTAAAGAGAGAGCGCGTTTGCCATGGCCCAAGTGCTGATGATTGTCGGCGATTTCGTCGAAGATTACGAAGTGATGGTGCCGTTTCAGATTCTCGAATCGGCGGGCCACACACCGCATGCCGTCTGCCCTGGCAAGAAGGCCGGCGATACCGTGGCCACCAGCATTCACGACTTCGAAGGCCACCAGACCTACACCGAAAAGCCAGGGCACAACTTCCGTCTCAATGCCACGTTTGCCGAGGTGGACCCGGCCCAGTATCAAGGGCTGGTTGTACCGGGCGGCCGGGCTCCGGAGTACCTGCGGCTCGATGCCAACGTGCTGAAGATGGTGCAGCACTTCTTCCAGGCAGGCAAGCCGGTGGCCGCCATCTGCCACGGACTTCAGATTCTGACCGCCGCCCGCGTTGTCGAAGGCCGCGCGTGTACGGCCTATCCGGCCGTGCGTCCGGAGTTGGAGTTGAGCGGTGCCACGTGGGTTGAACCCAGCCCTGGCCTGGATAGCGTCCACGTCGACGGCAACCTGGTAACGGCCCCGGCTTGGCCGGCCCAGGGGGCATTCATGAAAGCGTTCATGGAACTGCTCAACCGGTAAGGAAACGCTTGAGGGTCGCGAGAATCCTCCCCGGGCAGGTCGTGCGTTCACCAAACGCCTCGATCAGGCGGGGAACACCTGGGAGTTGCGCTCCAGGTGATGCATCACGTGTGCGATGGCATCAGGCAGGCTGTCGAACACGGCGTCGGGCAGGCAGCGGTCGTCGCCCTCCCACTGCGCCCCGTGCCCGGTGCGCACCAGCAGTGCGCCGGCGCCCAGGTTCCGCCCCAGGTCGATGTCGCACGGCTTATCGCCGATGACAAAGCTTTTGTCCGGTGCGACGTTCCACGCGGCCGCGGCGGCATCCACCATGCCGGTAGCCGGCTTGCGGCAGTTGCAACCGTCGCCTTCCTGGTGAGGGCAGACGTAAATGCCATCCAGTCGCGCACCCTCGGCCGCCAGCATCGCCAACACCCGCTGGTTCACCTGTTCGACTTGTTCGAGGCTGAAATACCCTCGGGCGACCCCCGATTGGTTGGTCACCATCAGCACGGGCACGCCAGCCTGGTTGAGCCGCCGCACGGCTTGAGCCGCGCCTGGCAAAAGCTGAACCTGGTCGGGATCGCAGAGGTAATGCCGCTCGGCAATGAGCGTGCCATCGCGGTCCACAAACACAGCCGGGCGGGCATGGGCCGAAGATGCCGGTTGGGGTTCAGACACACCAGGGGTCTCCACCGGAGCGTGGGAATCAACGGCGGTCACGCATGCGGCGACCGCAGGCCGATTCTCAACCAAACCCGCCGTATCGAGCAACCCCAACTGCGCCCCGGCCCTGGTTGCTTGTTGACCCTGTTGGCTTGTTGACCGCCCGGCTATCGCCCGGCGGCTTCGCCAAACCAGGGTTCACCCGGCTTGGCGTATTGCCGGGCCACTTCTTCGTTCAGTTCGCATCCCAGGCCAGGCGTTTCGTCCAAGTGGACGTAGCCTTCTTCGATCACGGCTGCCGCACGGTTGGGCCGGCGAATGAGGGCATCCCAAAACGGCACATCGGCCCCGTGAAACTCCAGAGCGATGAAGTTGGGGAGGGTGATGCATACGTGCGCCGCGGCCATCACGCCCAACGGCGAAGCGATGTTGTGCGGTGCGAACCGGATGCCTTGGAGTTCGGCCAACTCGCCGATCCGCTTGGCTTCGAGCATGCCCCCGCACTTCTGCACGTCCGGCGCGACAATGTCCACTGCCCGATTCACGATCAAATCCCAGAATCCATGCCGGCGATTGAGGTTCTCGCCCGTCAGAATGGGCGCCGGCGACCCGGCCCGCAGATCGGCCATGTCGCGCCAATTTTCCGGGGGGCAAGGGTCTTCGATCCACATCAGGTGGTAAGGCGCCAAGGCCCGGCTGATCCGCAACGCGTCGCTCGGCGAGAATCGCCAGTGGCAATCCACCGCCAGGTCGATTCCGGGGCCGGCACCTTCCCGGGCGGCCGCCACGCAAGCGGCCATTGTCTCCACCTCGGCGTTCGTCACCGGCCGCAGGAATTCTTCGCCGGTGAACGTAATGATCGAGTCGATATCGAATTTCATTGCCGTGAAACCGGCGGCAGCCATCTGCTCGGCGCGGCGGCGGTACATCTCCGGCTCGTAGCGTTCCCGCTGGTCGTCTTCCTCGGGCACCAGTTGAGCCAACCAGTCCGGGCGGCGCTGCACGAGCATCGGGCCCCAGCTTTCGATATTGTCGCCCGCGTGGCAATCGGCATAGATGCGGACGGCCGAGTGCATCCGCCCACCCAGCAGTTGATAACAGGGAACCCGATACAGCTTGCCGACCAGGTCGAACAGCGCCGCTTCAATTCCGCTAACCGCGTTGTACAGATAGCCGGCCACGGCCCCCGCGCCCGAACCCTTTCGCCACAGCATCCGCGCCAGGCGGTCGATCTCGCGAGGGTCGCGCCCGATCAGCAGCGGAAACATCTCGGCCAGGGCCGCTGTCAGCCCAGGCGCAAAGAAACACTCGCCCGTCCCGTACGTCCCGTCCTCCGTCTCGATGCGGACAAACGTATAGTCGTAGTTGGCTTCAACGACAGCGGTCGTACAGCGGGCAATTTTCATGTTGGGCGAACCTTTGGCGGGCAGGGACGGAAAGGTAACCGGAAAGCCGGAATGCGACCGGCGCTTTGCCAGGCCAATCGCTCGCCGTAAGATGCCCGGTGGCCAAGCGGAAGTCAAAGAATCGGTGCTGATGGATACCTGCGCGGCTTGCGCGCAATTCGCCATTGATTCCAGGGTAGCCCTTGTGCGAGGATCGGCACCGTTGCACCCGCATCGCCGACGCTTCTGAGCACGCCATGAACCGATTCTGCGCCATCTTTGCCAGCCCCGATGCGCAAGCCAGGTCCGGGCCGTGGCCCCGTCCGCTGATTGGCATGTTGCACGTCCCGCCGCTGCCTGCTTCGCCCCGTTTTGGCGGCGACCTGCGGCAGATTGAAACGCACGTGCTGGCTGATGCCGATGCGCTGGTCGAGGGAGGAGCCGATGCGCTGATGTTGGAGAATTTTGGCGACGTGCCGTTCTACCCGGCCCGCGTTCCGGCAACCACAGTAGCCATGCTCACGGCGCTGGCCGTGAAGGTGCGCCAGGCTTGCCAGCTGCCGCTAGGGATCAACGTGCTGCGCAACGACGGCGAAAGCGCATTGGCCATTGCCGCGGCGGTCGGGGCGCAGTTCATTCGCGTCAACGTGTTGTGTGGAGCGCGGCTCACCGATCAAGGCATCATCGGCGGCATTGCGCACGATCTGCTGCGCCTGCGCCGCGCTCTGGCGGCAGAGCACGTGGCCATCGTGGCCGATGTCGATGTCAAACACTCCGCGCCGTTGGCGGCCCAACCGCTCCAGGAGGAAGCCCGCGACCTGGTCGAGCGAGGGCTGGCCGATGCCCTGGTGGTATCGGGGGCAGCCACCGGCGAAGCGTCCGACCCGACGCAACTGGCCGCGGTATGCGAGGCGGTCCCCGGCACGCCGGTGCTGGTGGGCAGCGGCGTCACGCCGGACAACATCAACCGCTTCAGTCAGGCGGCCGGGTTCATCGTTGGCACAGGGTTGAAGCACGGCGGCCAAGTCGCAGCAGCCGTGGATGCAGCACGCGTGGCCGCGTTTCGCGCTGCACGCGATGGCCTGCCGCCGCAATCGGATTAGCTTGCGCAACGCCGCAGCGGCAGGTTGCAATGGGGGGGCAGGCGGCTTACCAGGCCTGCCAACGGTTATGCGGCCGGTTTCCTGGCTCGCTTGCCGGGCTGGAGCCAGTGTTGAATCTGCTCGAAGACTTCGCTCCAAGCATCGCTCAAGCGGCGGTTACAAAAGGCGCCATACAGCAGATCGAGCGTTTCGCTCAGGTTGCGAAGCGCTTCGACGCGGTCTTCGCGCAGGTCGGCTTCGCCCAGGCGCATCTTCGCGCCGCTGACGCAGAAGGTTTCGGCCTGCAAGGCAAAGTCGAACTGCTGGTCGTGCCGCACGAGCGTCAAGCCCGACCGGCGGGGCAGCTTGCCGGAGCGGAGCGCCAACTCGGCCTCGGGCAGTTGGATGGGCGAGTCGGACGAAAGCGTATCCTTGCCATGCTCGCCGCGGGGGCATTCCAAACCCAGCGTACGTGCGAACATGAAGGTGACTTCAGACTCATCGGCCAGCGCGACGGTGTCGCCCTCGTTGGCGTAGTGCCACCACAGCCACAGCAGAAACTCGTTGCCCAGGTAGTCGACGTTGTTCGCCTGCCCGTTCCACCAGTAGATCTCGCCGGAACCTTCCGGGTGGAAGGCTGAGGGCTCGACAGCGTAAAACGCTTCCTGCCGGTCGTGCTCTTCGGCAAAGGCGGCGGCCAGTTTGCTCGACGTGATCCAGTCCAGTTCCAGTTCGAACGCCTGCTCCATCAACTCCACGCACAGCCGATTGGCCTCGCTGCTGGAGCTTCCCACGTACAGCAGGCCCTGCCGGGTATCCCAAAGCATCGGCACCTGTTGCATGCGGCGGAAGCGTCCGGTGGCGGCTTCTTCCGCGCAGCGGGCATCGACGGCCTCGTTGGCTTCCTGCCGCTGGACCTTGGTGGGCCGGCTGCCGGGCGAATCGGCGGTGAGTTGCGCCAGTTCCAGTTGCAGCCACGCCTTGCGGATTGCCGAGGGCACCTGGTTGGTATCAATGCGGATGCCGAAATGCAGGGCATCGTCCACCACGTTCTTGCCCCACTCGAAGTTCAAGTCGAGCAGATGCTCCCCGGCCAGAAAGCCCACGGAGGGTTCGTCTGGCGAGGGCGCAGAAGCATGTTCGATCGAATGCTGCTCCAGCGTTTCCAGGTGTTCTTCGCTGAGCGAAACTGTTTCGCCTGCGACCCAGTACCGTTGAAAGGTGCTGCTGCCGGAGAGAAAACCCATGCGTGGTTCCTGTACGCGGGGGGGAGGGGGTGGCGCCTTCGTAGCGGCGGCCAAAAGCGGAGCGGCCGCCAATGGATGGCTTGCGGCACCGTTGCGGCCGCGAGGCCAGAACGTTATCGGCAGGGTGCGGCCGGCAAATTGCCTTGAGCGGCGACGGGCGGCAA
>CAZEEG010000197.1:0-7027 GCA_964511065.1 uncultured Pirellulales bacterium | reverse complement strand
AACGCAAGCAGCAACTCATCTCCGACCTGGTGATGGACATGCTCACGTTCAGTAAAGAACGCGAGCCGGAAATGGTGCCCTCGGAAATCAACGGCATCGTCGGCGACGTGGTCGAGCTGATGCAGCTTCGGGCCAAGGAAAAGAAGGTTCTGCTTACCTGGATGCCCGACCTGGCCATGCCCACCCTCACCTTCGATCCCGATGGCATGTACCGCGCCATCCTCAACGTGGTAACCAACGCCATCGATGCGAGCGAAGAAAGCGAGCCACAAGGGGCGGTGAAGGTCAGCACGCTGTATCTGCCCGAGGAAAAGTTGGCCCGCGTAATCGTGGAAGATAACGGTGTTGGTATCGATCCCGAGGAGATCGACGACATCTTCAGCCTGTTTGTTTCCACGAAGCACAATCGCGGCACGGGATTGGGCCTGCCGGTCAGCCAGAAGATTCTCAAGGAGCACGGCGGCGAGATTCGCGTTGAAAGCGAGCGCGGGCGTGGCAGCCGGTTTTGCTTGGAATTTCCGGCCCTCCTGCCTGAGTCCAACGCCGCCAGCGATAGCCGCGTCACGCAGCAGCACCAACCGTGAGCCACATCGGAATGTTGCGGCAGCCTCTACTGGCTGCCGCTGCGGGCGGGGCGGCTCAAGCTGTTGCCATGCAAGCCAGGCAGCGGACGCTCAAAGAGGACGCCATCAAAGCCGCACGGGGATACCTCGCGCGGCCATCACTTCCTTGGTCTGGCGAATCGTGAATTCGCCAAAGTGGAAGATGCTCGCGGCCAGGGCCGCGTCGGCATGCCCTAGCTGGATGGCGTCGGCCAGATGGTCGGGGTGCCCGGCACCACCGCTGGCAACCACCGGAATGCTGACAGCCTGGCTGACGGCGGCGGTGATCTCCAGGTCGTAGCCGTTCTTGGTGCCATCGGCATCCATGGAAGTCAGCACGATCTCGCCGGCACCTAGCCGCTCGACCTCGCGGGCCCAGGCCACCGCTTCCAGGCCGGTGCCGATTCGCCCGCCGTTGATGTGAACCTCCCAGAATTCTCGGCCGTCGCGGAGCACCCGCTTGGGATCGATGTTCACCACGATGCATTGGCTGCCGAACCGCCGGGCTGCCTGCTTCACAAAGTCCGGATTCTTGGGCGCGGCTGAATTGATGCTCACCTTGTCGCAGCCCGCGTTGAGCAGTTGGCGGATATCGTCCAAGGTGCGGATGCCGCCACCCACCGTCAGCGGCATGAACACCACGTCGGCTGTTCGGGCGACGACATCGAGAATGATCCCTCGTTCTTCGTGGCTGGCCGTGATATCCAGGAAAACCAGTTCGTCGGCGCCTTCTGCCTCGTACCGGGCAGCCACTTCGACCGGGTCGCCGGCATCGCGCAGATTGACAAAATTGGTGCCTTTGACCACCCGGCCACGATGCACGTCGAGACAGGGAATCACCCGTTTGGCAAGCATGGAGGAAAGCGACCCTTGGACAATGGACGGTTAAGGTTCAATGGGAGAGGCGCCCGGCGGAGGTGTCCCTCGGCCGGCCCGAATGTATTCGGCCCGTTGCCGGCTGTAATCTTCGCTGCTGGGTTCGTCGGGGTCTAGCTGGCCGGCGGCGGCCGCCCGATCGAAAAGCCGCTGAAGGTACGGACGGCACCAGCCACAGCCCGTCCCGGCACCGAAACACTCGCTCACCTGGCTAACACGCCGCGGCCGCTCCACGCGGATGAAGTTGAGAATCTTCCGCTTGGTAACGTGAAAGCAGAGACAGATTTCGTCGTCGAGTTCCATCGTGGGGGGCTGGTTGAGGATGGACCGCGCCGTGCTGTGGCCGGTGCCTGACCGACCACGTCATGGATGCAGGCCGCCGCGGCGGGCTCAGCGATGCTTGAACATCTCCGGGACAGCAAGGCCGCGCACCCTGGTACCATGGGCGGCGATGCTACGGACAATACCAGCGGCGCTTATCAAGTGCTGATACGGCAAGTATATGCGCAACGCGCAGCTCGGGTCGAGGGGCCCGTTGCGACGGGATAGGCCCCTGTGGTCACGCTGTCATTGCTAGCACCGGTTGGCCCACGCGGTGGTGGTAGATGCCCCCCCGAGCGACAGAATGGCGCGGTTGGTTCATGCAAGTTCTGCCAAAATTAGGGGTTAGCGATCGTCGCTGCGGCTGGTCGCCGCGCAATCAGCCTGGAAGGGCAGCGTTCAGCCTATGGGGGATATTCCCAGGCCCTGGTGCCAAAATTCCCGTTCCCGGCTCTCCGGCACAGTTTGTGCAACAGCGATGCCCTCGCAGGGCACGCAAATCGGATCAACGTGCCCGTCCTTCCCTGCCGCGATCACGCTTGGCGTTAGGGCAATGGAATTGAGCCTTTCATGCGGCGACGGGAAGGTCGGAGAAGAGTTCTACCTACTTCCTGTCGGCCATGGCGGTCGGCGTAATCCTTGTGCCATGTCATACGTCCCCCGGCCACTGTCCGAAATTGCGCGGATGCAGCCCGGTCCAATGGATTGGGACGCCATGCACGATCTTGGGCCCCAAGATATTGCTCGCGACCACTATATGTTAGGCACCCTTCGCTCGCCGATTCGGGTGCAGTGTACCAATTTGTCTGCGAGCGACTTTGCCGCCGCAACTGGCGAAACCTCATCCCCCGCCCAAGTCGTGGTCTTGGCCAGCGGTCTGGGGCCCGCTGTAGATGAGCGTCATGCCAGCTACGATGCCGTGGAAGAAGCCGTCCAGGCCATCGTACAGCAATTCCATCAGTTGCCCGAGGGCGGCGATGTGGACTTGGCCAGCATCTTTGCCGCCGCCCAACAGCGGGTACGGCGGTTGCCTCGGTATCGCCCTCGCGACGTGTTCGGCTGTTCGTTGGCCGCGGCCGTGGTCCGTTGGCCACAATTGCAGTTGGCCCACGCCGGTGACATCCGCTGCTTCCTGTACAGCCGCTCACGGTTGCATCTGCTGACGTCGGTTCACACGCTGGGGGCCAGGCTATCTCAGCCCGATGGCCGCGATGCCTGGGCCTTACCCACCTGGGGCGACGTTCTCTGGAATGCCATCACCGCGACTGGCCGCGATGTGGAACCGGAGTTGGTCGATACGCGGCTGGCCTATGGCGATGCCCTGGTGTTATGTACGGCGCCGGTGGCCCACGCCGTTTCCCCCCGCCGGATTGCCACCCTGCTGCGCGAAGACCGCACGGCCGGCGAAACCTGCCGCCAGTTGCTGGAACTGGCCAAGTCGGCGGGATGCCGCGCCGAGTCGTCGGTGGCCGTGGTCCGCTTTCGCAGCCCGGAACGCTGGCAGCACATGCAATCGGAGCGGCCATCGCGGACGTCGTCTCCGCGAACATCGCCGCCTCTGGGGACCAACGGGGGGGGCGACGGCGCCAGCGGCCGCAATCCGCCCGGCTTCAACAAGCCTTAGGCCCGTTCAAGCTCGCGAGTCCCAGCTCACGGATCTTCGTCTGCTCGGTGATGCAGCACACTCTTGAGGCTAGGATGCACCTTCAGCGGCTGGTTGGCTTGGGGGCTGCCGCCGCCGTGGTAGATTCGGTTTTCCCAATGCGCTACCTGCTGCCGTAGGGATGCCGTTAAACGATGTTCGGCATCGCCACCGCTTTCCGCTACGGTTGCCAAGAGGGTGCAGATTGGCCGGCCCCGGGCGATGAACGTACCGGGCCGAGGAATGTCGGCCACGCCCGCACGCACTTGCTGTCCAACTTCCTGTCCGAATGGTTGGACGCGACGGACTGAGTCTTCGCCTTGCATGGCGTCTTTGCGATTGGGCCAGAACCAGGCGGCTTCAACCATCTGCTCGCTAAGGTGTTCGCCGATCACCACGTCGTGCCGCGCAAAGATGATGGCCTTGGCAGTCAGTCCGTCGTCGAGGGAAATGGCCCGGGGCAAATCGCCGCCGGTACATGCCGTGGCATGCAGCGATACGGCCGCGATGCCTAGCGCCGCCTCCAACACTTCGACACTAGCCGTGTAGCGAGGGTTGATTTCAACAGGCCAGAACTGCGTCGAACCGCCAGGACCGCCGGGAGCAGCGATGAAGTCGATGCCGACCAGCCCTCGCAGCCCTAGCTGGCTACCAAGACAGTCGCCCATGGCCTGAAGCTGCCGGCGGGATCCCGGGTGGAGCAGCGGTTCCCGCCACGGCCCGCAGGAACCGCAGTATTGAAAGCCGGAAGCCCCGCACCACGATTGGCCGATCCACTGCCGAGTCAGTCCCAGCAGCAGCACACTGCGATCGCCGACCACGTACACGGCCGAACACGGAGAGCCCGCCTGGAACTTCTGCCAATAGCCGGGCGAAGGCGGCGCGGCGAGTTGATCGGCTGCGCGGATTCCGGTCCCTCCGCCCGATGACGACGGTTTGAACAACCAACCAGCGCCCGGGGAAGGCTGCTCGCCGGGCAGCCAAGGGAGCGTGGGCAGCCCCGCCCGGTGCAGAGCCTCGCACCAGATGGCCGGATCGCGCGCGGCCCGGATGACGCGGCCATCGCAACCCCAAAGGAGTGCCTCGGCCGCAGCATCTTCGATCAACGGGGGGTGATTCTCCAGCGCCCCGGTGAACAGCCAGGGCAGGGGACCGTGTCCCGCCGCTTTGGCAACTGCCGCCTGGTCCATCAACCAGCCGCGCAGCCCCTGGGGGTAGTGTTGCACCTGCTGGGCCGGCCCGCAGGCGGCCAGGTCGCGGTCGGCGAACAGATCGCACGCGGCCGGATGAAAGCCGGCCCTGGCGGCTGAAGCCGCGGCCGCCCGGGCACTGGCACCCATGATCAACAGGTTGAAGGCAGGAGATTCGTCGGCGGAGTCCATACCGTATTCGGGCGAATAGTGCCCGATGGCTCGTCATCCATGGGGAGCATTGCTAAGGGGTGTATGGTACCGAATCAAATCTCTCCGCGGCCCTGCGCGCCGTGCTGGCTGATGAAACCCATTCTGCGCGCTCGGTGACCAGTGCTTGGGCGGGTACCAATGCCGATGGACGGTCTCATACTGCGCGGCAGGCCGCCGCTGTGCAAGCGGGCGCGTTACCCTCTCGGCGGATTCAGACCAACTCCGGGATCGTTCGGCCATCGGCCAGCATCGGGACGGGGCGTCCGCTGGGATCTTCAAAATGTACGTCGTGGGAGATCCCCAGCACGTGGAACACCGTGGCCATCAAGTCTTGCGGGGTGATGGGCGTGGTGGCGGGAGCCTCGGCCTTCGCGGTAGATTCCCCGATCACGCGGCCTACGTTCAACCCGCCCCCCGCCAATGCCAGGGTGCTAAGCGGCCCCCAGTGGTCGCGGCCCGCCCGCTCGTTGATTCGCGGGGTGCGGCCAAATTCGCCGGTGACGACAAACAGAATCTTGCGGTCCAGCCCTCGGGCGTGGATGTCTTCGATGAAGGCGGAAACGGCCTGGTCCACTTCGGGGCCGCGGCGGTTCATGCCGCGCTCAATGTTGCCGTGCATGTCCCAGCCTTCGTAACCGACCGTGACAAAGCCGCAGCCGGCTTCGCATAGCCGCCGGGCGGTGAGCAGCGATTCGCCCAGCCCTTGGCCGTAGCGCTCGACGGTTTGAGGCGATTCCTTGCCGATATCGAAGGCCTCGGCCGCGTTGCCCAAAATGAGGTCGATGGCCTGCTGGTTGAAGCCGTCGATGCCTTCCATCATGCCCGAGGCATCGACCTGCCGCCGCATCAGGTCGAGCTGTTGGAGCAGGCCGCGGCGGTCGTTGAGCCGGCTGACTTCGGTGGTCAGTTCCATGTTGGCCCTGGCTGGACCTTCTGGCTCGAACGGGGCGTAGGCCTTCCCCAACCAGGCCGGGCCCGCCATACGATTGGCATCATCGCCAAAGCCAACCCGACCCATACGAACGTACGTGGGGATGCCGGTCTTGGGATGGTTGGGGCCGCGGAATCGGGAACCGATCGAACCCAGCGACGGCCGATCGTCCCGCTGGTCGTATCCGGTGTTCACCCAAAAGCAGCCGCGATTGTGGCTGCTGGTCGGCACCTGGAACGATCGCACAATCGCCAGCTTGTCGAAAGAGCGGGCCAGGCGTTCGAAGTTTCCGCCCAAGGTAACGCCGGGAACCGTTGTCTTCACTTCGCCGGTAACACTGCGAATCTCCACCGGCGCGTTCATCTTGGGATCGAACGTTTCGATATGCGTGGGGCCGCCGTTCAGCCAAAGCCAGACCACCGAGGTATCGCGCCGCAGGTTCGCTGCAGCGTTGGACCGCGATTCCAGCAATCGGGGCAACGTCAACCCGGCGAGCCCCAGGCCGCCCACGCGGAGGAAATCACGCCGGCTGGTGCCCTGGCAGTCGCGTCCGGTCCGACCCAATAGCACGTTGAACATTGATCGCACTCCCTGAAACTGGTGGGCGGGTGGTGATCCATCAGTGGTTGTCGATGCGTGTGCGGTTGTACCCGGTTTAGGGGGAGCCTGTCAACCTTTTTGGTCCGGGGAGAGGATCGCGGCAACCGGGGCTGTGCCGGTGGAAGCTCTTGGGGAAATCAGGCGGCTGCTGGCACCACCCCGCGGCCCGTTGGGTAGCCCATTGGCCTGCTCATGGGAGGGTTGGCGGGGCCTACAACCGGCAAAGTTTTACCAGCTTGTGGGGCAGGCAAAGTTTACCCAGCAGGAAGCGTAACTCATTTGCAGAAAATCACTTTTGAGTGTTCAAGCTGTTTCGGGCAGGAGGCCGATACCGTACCTGTCGAACGTGCTATCCAGCACCGCAGGGAAACGCCAGGGGGCCCGAAATGAATTCGAGCTTTGGCGGCTCGACGGGAAGCCTGGCTACTGGACCCAGTGAACTGAGGTTACAGGTAACAGCCAACGAGCCCCAAAACCTGCCGATCACCCGCTGCGCCCACCCAGTTGCCTCGCCAATGAGGGCGAGGCGAGAAGAAATTCCCGCACGGCCGTCGCCGGTGTTCGTTGGG
Source organism: uncultured Pirellulales bacterium (assembly GCA_964511065.1). Taxonomy (GTDB): domain Bacteria; phylum Planctomycetota; class Planctomycetia; order Pirellulales; family S012-138; genus CALBRZ01. The sequence goes on along the minus strand of CAZEEG010000197.1, from coordinate 83 downwards.
GATGCATCCGACCCCGGTTCCATGGAAAGGAGACGTTGCGCAATGAAATGGAAGATGTTTGGAGCGCTGGTCATCAGCATCGG
>CAZEEG010000196.1:0-7087 GCA_964511065.1 uncultured Pirellulales bacterium | reverse complement strand
CCGCCTCACCAGTGCCCAGATCAATGCCATGCTGGCCCGGCCCGCCGCTGCCCAGACCGTGGCCACGGTCATTCACGAAGCCACCCACCAGATCGCTTTCAACTCCGGCATGCACCAGCGGTACGCCGATATCCCGCTGTGGCTGAGCGAAGGCGTCGCCATGTACTTCGAGATGCCCGACCTCTCCAACGCCCGGGGTTGGGGCTCCATCGGCCAGGTGAACCGCCTTCGCATGCATACTTTCCGCGAGAACTTTTCCAATTGGACCGCGGACTCGCTGGCGGAATTGCTGGCCGACGACCAGCGGTTCCGCAAAGTCGACGAGGCCACCCACGCCTACGCCGATGCCTGGGCCTTGTGCTACTTCCTCAATCGCGTCAAGCAGCGGGAGTTCGTCGAGTACCTCAAGCTGCTGGCCGACAAGGATCAACTCATTTGGGATACGCCCGAGGAGCGGTTGGCCCAGTTCACCCAAATCTTCGGCGACCTCAAAACGCTGGAGGATGAATTCCTCCGCTACATGAGCCGCGTAAAGTAGCCCGGGCAATGGCAACCCTGCCAGCGGCTCCGAGCCCCGCGCCATTGCATTGAACCCCCTAAAGCCATAGCGGCAGGCTGGGGAGAAGTGCCATTTGTCCCGCGAGGTATGGCACCAGATTGCCAAACTGGGTAGCGGGAGATAGCGCCGGGATATTGAGGATATGGAAAATCTAGGCGCTATTTAACGGTCGCGTGATAGGGTCAGAATGAAACATGCCCATCGCTTTCTCAGGCGGCGACGGGCAGTGATAGCATTGCTAGCACGTAGTCAGACGATGGTGAGCGGCCTTCAGATTGGTTGCCGGTATGATGCTGCGGCAATCCGACAGTCACCATGCATCTACCAGACCTCGATCTGATTATCGAGCTGCCGGTTTTCAAGATGGGGAAAGGCGGCTGTCTGGGCTAATTGCTTGCAGTAGTAGGTTGCGCAGCGACCATTCAAGGTAATCGTTCCGTCGGCGATATGGACCGACAGGTTGCGAACCTTGTCGTTGGTTCCCCGGCGAATAGCACGCTCCACCCTGGCTGCCAGCAGTTCGTCTCCGGCACTCATGGTGCGTTGGGGGCGAACCTGGGGGCTACGATCCGTGGATGCGGCGGGAAGGTGTGGCATGGATCAGACTCCCTTTGCCGGGCGGACGGCCGATCCCGGCGCAACAAACTAGCGCAGTATGAAAAGGCTAGTGTTGTCCGTCCGTGAAGAACAAAGAGTGGTGATGGATTCCGTTCGTGTCAGGTCCGTGCGCGAGCATGTCAGGTTGGCGTGTGTGTGCGCCTGAGGCCATGTAGAGAAGATTGCCCCTCTCCTTCGCCCCTTGGCCGATTAACGCGCGCATCGTGCGGGAAGCTGACTTTCACGGGGCAACGTTGGGCAGTAGTCTAGGACTTTACAATCGATTCTGTCAACCCCCCACCGCGGTAAACCTCTTTCAGTACAGCGGGTTGCAACCGATTGCCGGCGATGCCCCCCACCCGCTTCAGCAGTATGGCAACGCGCTACGTGACCACGCATCCGCGCGCCGCGCCTGGCAGCGCCACGGTCCCGCATGGCGCGCCGGCTGACCGGTTCCGTTATGGTTCGACGCCAATCAGGATCAACGGTACGGCGGGTACACCCCGTCCCTGCCGGACCACGTTGTACAACTCGCCTTCGTAGTAGGCGATGCCTGAACTCATCTGGCTCTGCATGGCTTTCATCGGGAGAATTTCGATCCCTACGTCGATCTGGTCGCCGACGTAAAAGGCAAGGTGTTTGACAAACAGATCGTAAGCTACAAATGCGTATTTGCCGAACTGCACTTCGACAGCAACGCGGTCCTTGACGAAATCCGTTTGGTTGTAGCTGCGAATCGCCACTTCGCCGGCTGCTGTGATCTCCCGCCGCTGCTCATTCGGCGGCAGCGTTAATGTCTTGCGGATCAGGCGTTCGTTCTGCGTGACCCAATAGCTGACGCGGTTCTCGGACCACCCTTGGCGGTGAAGCAAGTCCTTGAAGGCGCTATTTAACGCGATGGGGCTGAAGAGCAGCTTTCCCGCCTTGGTTTTCTCCTTGGACTCCTTGGTTCGACAGTCGTTTGCATCGACCGCTTGGATGACCCGCTGGACTTCATCCCAAAGTTTGGGTTTGTGAACGAGCAGAAATTCAAGCCCATTGAGATGGGAGTAGGTCGCAGCAATTTGCATTGGCTGGAGTCTCTCAATCGTCCGGATCGGCTTCGAATAGGCCCGGTTGCCCATTAGGCATCTGCCACGGCGCAACCGCGAGCTTGTTTCCCGCCTGCTTGGGATCGTAGACGGGGCGATCCATCGGCCGCGTCCGCAGGGTGCCGTCCAGTTCCTGGCGGATTCGTTGGCGCGCTAACTTCACGTAGTCGGGCACGGTCTCAGCGCCGATTCCCTTGCGGCCGTGCCGAATCGCCGCAATGACGGTGGTCCCGGTTCCCAAGAACGGGTCCAGCACCCAGTCGCCGGCGTTGCTCATCGACAGCACGAGCCGTTCGATCAATTCCACCGGGAATTGGCACGGGTGCTCGGTCTTTTCCACGTGATTGCTCTTCACGTTGGGGATCACCCAAACGTCGCCCGGATTCTTCCCCAGCGGGTTGCAGGAGTACCGCCCGGCCTTGGGGCCTTTGAAATGTTTCTTGCCCGGATACTTTTGCGGGACCCGAACCGGATCGAGGTTGAACACGTATTCGTCAGACTTGGTAAACCAGACAATCGTTTCGTACCTGCCGGAAAATCGGCGGCTACAGTGCAGGCCGTGCTCGAAATGCCAGATGATGCGGTTGCGCATCTTGAGCTTCAGGTCGGCAAAGATCGGGTACAGCACCGCATCCAACGGGACGATGGCACCTCTGTCCACGTAATTGCCGACCTGCCAGCAAATGCTGCCCTGGGGGGCCAGGCACCGCGCGCACTCGCGAATGACCTGGGCCTGCTGCTCCAGGTAAACGTCCAATTCCAGCCGCTTTTCGTATTCCTTGCCGATGTTGTACGGCGGTGAGGTCACAATGAGTTGCATCGACTCATCGGGAAGCGACCGCAATAACCGCAAACAATCTCCCGGGTAAACCACGATGGACTCAGAGGGTGCAAACGCTTGCGCCACCTTCTGGTTCTTCCTGAACAAGCTTTGGGCTTTTGTCTCCATGTTCACTCTCATGGCCAGCGGCTAATCGGGCCGCGGAAGGATCATCAGCCGGTTGCCCATCTGGTATGGGCTCGTTGCACAGAAGGCCGCGGCTAATCACGCCGCCGAAGCGTAACGTTTCGCTCGGAGGTGTTTCGGGACGGCGGCCGCTTCAGCGAGCATGCGAAGCCGCCGAGGGTTAGTCAGGCACCTTAAGGGGGGGCACCTGGAAGCACACCGCCGGCGCCGGCCCACGCTCACGATTGTACAGGGCACGTGTACCTTTGTAACCGCGCCCCCCGCATGGCCGCGCCGCGGCATGTATCGCTGCCCGGTCGGGGCGGCGGCTTAATACCCGGCCTGCTACAGCCAGTGTTGTTCGCGGTACCACTGGGCCGTTTCCGCAAGCCGCGTCGGCAGATCGGCGCCGGGGGCCCAGCCCAGTTCGCGGCGCGCCTTTTCCGGGGAGCAGGTCCATGATCCGGCAGCGGCCTCGCGAATCTTATCCCATGAGAAGACCATCGGCTTGCGGCGCAGCCGCGCGAAGCCTTCCGCACCCAGCGCCGCGGTGCGCACGGCCAACAGCGGCATCGGCAGGACGAGCGGCCTGCGGCCGAGTGCCTGGCCGATCATCCGGCCCAGTTGAGCCCAGGTGACGTGCTCATCGGCGGCCACGTAATACACGCCTTCGTAATAATCGGCATCGCCCGCATCGGGCCGCAGCCGGGTGCCGCGAGCGGCGGTCGCAACCAGCATCTCCGCCAGGTCGGCGGCGTGGATGATGGAATACTGCGGCCGGCCCAGCCCTGGCACGGCATGGATTCGTGTACGCCAGATGCTGCGGAACAAGGGCAACGTGGCGCGGTCGCCTTGGCCCAGGACCACCGGGGGGCGCACAATGCTGAGCGGAACCTGGGCAGCAAACAGCCGCGCCGCTGCTTCCGAGGCCAGCTTGCTGCGCCCATACAGCGAAACAGGAGAGGGCGGATCACTTTCCACGCGCAGCCGGGTACGCGGCGAAACGCCGCCGGCAGCCAGCGACGAAACATGAATCACCACCGGCGGGTTGCTCCGGGCCGCGCATGCTTCCAGCAGGTTGCGCGTGCCCTGCTCGTTCACATCCAGATACTGACGCAGACCAAAACCCGACGTGCGGCCGGCCAGGTGGTACACCACGTCGACGCCTTCCAGGGCGGCAACCAGGCTCTCGCGGTTGGTGACATCGCCCAGGGCGAAATCCACCCCTAAAGGTTCCAGCCGCGAAACATCGGAACGCTGCCGCCGCAGGCAAACCACGCGGTCGCCTTGCCGCTGTAACGCGATAACCAGATGAGGTCCAATAAAACCGGTGGCGCCGGTAACCAGGGCCTTGCCCATCCTCTGACGTTCCTTCGATGGTGCTACCTGATGAACTTGCGACGTCGCCCAGCCTGAAACGATTGCGGGCCGCGGAAAGCGGCATGATCCCCACGTTGCCCCGGCCTGCGCCCCCCAAGCGCAGCGTTCGATATGAGATCCTGCGCAGCACTCGATATAAATTCTTGCGCAGCGCGCGTCCGCACTATCTTATGCCGATCGGCCGGAATGCCGCCGATGGTACCGGGAAAACGGAGAATTTCGGCACCGATCCTTCGGCGGCCCATCTTTGGCGGCACAACAATTAAGAAGTACCACACGATCAACCCCCGGACAAACCGAAAGCCATACCAGGCATATTCGTACCGGTGGCGGCCGGCCAGCAATTTCTCTTACGCCCAGGCCGGCCCGAAGAACACTTCGACAAACCGCGGCAATAGCGATTGGGCTTCCGGGGTTTCGCGCGTTGCGCTGCGAAACTGTTCCATCGTCATCCCCGCGGCTGCGGCCACGTACTGGGGGTACGCTTCCAGCCGGGCGATAAAATCGCTGCGACTTAATTCCGGGTGGAACTGCGTGCAATAAATCGGCTTGTCGTCGATGCAAAAGGCCTGATGCTCGGCCAGGTCGGAATAGGCCAGCCGCACCGCGCCCGGCGGCAGCTCCACCACGTGATCCTCGTGCCCTAGCTGGGCGAGGAACGTGGGCGGCAGCGCCCCAAAGACTCGGTCGCGGCGGCCCGCTTCGGTCAGCTTGATCGGCAGCGTGCCGACTTCCGCCCGGTCTACGTCGTGGATCACGCGGCCACCCAGGGCCCGGGCAATGGCCTGGAAGCCCCAGCACGAAGCGAAGGTTGCCTTGCCGCGCTGGCACAGCTCGGCCAGGCCGGCCAAGATGCCATCGAGCCAGGCGGAATCGCGGGCAACCGAGTAATGGCCGCTGCCGCCCAGCAGGACCACGTCGCAAGCGTCCAACCGCTCCTGGCCAGGAAATCCAGCCAACAGGTCGGCCACCTCGATCTGTGTATCGGGTACACGCAGCGCCCGGGCGAACGAAGCCACCTCGGCCGCGAGCATGGGATCGTCGGGGTTGCGGACTTGAAGCAGCAGGAAGCGAAGTGGTTGCACCATGAAGTTACGACTTGTCCAAGGGAAGGGACCTGCCATTGCCAACCACCCCGCATGCGCGGACGCACGCAAGCCGGCGGCCCAAAGGGCGACAGCTACCAGAGCGTTTCCAGCACGCGGTAGCCGGCAGGTTTCATGCCCAGTGCCGCGTAAACATGCTGAGCGGTTACGTTGTGATCCTCGACATACAGCCGCAGGCCGATCACGCCCGCCTGCGATTGCGCCAGCCGCTCCACGTGGCGGTACAACGCGGTGAATACGCCGCGGCGGCGGGCATCGCTGGCCACGAACACGCTTTGAATCCACCAGATATCGCCGTTGCGCCAATCGCTCCACTCGCGCGTGAGCATCAACTGCCCAACCACGGCGCCGTCCATCATGGCCAAAAAGTACCGCGCCTTGGCCGGATCGGCTAGCGCGGCGGCCACCCCCGCCCGAACCGTGGCCAGCGGCAGTTCCTTGTGTTCCGTCTCCAGCGCGAGCCGGCGATTGAACTCGACCACCGTTTCAAGATCGGACGGTTCAGCCGCGCGAATGGTTAAGGCAGGTTGTCCCATCGGTCACGTTGCTCAAGAGGGAGGTTCACGGCAAGGGATGCCCATTATAGTCGCTGGCAGCGACCCCGCAGGATGGTTGCTCGCCAGGCCGCCGTTCGTGTGCGTCGTCTGGTTGCAACTCGTACTGCGATGGTTCGCCGGGCCACCATTCGCTCTTCTTGCTTTTTCCGCAAGGCTTGACGCCTTTTACCCCCTCGCCCTACCTTCGGCAGGTAGCGGCAGACCGCGGCATTGCTAAATCAACGCCTTCGTGCGCGGCACGAACCGAACGAACCATCTACTGCCCAAATGATGGATGCGATTGATAGCCCACTGGCGGCAATCAATTCCTTCCGGGTACAGAACCCGGCAAGCCAGCGAGCGCCGCTGTCTGTGGCAGTTCGTCCTGTTTTCGCACGTCGTACCGTATGACCAGCAATCCTTGCGTGACGATTGACGCACCTTGCGATATGCCTCACACCGGGAATCCAGCAACACGACTTCTCCAGAACCTGCAAAGCGTGAATGTGTCGACTGGCGGGAAAACACCGTGATCGTGTCTTCAAGCAGAGGCCGCTATGGGCGGGCAACCCAATACAAGTCCGGCGGAAGCCTACGAACAGTACCTTGGTCCCGCCATCGCCGTGCCTTGGACTCGCGTGCTGCTGGAGTATGCCCGACCGCAGCCTGCTGAGCGGGCTCTCGACATCGCGTGCGGCACGGGGGGCGTTGCCCGGCACGTCGCCCCGCTGATCGGATCCCAGGGAAAGATGGTTGCGCTCGACATCAACCCGGAAATGCTGGCTGTCGCTCGGGCACTCCCTGCACCACCGGGCGCACGGATTGATTGGCAACAAGGCGATGCCATCGCACTTCCGCTGCCCGATGGTGAG
>CAZEEG010000195.1:0-7405 GCA_964511065.1 uncultured Pirellulales bacterium | reverse complement strand
CTACCCCGGCCAACGCTCCAAGTGTAGAAGTGATAAGACTTAGAGTCAAGCAAAAGGACTTTCGGCCAAGGAGGTGCAGCCCGCGGACACGGCTGCGATGCCCGCTATTTCTGCGGCGCCTGAGCGTGACACGAGTGCCGTTCCGTCTTCACTTGTCAAAGAGCGAGGCTGCGGCCGCAAGGCAATTGTTCAGCGCAACCATTTGTTTTGTAATGGTTTGCGCTGGTTGTCCCGTGGCACAATACGGCCCCGGCCATTGCGTTGACGGCAGCAGAATCCATATCGACGGATTGTTCGGCAAACTCGAACAAAAGCGAAGAATCGGCACGGTCGGCGCTTTCTGACCCCACATCGGGACGGAGGCTGTATCGCAAGCGCGACACCCAAACCCTTTGCAGGCCAGCACTTCTCAAATCGATTGAAGGGCACCTCTTTTGCTTGCAGCCCACTGGGAGGGCTCCTGAGCCTGCTGAAAATCACACCACTTTGGCGGTAGCCGGTGCGAGGGGATGCGGAGGGGCCGATGGCCACAATCGCTAAAGAAGCTTCGGGCGTTCGGCCGATTGAGCGAGCAATCGCATGACGCACACGATGCCGCAGGCGTCCGCTGCATTGGCGCATGGAGCCTGTTTGGCGGCGATGGTCGCCCAAGGTGCAGTTCCAGAAACAGGGACGGAATAGCCATGTCGCGAAGGGAAGAAATCCAGAAGCTGGAAACCATTTTGCTGGCTCGGCGAGATGCGTTGCGCAAAGCCCTCGCCGGCGATGAATCGGCTCTCCGCGACCTGCAAAAGCACTCCGGGGGCGACGTGGTTGATCTGGCGTTGGATTCCGCCAACGATGAGATCAACTATCAATTGGCGGCGGTCGAAAGCCGCGAGTTGCAACTGATCGAGGAAGCGCTGCAGCGGATCGCCAACGGCACCTACGGCATCTGCGAAATCACCGGCAAGCCGATCCCATTGGCGCGTCTGCAGGCACTCCCCTACGCCACGACCACCATCGAAGCCCAGCGGATGCTCGAGGAAGGTCTCATCGCCGAAGACGAAGGCGGTGACTGGTCGCGCGTGGTGGATTATGGCAACGACGATGCCACCACTTCGCTCAACGATTTCTTCCCGCTGCCCGAGTAGCGGCGCCGCGCGTAAGGCATTCCATTGCTGCCAGCGCGCCCGATCCGCATGGTCGCCGCGCGCTGGCTGCCATTAGGGCGGCGGCCATGAATACGGCCGCCATGAACGCGGTCGAAAATTACACCCGCGCCTTCGCGCTCAGTCGCCGCGAAGCTTCCATTCGCGCCCGGCCAGTTCCACCGGATAGTCGGGGTGCCCTGCCAGCCGGGCAATCTCGCGGAGAAAGTGCAACGTCAGCGCGGCCAGCACATCCTTGTCACCGTCGCGGCCGTAATACGCGCTGATGTCGATGGGCTTTCCCACGTAGAGTCGCACGTGGGCCCGCATCAGAAAGCTGCTGTAATAAGTGCCCGCGTAGGGTACCCCTTCCAGGTAGCATGGAATCACCGGAACCCGGGCTTTCAGCGCAACCATTGCGGCGCCGGCCCGGCCGGGCAGCAGCAATTGGTCGGTCATGTTAATGCGGCCTTCGGGAAACATGCCAACCAGCTTGCCTTCAGCGGCCAGGCGAATCGCTGCCTTGGTGCTCTTGGTGTCCACCCCTCCGCGGTTAACGGGAATGACTTCCATCGCTCGAAAAAAGCCGCGCAGCGGCGGAGCTTCCACGTACTCGCGGGCCACCATCCAGTGCATCATCCGACGCGCGGCGAGGATGATGAACGAGGGATCGACCCCGGCGCGGTGATTGCAGATCACGACTGCCCCCTGGCCGGGCGGCAGGTCGATCCAGCCGCGAATGCGGAGATTCCACAGCCACTGGGTGAGCAGGCGGTTGGGAATGAAGAACAGGAACTGGACCAGCGTGTAGTGCGTTCGCTTCCAGCCCCAGATGAACATTACCACCGGCAAGCAGGCCGCCGCGGCCAGAATGCACCGCGATAGCCAAAGGGTGGCTTCTGCCGACAGCATAGGGGGGGCCTTCCTCACGCGATTCGCCAGGGTAGCGGTTGATCCGCCAAACCGGCCATAAGATTGGCAACCGACATCTCGGCCATCCGGTCGCGCGTCTGCACGGTTGCGCTACCCAGGTGCGGTGCCAGAACCACATTGTCCATGGTGAGCAGCGGATGATCGCGGGGCAAGGGCTCCGGATCGGTAACATCCAGCGCCGCCGCGGCGATTTGCTTGGACTCCAAAGCCGTCACCAGCTCGTCGGTCACCACCACGGGGCCGCGCGATACATTCACCAGCGTCGCTGTCGGCTTCATCTTGGCAAAGGCACCGCCGTCGATGAGACATCGCGTCTCGCCGGTTAGCGGCACCGAGAGCACAATGTAGTCCGACTGACGCAGCAACTCATCGTAACCAACATACCGAGCACTGATGCCAGGCGGCAGATCGGTCCGCTCCCGGCGGTTGTGATACAGAATCTCCATGCAGAAACCGGCAGCCCGCTTGGCGATTTCCAGCCCGATCCGTCCCATCCCTAGGATGCCGATCGTGGCGTGATGGACCTCGCGGCCGAGCATGTAGCCGGGATCGTAAACGGTGAACTGCGGGCTGCGGGCATAGCGATCGCCCTCAACGACCCTGCGTGCCGAGGCCAGCAGCAGGGCAAACGCCATGTCGGCCGTGGCGCCATCGAGCACGCCGGGGGTATTGCCCACGGGAATGCCGCGTTGCCGGGCAGCGTCCAGGCAAATGTGATCGACGCCCACGCCGTAATTGCTGATCACCTTCAAGCCGGGAAATTGATCGAGCAGGTCGCCGTCCACCGGGGGATGGCCATACGTGAAGATGCCCGCAACGTTCTCGGCCGAACCGTCTTCGGCAACCCGCCACGGCAGGAGTGCGATCTTGCCGGCCAGTCGCTCCAAAATGGCGGGAGCCAACGGACCGTCGGCCACCACCAAAGGCAGCGTGCCTTGACTCGTGCTGGGCATGAATGTTCCTTTGCGTTTGGGGAGGAAATGCCGCACTGCGTCCCCCCGCGTGCCGAGCGTGACCTCAGCGGCCCCCCGATCAACCGCCCTATTTCAACGTGTTGGCCGCTCCAAATCGCAGACGGGATTCTATAGTCCGTAGAGGCGGGAAGCCGGCCCGAAGGCATTTCGCATCCACCGCAACGCATACAGCAGAGCGTGGTCGCGGCAACACGCAGTGCAGCTCTGCCGGGTATCCCGCCACCTGCGGCAAGTGGGGCCTCTCCCTGCAGCGCATAGCGCATGGCTGGCCCCCTCTGGGGGGCTTGTTGCGGCTGCCGATGGTGCGAGCTGCCGAAAGACCCGCAGGTGCGGTGACGGATCAGCCGTCTGAACCGACTTGGCTCTCGATTTGATCGCGGTACTTTTCGAGCATTCGGCCCGGGGAACCCATGATGCTGTAGCCGCCATCGACGTGCATGATTTCGCCCGTGATGCCGTTGGACAGGTCCGAAAGCAGGAACATGCCAATGCGGCCGACTTCTTCGTGGGTGACGTTGCGTTGCAGCGGGGCGATGGACTCATAGAGCTTGAGCATGCCATCGGGATCGCCCACGCCGCGCATGGAAACGGTCTTGAGCGGCCCAGCGCTCAAGGCGTTGACTCGCACCCCCTTGGGCCCCAGGTCATAGGCCAGGTACTTCACGCACGAATCGAGTGCCGCCTTGCAGATGCCCATCACGTTGTAGCCGGGCACTGCTTTCTCGCCACCGAAGTAGGTCAGGGTGACGATAGAACCGTTTTCTGCCAGCACGCCCTGATCGCGGGCCTCGCGGGCCAGGGCCAGCAGACTGTAGGCGCTGATTTCCATGGCCAGCTTGAAGCCGTCGCGACTGGTGGAGATCGTCTCCCGGCGCAAGTCCTCCGGCGGGGCGAACGCAATGGAGTGCAACAGAAAGTCAACCTTGCCGAACTCCTTGCCCGTGGTGGCGATGGCGTTTTGGATGTCGTCGTCGCGCGTTACGTCCATGGGCACGACAAACTTTGCCTGGTCTCGGCCCTTGATAAGCTTTTCGAGGCGGCCGCGATTCTTCTGCCGCTCGTCGTCGGCCTTGTCCGGCATGTAGGTGAAGCCACACTCGGCGCCCTGGGTCATCGCCTGTTCGGCAATCGCCCAGGCAATCGACATGTTATTGAACACGCCGGTGATCAGTCCGCGTTTGCCGTCCATCAAACCCATCGGTTGAATTCCTTGCTATGTGGTGAACATTCCGCGGCACGATGTTGGCCGCGGCCCCCAAGTTCCAGTTCTCTTTAATCGGTTGTGCGGCCGTGCCGACGCATACCAGCGCCGGTGGGACCAACGGTTTGCGTTACTGCTTTTTGTGGTCACCGACCGCGGGCAGGCTAGTGTGGACGCCCGGGCCAAAGTAACGCAAGCTGACCAGCGGCTCGCTGCCGGTGTTTTCTACTTCGACTCCGGCGGTAGCGGCCTCGTGCGAGATGAAAACTTCGTCCTCGGTTTCTTGCCCAAAGCGAATCATGGCCGGCGTCTGGAGCGGCAGCTTGCCAATCCGGCCCTTTCCCTGCACGGTGATCCAACCGCTGGCGCCAGGATCTCGCAGCGTGAACTTAACCCCTGGTTCCACGGTAAGTTCCTTGGCGCTGAAAAGCTGGTCCCCGTCGACGGTGCCGTAGACGATCCAGCGGTCGGTGTATCCTTGGCCGCTGTTGGCTTCATCGACAATCGGTTCCAGGTAGTTGTGATCCATGAAGTACGGATCGACGTTTTTCTCCCAATCGAGTTGGTCGATGATGAAATCCAGGTCCTGGTGCTTGTCGGCCGGCACGTCCTTCACCAGTAGCGACCAAGGTACATAGCGGCCTTCCACGATGTTCTGGAACATGCCGAAGACGTCGCTTCCCCATTGCGGCTCGTACGTGCAAAGCGAACCGGGGGCATGCAGCACGCCCGGGGGGATCAACCAACCGCTGCCGCGCTTAAGCTTGTATGCCTTGGAAAGGTGCAAAATGCCGTTGTCGCCCTGGTTCCAGTTCTCCAGGCACTGGCGCACCTGGTCCTTGGTTGTGCCGGGTTCCAGCCCCATAAAGGTGTAGGGGAAGTTGTTGTCGCAGTTGTTGTACTGGGGCGGGAAGTAGTAGCTCTCAGGCTTGCCCTCCTGATTGGTGAGCTTGGCGTGCTCGAAGCCCTGGTGCATGTGGTGGGGGATCGGCCCCATGTTGTCGAAGAATTTGGAGTAAACGGGCCAGCGGCCGTACTTGCCGAAGATGGTTTCCCCGATCAGGCGGTTGCCGGCCTCTTCCACGGCATCGCGCAGCAGGAAGTGCTGTCCGCCGAACGTGCAGAAGCTCAAGCCTTCGTGCCACACCCGGCCTTCGTTCGCGGCCTCGGTGGTGCTGGCAAACCAGCGTTCGTCGATGCCGCCACGTTCGGCACCATACGCGTAGTAGTCGCCCGGCGCCAGCTTGATCCGCTTGCCGGGATGCAAGAAGCTCCGCGGCACCCAAGTGGGCGTAAGCCGCAACAGACCGCCGCCGGCTTCCAGGGCCGAATCGAGCAGCTTGGCAATACTATCCTTCTTGACGACTCTGGAATCCGTCATGGCGGCGACACACTCCGCAAGGGGGTACTCGAACGAAAATCTGGCGGCGGGCAGCGTTCTTGAACGCATCTGGCCGGTGCGGATGCGAACCTGGCCTGCCCAGTAGGCCGCTAAGGCGAGGATAAGACGGCCAAGGCTGTAGCCGCCGGCTGCCGTCGCACACTCCGCCTGGGTGGCCAATCGAACGCAATTTGACCGTTTTATATGGCGAGCCGTGCGCCTTCGCAAGCGGCCACGCCGCAGCCAGTTGCTGCTGGCAGGATGGCAGCAGCGTTGCTTCTCGCATTCGGTGATGGACCGTACGCTGACCGCGCGGCACGCACCGCGTCGGGCGTGGCCGCCCAGGTGCGTGCCGCAAAATGGCCGTCGCTGACTGCCGGGCATCTTCACCCTCATTTGTTGCGCCCAAAAAGTCTTGCCAGTTGCCCCCTTTCAACGGCATTTCAGCGAATCGCGGGAGTTTGGCCGTTGCTAGCACCGTTTCGAACCCGACGGGAGCGTCAAAATCCAAAAATGTCTTTCCTTCGGCACAACTGGGAACCGAATAGGTAGTCAGGCAGATATTCGGCAGCCGTTGCGCCAGGGGGGAAACGTGCGAAGCGCGCCGAAGCGATCCTTCCATGCATTCCCTCCTGTACGTCCTCGGTCGCCGCTTGTAGGCCGCGGGAGGCAAGCCAGTCGTGGGCGCGATGAACGCCCCCGGCCGCATTGCCAACGCACCGCCGGGTGCCCCGCCGTAGCGTGTCCACAGCATCGCCGGAAACGTCCTTGGGCCGCCCGCGGATTGGCCAAGGCAGTCGCCCGCAGATCGCGAAATCACCGCGAGACGTCGGCTGGATTCAGTTCTAGGAGGGAACCATGCGCAGATTCCTTTTGGCAGCGGCGATTGTCGCGGCGACCATCCCGTCGCCCGCCTCTGCTCAAAGCGGTAACGATCAACAGGTGGCCGACCAGATCGCCACCAACCTGAAGACGAACCAGACTCTCTCAGGCTATGAGATCACGGTGAAATATCGCGAGGGCACCGCCCGGCTGGAAGGCTGGGTCCGCGATCAAAGGCAGATGGACGAGGCCTTGGCCATTGCGGGTCGCACTCCCCAGGTGGAACGAGTCATCAACCGTCTGCAGATTCAGGAAAACGTGCCGCCGGTTCAACCGGTGGCCCACCGCGGCCAACCCACGCCGCATCCGCAGCGGGCATATCCCAACCGCTCGGTGCAAGGCCAACATGGCTGGAACCAAGGCGCCCCGCGGATGGCCGCCGCCCCGCAACCGCTGCAACCGGTGCGTCACGCGACCCAGCCCGCTTTGCACCAGTCAGGTACCCCGATGCCGCTGCCGGCCGGCCCCGCGCCCGGCGCTCCGGTCCCTGGCGCTGCCATGCCCGGCGGTGCGGTCCCCGGTGGTCCAGTGCCTGAGTACGCGCCGGTAGCTGGTGCTCCGGCCCCGGCGATGTACGATCAGCCCTACATGCCGGCCTATTCGTGGCCCTCGTACGCCGCATACCCCAACTACGCGGCACTGACGTATCCCAAGCAGTACTCGCCGACCGCTTGGCCGTACATTGGTCCGTTCTATCCCTATCCGCAAGTGCCACTGGGCTGGCGGAAAGTGACGTTGGAATGGGATGACGGCTGGTGGTTCCTGGACTTCGCGGACGATCGCCGTCACGGCGGCGGCCGCTAAGACCGAGGCGCTACTGCCCTGCGGCAAAGATTCGGTCCCGCCAACCCAACCATCTGAGTTCAGCCACCGCCCGGGCGATTGCATGATCGCCCGGGCGGTC
>CAZEEG010000194.1:0-7425 GCA_964511065.1 uncultured Pirellulales bacterium | reverse complement strand
GCTGATCTCGGCCAGGCGGTACACGTTGCCTTCGCGCGCCCGGAAGTCACCACCCTTGACGGTGTCGTAAAACAGTCGGTAAACGCTGTCGCCGTCGTTCTGGTAGTTCTTGGCCGCGTTGATGCCGCCCTGGGCAGCGATACTGTGCGCGCGCCGCGGGCTGTCCTGGAAGCAGAAACAGTCCACGCCGTAGCCCAGTTGCCCCAACGTGGCGGCCGCCGAGGCGCCAGCCAAGCCCGAGCCGACCACGATGATCCGGTACTTCCGCTTGTTGGCGGGGGAGACCAGCTTCATGTTGCGGCGATACTCGGTCCACTTGCTTTCCAGCGGACCAGGAGGAACCTTGCCGTCCAGAATCATGTTGTTAGCTCCCGCTCCCCCCGTAGAGGCCCAACAGAATTGATAGCGGTATCGCACAATTGCCGATCACGATAAAACCCACCACGATCGGCGCTGCCGCCCATACCAGGCTGACCACCACCGGATTATGGGCGCCAAAGGTCTGGAACATGCTGCCAAAGCCGTGTGCCAGGTGCGCACCCAGAACCAGCATCGCCACCACGTAACTGATCGCCACGGCCGGATGCTGAAAACCGGTAATCACCATGTTGTAAACATCGTGACGCTCGGTGCCGTCTGGCATGGTCTGCATCAGCTCGAATCCTTCGCGCCCGATATAACCGAAGGTGAAGTGCAGCAGGTGGTACACCACGAACGCCAGGATCACCAGCCCGGATTGCAGCATGTACATGGCCGCGGTCACGCGAGCCTTGCGCAACGGTTCGGTCTGGGCAAAGCCGTTGTAGTGGTAGCGAACATCGCGGGCCTGGTGGTTCAGCTTGCTCAGCCGAAGGCCGGCCACGATGTGCAGCACAAACGCCGCCAGCAGGCCGAGCCGAGCCAGCCACAGCAGCCCCCCTAACTCTTGGAGGTTCTGGGCATATTGATTAATGGCATCTTGTCCTGCATAAATCAGCAGGTTGCCGGCCAGGTGCGCGATCACAAACAGCACCAGGGCTACGCCGGTGACGGCCATAATCTGCTTACAGCCGATCGACGTATGGAACATCCGCACGAAACGGCTCATCCACTCCTCCTGCCGATGCCCCGTTGGGCATGCACTCGTGCTGGCTTCGAGTCAAATGGGTTCAACATGACAAGGGCTCGCCGAACAGGTTCCCGCCGCGGCGCCTGCTTCCAACGGCCGGCGAGATCGCGCCGCAGATGCGGTGCACGTGACGCGGCGACTGGCGCCGCGCTGGCCCTCCCAATCAGAAAATCCCTGCCGTCCCCCCCGGATTGAGCCTTCGCGCAGCAGACCCGAATGGCTCGGGAATCTGCGACAGAAGCCGGGCTGCCAGGGCAGGTCATGGTTGCAAAATGGGGGGCAGGAAGCGGTAGCGGGAAGGAAGACCGACCGATGCTCGTGGCGGCGGCAGACGGCCCACTATGAGAAGCCGCCGGTCGCGAGCGCCGGACCTAAGGCCACACCAGGTAGGTGCCACATGGGGGGCCACATCCAAGTGAGACCACATGCAATGGACCACGGCGCGCGTTGTATGCATCGGGTGGCCCGGTCCGTCTGCTGCAATTGTGTCGATCCAACGCCCGCCGTCAATATGCCCCACTGGCTGTAATTTGCCGCGCAACGATCACGAAATCGGCTGATGGGTCCTTTGAAGTACTTTGGACGACGAGATCAGTCCTGCCTTCATGGCTTCGGCCTTTGCAGTCTAACGGCGGCCCCCATTGAAGCTGATGATACGGTTTGCGGCTGCGTTCGCGCTGGCTGGCCTTCCGCGGTCTAACCGATCCTGGCCCCATCAAAGGTCCAAGATCAACGGCAGGGGCGCCTCGCTGGCCACGTTCGCGGCGGCGAAAAGCGTTGCCAGGGCTTCACCCGAGGGTGTTCCTTCTTCCACCACCAATGCCAGTGCCGTTAGCTCCTCGATCAGGCGCGGCAGCGAACCGCAGTCGTACACGCCCATGTCCTGGGGCGATTCCAGCTCAAACGGCTGATCGAATACGGCCGGCAAAAATATCGAGGCCGATGCCAGCGGGCTTTCCGCGGCAGCAACCCGCCGCCGCAACAACCGCCGTGCCAGCCTCCGCAGCCACGAGGGCGGCGCTTCGGCCCGGATGGCCGCTTCCCAGCGCAGATCAAACAGCGGCTCGTGCCCGATACGCTGAAAGAGCACCGCTTCGCCCGCCAGTTCGTCCCAGGGGATGCCGGCGAACTCCGGCCGCTGTTGCAGGTGCTGGACCAGTTCCGCGGCGATGGTCGCGCATCGAGCTTCGGCCTCGAGACCGCCCAAGGGCACACCCGGCGGAATCTCGTCCAAACCTCCTGGACTAGCGATGCGATACACGCCCCGATCTGCCCAGGCCTGCTCCATGAAGGGCGTCACGTAGTTGCCCGAGATGTATCGGGCGAGCGGCATTACCAGCACATCGACAGCCATGTTATGCCATGCTTTGGGGGCCGCGCGTTACGGCGTGCCGCGGTAAGCTACGTGCCACGGCTCAATGCGCCGTGCGCGCCAGCGCATCCATCGGGATTGGCCGGAACCGGCCCTATCAGCCCGGCATTTCGCCTACACGGTGGGGCGCGGCATCCGTCGAATATACGGCGGGGTTTCGGCGGGCGGCGGCGTCTGCTCGGTGGCTTCCGCCCAGGCTTGCCGTTCTTCCTCCGTAGCGTAATATCGCAGCCAGAGATGCGGATTGCCGCTCACGTTGGCGCAATCCCAGTGCAGGTAATTGCCGGGCAGGTCGAGCTTCTTTTCGCAGCTTGGCAGGATGTCTTCAGCCACGATCCGGTACAGTTCGCGGTCGGTCAGGTGATCGGTGAAGTCCAAGACGATCCGCTGGCCATACAATTGATAGATGGCGTCCCACAGCAGAAAGTGCAGTTCGTAGTCGTCGAGCGTAACGGCCGAAGGCAACTGGAGCGGGGGATCAAACCACTGGCCGATGGGGACGGAAGGTGTTTGCTCCCAGGCCAGCAGCGACTCCAGATATGCGTTTTCCTCCGGAGTGGTCAGTACCGCCGTATTGATGCGACTGATAGACTCGTCGAGATACGGCTCCAGCGCATCGCGGAGTTCCGCGTTGCGGAGCAGGTGTTCCACTTCTTCCGGGGCCGGCCTGTGCGTACGTGACATGGCGACAAACTCGACTTCAACTGCAAACGTGCCTTGTGCCCGGCGTTTGGTCCCCCAGGCGGCCTCCCGCGCGCCAGCCTGACCGGCGGCCAGAACAACGAACTGTAGGCAACCACTCGACGATGACTGCCCTGTGAACCACAACTGCCCAGTGGAATACGAACCGGTGCGAGGGAGCCGCTTCCGGCTGCCTGGTTGTGCCAGCACCCGCGCCGCAATGCCCCCCCCTCTCGCGTGTGGAGCCTGAAGCAGCGATCCCTCCCAAAGAACTCGTACCCATGATGCCCCGCTGTCATGCCCAGCGGCGGTGCGCCAGCGGCCGGTGATCCACCCGGCAGCGGTAAGCACCTGCGGCCAATTCCCCTGGGGAATATCCGCAGCCATGCCGCTGTGGGACAGCCACCCAGCACGGGCTCGCGGCGGGGCATCAACTGCACAATGTAAACTGGCCGCTGGTACCTTCAAGACGATTCGGCGTGCGGAGCCTCGATTCTGGCGCTGGCGCGTTTTCATAACCGATACAACCATGAATCTCCCCCATCCAGCCATCCCTGAGCGGTACTTGCGGTTGCTGGCCGACGCCGTTTCCGGCGAGGTGTACACGGATGAGTACCACCGCGCGCTCTATAGCACCGATGCCAGCTTGTACATGATTCAGCCGCAGGCGGTGGTCGTGCCCAAGACGGTCGAAGACGTGCAGGCCGCGGTCGCTTGGGCCGCCCAGCATGGGGTTCCGATCGTCCCCCGGGGTAGCGGGACCAGTCTTTCCGGCCAGTCGATCGGGCCGGGGCTGGTGATCGACTTCAGCAAGTATTTGAACCAGATTCTCGACCTGGACCCTCAGCAGGCCATCGCCCGCGTGCAGCCAGGCGTGGTGCTCGATCAACTCAACGCGGCCGCCGCCGTTTACCAATTACAGTTCGGCCCCGACGTGGCCACCAGCAGTCGGGCCAACATCGGCGGCATGCTGGGCAACAATTCGGCCGGTGCCCGCAGCATCCACAACGGCAAGATGGTCGATCACGTGATCGAAGTGAGCGCCGTACTGGCCGATGGCAGCATGGCCAACTTTGGCTTCCTTACGCCCGAGGAACTGGCCGCCCGGCAGCAAGGTGAAGGGCTGCTGGCCCAGGTTCACCGCGAGGTGCCGCGAATCGTGGCCGAGCATCGCGACGAGATTCTGGCCCGCTTTCCGCGCATTTTGCGCCGCGTCAGCGGTTACAACCTGGACGAGTTTGTGCGCGAAACGCGGTCGTGGTACCCGCCGCCCGTGAACGTGGCCCTGGTGCGCGAGCGGGAAGCCCAGCGGTTCGCCGGTGCCGACTTCAACCTGGCGCGGCTGCTGGTCGGAGCCGAAGGCACGCTCGCCACCGTTACCGAAGCCACGGTGCACCTGGTGCCGCTGCCGCGCGAGCGGGCCATCGTCGCGCTGCATTTCCATTCGCTGGATGAAGCCTGCGCGGCCCTGGAAGCCACGCTGGCGTGCAAGCCGTCGGCCGCCGAGTTCATCGACAAGATGATCATCGACATGGCCCGGCGGAGCCTCGAATACCGCAACTATCTCGACTTCGTGGTGGGCGAGCCCGAAAGCCTGATCATCGTCGAGTTCAGCGGCGATACCCGCGAGCAGGTTCAAGCCCGTTGCGATGAACTGCTGGACCGGCTTCAAGGCCAGGCGGGCTTGTACCACGCGCTGCCGGTCACAGAACCGAAACTCCGCGACCACATCTGGGCCTGCCGCAAGGCCGCGCTGCCGCTGCTGATGGCCGTGCCCGGCTTGCGCAAGCCGGTGGCCTTTGTGGAAGATACGGCCGTCAACCCGTGCGTGCTGCCGCAGTTTGTGCGCAGGTTCCGCGAAATTCTCCATCGCAACGGCACCGATGGCGCCTTTTACGGCCACGCCTCGGTGGGATGCCTGCATATCAGGCCGCTGGTCGATGCCGCCTGCCGCGACGACCTGCTGATGCTTCAGCGGATCTCGCACGAAGTCTGCGACCTGGTGCTGGAGTACGGCGGCGCCATGAGTGGTGAGCACGGCGATGGGCTGGCCCGCAGTTTCCTCAACGAAAAACTGTTTGGGCCGCGGCTGTACCAGGCGTTCAAGCAGGTGAAGGCCGCCTTCGACCCCAAGAACCTGATGAACCCCGGCAAGGTGGTCGATGGCCCCAGCCCGATCGAAAACCTGCGTTACGGTGCCGATTACCGCACGTTGCCGGTGGTTACCGCGCTGGACTTCAGCAACCAGGGCGGATTTGCCCGGGCCGTCGAACTGTGTAACGGTTCGGGCGTGTGCCGCAAGACACAGACCGGCACGATGTGCCCCAGTTTCATGGTGACCGGCGACGAGGAACACAGCACCCGCGGCCGAGCCAACGCACTGCGGATGGTGCTCTCCGGGGACTTGCCGCCGGAGGAACTAACCGGCGAGAAACTGCATCAAACCTTCGACTTGTGCCTGCAATGCAAGGGTTGCAAGGCGGAGTGTCCATCCAATGTAGATGTGGCGCGGATGAAGGTCGAGTTCCTGCATCACTATTACCAGGAGCACGGCATTCCCCGCGGCGCCCGGATGATGGCCCACGTGGCGAAGCTCAACCGCTGGGGTTCGCGCCTGGCCCCGCTTTCCAACTGGCTGGGGCGTTTGCCGGGCGTGCCGCTGCTTCAGGAGAAGCTGTTTGGCGTCGACCGCCGCCGCAAGCTGCCCTGGTTTTATCGCCGGCATTTCCGCAAATGGTTCGCGCGGCACCAGGCGCAGCGCTCGCCGCATGCCTTGCCGGCCCCGCGCGGAAAGGTCGTGCTGCTGGACGACTGCCTGACCAGCTATTGCGAACCCAACGTGAATCGCTCCGCCGTGCAGGTGCTGGAGGCGGCAGGGTACGAAGTCATCGTGGCCGGGTTGGAATGCTGCGGCCGCGCGCACATCTCCAAGGGACTCGTGAACGAAGCCAAGCAGCTTGCCCGGCAGAACCTGGCTACGCTGCGCCCATTCATTCGCGAAGGCTATTCGATCGTGGGCACCGAGCCAAGCTGCCTGCTGACGCTGGCCGACGACTACCTCGACCTGGTGCCCGGCGAAGAGGCCAAGCGCGTGGCACAGCAGGTGGTGTTGATCGACAGCCTGCTTGCCCGACAAGGGATTGAACTGCCGCTATCGCCCGATGCACAGCCCGTGTTGTTGCACGGTCACTGCCATCAGAAGGCGCTGGTTGGCGCGGCCGACAGCGTGGCGGCCTGTAAGCAAGTGTCGGGCAGCGTGCGGCTGCTGGACTCCGGTTGCTGCGGCATGGCCGGCTCGTTTGGCTACGAGCATTACGACATCAGCATGAAGATCGGCAATCGGGTGCTGTTCCCCGCCGTGAAGGACGCTCCTGATGCGGCGATTGTGGCCCCCGGTTTTTCGTGCCGGCACCAGATCTGGGAGGGCACCGGCCGCCAGGCGGAACACCCGGTGGAATACCTGGCGCGGCACCTGCGGACAGACAACGGCAAGTAAGAGCGGCAATCTCCGCGTGCCACGGCTCTCCCGAGCCGTGTTTCAGACCGATAGACTGGGGGCTCGCCTAGCGGCAACCGGGTTACTTCGGCTCAAAGCCCGGGCGGATGGTGCCGTCGTGGTCGATCAGCGGTAGCGGGCGGTCCACGCGGCCCGGCTTGCGGCAGCCCGGGCCAGTGCCGGTGGTGCCCAGGTCGCTTTCCATCTGCGCGGCCAGGGCTTTCAGCTTCTCAACGATATCCGGGTGCGCGGCGGCCACGTTGGTCGTTTCGCCCAGGTCGTCTTCCAGGTGGTACAGTTCGCCGGTGCGCAGGTCGAGCTTCCAGGGGCCGGAGCGAACGGCCCGCAGGTCCAGCCCTCGGAAGTAATAGAACAGGGTCCGCGGCGGCGCTTTATCCGCCGCGCCGGCCAGCACCGGCCATACATTCACGCCGTCGATTCGGAGGCGTGGCGGCAGCAATCCTCCGGCCAGATGCACCAGTGTCGGCAGCACGTCCATGGTGGTGGTGATCTGGTCGGCCGAGGTGCCTGCCGGCACCACGCCGGGCCACCAGGCGATGGTGGGCACGCGGATGCCGCCTTCAAAGGTGTCGCCCTTGCCGCCGCGCAAGGGGCCGTTGTTCGAACCCTGGCGGATCGCGCCGCCATTATCGGAAGTGAAGATCACCAGCGTGTTCTCGGCCAGCTTCAGCTCGCGCAGCGTGTCGAGCACCTGCCCTACGCTCCAGTCCACTTCCTGCACCCAGTCGCCAAACAGGCCGGAACCCG
>CAZEEG010000193.1:0-7528 GCA_964511065.1 uncultured Pirellulales bacterium | reverse complement strand
CGCTTGATGTTCTCGGCCGCGTCTTTCGCCTTGGTAATTGCCGCCGCGCGCTCGGTGTCCGATGCATCCGGCTGATTGCCCACGATGACGATGGCTCGCCGGCCGCCCAGGCGATACACCGCCATAGGCTGGGCCACGCGCGTGATCCGAGCGACCGCGCTCAGCGGCACCCACTTGCCAGCCGCGGGAACGGGCACATTGGCCAGTTGCGTTTGGTCGACATCGAGCACCACGCGCACCTTGGAAAATGGATGATTACGGTCGTTGGCATCTTCGGGCGTGACGACGATACCAGCCGACGCTGCCTGGAGTACTTGGGACAGCGCGGCCGGTTGCACCGACAGTTCATTCATGCGCGAGCGGTCGAATTGAAGATGGGTTACCTCGTGCAGCGGGGCGCCTCCGAGCGAGTGGGCGTCAATCGCTATCTGCTGCAACCGTTCGACGACCTGTGCGGCCCAGCGCTCCAACACCTCGCGCTCCGGCCCTAGCAGCACAAGCTGCACCGGGTAGCGTGGCCGCCACGGAGCGAAGTCCGGCGTTGCCGAGGTCGCCACGAAGGCGGCACCTGTCGGGCGCGTCGATCGCCAGGCTGCGACCAACTTCTTGGCATCCTGGCGCGGCCAGGCCAAGAGCCGTACTGCCCCTTCATCCTGTTGCCACCACGCGAGGACTGGCTCGGCGATACCCTCGTCGGATGCCACTTGGGTAATCTGCGCGACAAGCCGCTCCCGGTGTTCCGCTTCAACCTCTGCAGGCAGCCACCACTGGGCGAGGATGGCCGGCGTATTCGCATTCGGGGGTGGATCGTAGAAGTCGAGCGATGCACCTTCTGGCAGCAAGTGCCGCATCGGCTCCAACTGCTGTTCAATAGCCCGGCGTACGCCGCGCGGATTCTCGCCATCGACCAACACGCCCAGGGCCACCACCGGTCGACCATCGAGCCAGGCCAGCGACTGGGCAGGCTCAGCCTGCTGACGAATGGTCGCCACGTCGCCAAGTCGTACGACCTGTCCGGCCGAAGCGGTAATGATCGCATTGGCCATTTCTTCTGGGCTGGAAGCTTGGGCTGCCGCCTTGGCACCCTCCACGCAGCTTGAGAGTGTTAAACCGTGCGCGGCGAGCTTGGCCGGGTCGCATGCCACGCGCACTTCGCGGCGGACCGCGTCCAACACGCGAATGGCGGCAACATGCGGTACGCGCTCCAACTGCTGCCGCACCTGCTGCGCGGCACGCACCACGGGCTCGCTCGTTGGATCGGCCGCCGTCAGGACCAGCCAGATGCCTGGGATCGCATCGAACGGAATGTTGGTGAGGCGCGGCGGCGCGGCCTCGCTGGGCAGGCGGTTGGTGGCCTGGCGTAGCCTGGCCGCAATCGCTTGCCGCACGTCGTTGGGGTTTGCTTGCGGCGTCAACGTCAGCATGATCTGGCTTTGCTGAAAGCGGCTAATGGATGCCACGGTTGCCACGCCGGCCATTCCAAGGAGCGACTCTTCCAAGGGAGCGGTCACGGCGACTGCCACCTCTTCGACCGAAGCGCCCGGCCAGGAGGTAACCAAGGTCATGCTGCGCGGCGTGGCGATCTGAATTGAGTGGGTTCCCTTGGCGCCTGTTGAGGTGGTATCGGCCGGCTGTTGATCGGCAGACGTTCCGCCGGCAGACTTTGTATCAGCAGACTTTGTATCAGCAGACTTTGTATCAGCAGACTTTGTATCAGCAGACTTTGTATCAGCAGATGGCGGCGAAGCATGTGCGGCCGAGGGGGGATCAGCCGATGGGTCGCAACCGGCGGTCAACAGCCCCAGCCAAGCCAGGGCGGCCAAGGGGCCTGGCACCAAACGGCTGGAAATGCTGCCGGCAGGCATGGGATGAGCGTTCATTGGATACTCGCAACGGGAGCTGTCACGGCGTCACCGATTAGCCGCGCAGGGCAAAGCGTGTCCGGCGACGACGCGCTTGGCCGCCGTCCGCGGAACGTGCGGTAATCGTCCGGCAGTATAGCCGGTGAAGGTCTGATCGCCGGATAGTGTCTGCTGCATTTCTGTTGCGTTGCAGGTCATTGCGTTGCACATGTTTACCGCGATCAGAAATCGCGGGGAACTTGCGCCAGGCGTGCTGCGTCTAAGGTTTCGCTGGCACAGACGCGGCATGCTTGCATTGCCATAACATCTTTTCCATTTGTGATTTACGGCGCTCGCTCTCGCACGTTCTCGGGTGCGACATCCCCCACACGCATAAGGAGCTTCGACCATGGCGTGGCGATTCAATCAGCGGCGGATCGCTCAGGCACTGTTTGCCTGCGGTGCGCTAGGGTTGGTGTGCGGCGTAACGGCGCTGGCTTTTACGCCACCGGAGCCCGACGCGGCTCCGCCGGTCGATCCCAGCAAGAAAATCGCCGTGGTGGATTCGGCCACCTTGGGCGGCGAGAACCGCTACCTGACCTACCTTTCGACCGACAAACCGATCTACCGGCCCGGCGAAACCATGTATGTCCGCGGCGTGGTCCTGCAGGCGATTACCCGCAAGCCTTCCGACCAGCAGTATCAGGCCAATTTTGAGATCATCGGCCCTAAGGGGGATACCGTGGCTCGCGGAGTCACCCAATACCAGGACAGCGTCCTGGGGTTTTCCTGGGTCGTGCCTGAGAGCCAGGCAGGCGGCGAATACAAGGTCAAGGTGATCCAGCCTTGGATGGGGTATCCGCCGGCCGAGCGCAAGTTCGATATCCGCGCGTATCGCGCACCGCGACTCAAGAGCCAGATTGTATTCGTCCGCGACGGTTACGGGCCGGGCGACGAAGTCGCTGCCACGCTGCATACGGAGCGGGCCGAAGGCGGCATTCCGGCCGGCGCCCCGGTGACGGTCATTGCCCGTGTTGATGGCGAGGAAGTTTATCGCGGCAACGCCCAGGTCGATGGCCAGGGCAATTGCGAGGTCCGCTTTCCTCTACCTGAGCACATCGCCCGCGGCGAAGGCACGTTGGCCCTGGTGATCGACGACGGCGGCGCCGTCGAAACGGCCAGCAAGACCATCCCGATCCTGCTGCAAACCGTCGATCTGCAAATGTATCCCGAGGGCGGCGCCTTGGTGGCAGGATTGCCAGGCCGGGTGTACCTGGAAGCCAAAACTCCGGCCAAGAAGCCTGCCGACCTGGCAGGTGTGGTCGTCGATTCAAAAGGGAACGAGGTCGCCCAGTTCCGCAGCGAGCATGAGGGCCGCGGCCGTTTCACCTTCACCCCTCAGGTTGGCGAAACCTACACCCTCAAGATCACGGAACCCTCGGGCATTCGCACGACCTATCCGCTGCCAGAAGTCGCAGACCGCGGCGCGGTCATTTCGTCCAAGCAGGAAGTTTATCAGCCCGGCGAGCCGATCCAGCTTGACCTTGCTGCCAGCAGCAGCGGCAAGTACCGGCTCACGCTGCGGCAGCGCGAAGTGGAGAAGGCGGCCGCCGACAAGCAATTGGAGGCGGGTAAGGCCGTGCAGGTGGAGTTGACCCCGCCCGCCGACGTGGCCGGTGTGCTCATCGCCACGCTTTGGGACGAGCAGGGTCTGCCGGTTGCCGAGCGTTTGGTCTACCGCCGCCCGGAGAAGGAAGTGGCGATTGAGATTGTTCCCGATCGCGAGCAGTACACGCCCGGCGGCAAGGTGCGTTTGACGATCAAGACCACCGACGGCGACGGCAAACCGGTAAGTGCCGTGGTGGGCGTTACGGCTACCGACGAAAGCGTGCTGGAAATGATCGAAAAGCGCGACCAGGCGCCGCGGCTGCCCGTGATGGTGCTGCTGGAAGGCGAGGTCCGCGAACTGGCCGATGCCCACGTATACCTGGACCCGCAGAATGAAGAAGCACCGCTGGCGGTGGACCTGCTGCTGGGTACGCAAGGCTGGCGGCGGTTTGCCTTTATCCAGACCGACACGTTTCTCAGGGAGCATGGCGACGATGCCCGCCGTGTCCTGGGACTGGCGATGGCTGCGAATCGGGAACTGAAAGCGCACGCTAGTGCCAACGTTCTTGCGTTGCGGCGGGGCGCCGTGCCCGTGCCACCTGCTCCGAGGGCGGTTCCTGTCGACGCTAATGTTGCATCTGCTGCCCAGGCGGCGCCAGGCGACGACGTCGAAGGGGCCCCGCGCCCCGGCGCCGATGAGCCCGGCGGAGTGCAAGAGAAACCGCAACCACTGGCTCGCCCCGAACCGCAGCGACCGAACGCTCGTCTCGACGCAAATGGCGCGCCTTCCCCGGCCGCGGCCAGGGAGCCCGGCCCGCCGGCTCTCCAGCAACAAGGGCAGGCCCTCCGCGATGCCCTGGAAGCCGGCGACGCCAAGCGAGCCGGCCGGCGACTTATCGCGGGCGACGAACTGGTGGGCAACGGGCAATGGTCGGTGGTGCGGATGTACGCCCACGAGGTGCGTCCCAATCGCACGCCCGGCGATCGCGTCGATTTCACGGAAACCGTGTTCTGGAACGCGGGCATCCGCACCGATAAGGATAGCGGCGAGGCCATCATCGAGTTTGGCCTGCCCGACTCCGTCACCAGCTTCCGCGTCATGGCCGATGCGTTCACCTCCGAGGGCGCGCTGGGCGAAGCAGCCAAGTCCATCGAAGTGGTGGAGCCGTTCTACATCGAGCCAAAGCCGCCGCTGGAAGTGACCTCGGGCGACGTGGTGCAACTGCCCATTGGTATCGTGAACGCCAGCGATCAGCAGGTGGAAGCCAAGATCAAGGTCACCGCGGCCAACGGCCAAGCGGGCGGGTATCCCACGTTCACCATGCAGCCCGGCGAGCGGCTGCGGAAGCTGTTCACGATCGACGTCGGCCAGTTCACCGGTCCCACGCAGTTCACGTTCGAGGGCCGAGCCGGCAGCTTTGCCGACAAGGTCACCCGGCCGCTGAACGTGAAGCCGTTGGGCTTCCCGATCGAAGTCGCCTTCGGCGGGATGCTGCAGCCTGGCAGCACCGTGCGGCACGAACTGACCGTGGCGGAGAGCTTGATCCCCCATAGCATGGAAACCCAGGCTCGTGTGATGGCAACTCCGCTGGCCAGCATGACCAGCGCGCTTCAGGGGCTGATCCGTGAACCTTACGGTTGTTTCGAGCAGACCAGTTCTGCCACCTATCCGCTGGTCATGGCCCAGCAGTACTTCCAAACCCACACGGGTGTTGATCCTGCGCTCATCGAGCGCAGCAACGAGATGCTGGCCAAGGGCTACGAGCGGTTGACCGGGTTTGAGTGCAAGCAGCATGGTTACGAATGGTTCGGGCAGGATCCCGGCCACGAAGCCCTCACCGCGTATGGCCTGCTGGAGTTCTCCGACATGGCCAAGGTTTACTCGGTCGATCAGAAGATGATCGACCGGACGCGGACCTGGCTGCTCAACCGTCGCGACGGTCAGGGCGGCTTCAAGCGGGAACGGCGGGCGCTGCACACCTGGCTGGCTGATGCCGACCTCTCCAACGCCTACATCACCTGGGCACTGCTTGAGGCCGGCGAAACCAACCCCACCTTGAGCGAAGAAATCGCTTCGCTGAACGAGGCTGCCGGCAAGAGCAGCAACCTGTACGTGGTGGCCCTGGCAGCCAACGTGCAGTGGCTGGCCGGCGAGAGTGAGGCAGCCAAGGCCCTGATGGACCGCCTGGCGAAAGAGCAGCAACCGGATGGCTCGGTTGAAGGCCAACAGTCGATTGTGGGCAGCGGAGGTATTTCGCTTCAGATCGAAACCACCGCCCTGGCCACGCTGGCCTGGCTCCGCGACAAGGCCTATACGGCCAACGTCGAAAAATCGATCAAGTGGCTGGCCGAGCAGTGCAAGGGCGGCCGCTACGGCTCAACCCAATCCACGGTGCTGGCGCTGAAGGCGATTGTCGAGTACGACAAAGCCCGCAGTACTCCCAAGGCCGGCGGCAACGTGCAACTTCTGCTGGACGGCCAGGCAGTAGGTGAACCGGTCGTCTTCACCAAGGAAACGCAGGGGGTGATCGAACTGCCCAACCTCAGCCACCTGCTGACGCCCGGCAAACATACGATCGAGTTGAAAATGACAGACGGCGCGGAGATGCCGTATGTTGTCACGATCAACTATCACAGCGTGACCCCCAGTAGCAGCGAGGATTGCCAGGTGAACCTCGACGTGGCACTCACCAAGGATCGCCTGGGTGAAGGCGAAATCACCGAGGCCGCGGTTACCGTCACCAACAAGGCCGACCAGTCGACGCCAATGACCGTGGCGATTATCGGCCTGCCCGGCGGGCTGGAGCCGCGTCACGATCAGCTTAAGGAACTGGTGAAGTCGGAGCAGGCTGCGGCATACGAAGTCCTCGGCCGCGACGTGGTGCTGTACTGGCGCAGCCTCCAGCCAAATGAGAAGAAGGAACTTTCTCTCAGCCTGATTGCGGCGGTGCCCGGCAGTTACACCGGCCCGGCCAGCAGGGCTTACCTGTACTACACCAATGAACTGAAGACCTGGGTTGATGGTTTGAAGGTGGAGATCACGCCGGCCAACCAAGAACCGTAATCTCCGCTTGTCGGTCAGTTGGAACGTGAAGAAACGCACGCGCGGCGGGCGCCCAGAGCAACCCGCCGCGCGTGTTTGCTTGCCTGAAGATCGAGGACGGCTCGCTCGTGCCACGGCTCTCCCGAGCCTTGTGCAGCGAGTAACCATTTCGTGTCGCGCTGCTGCCGGCGCTGCGAAGAATGGACAACCTGCGGCCGAATCTCGCCAGGTAACACGAAGCCCGTGACGCCCCCGGTCAACCTGACCTCACTGCCAAGCCGGCGAGCGTTCAGGAAAGCCTGCAATGGCACGTGCCAAGCAAGCTACTTTTGCGGCGAGTAGTCGGTGGCCTTGAGGTACTGGCGCTCCACCTTGGCGACAATCGGCCCATCGCGGTGGCTTTCTTCGTAGACTTTCTTCCACTCGGGATCGTCGCGAAACGCCTGCCAGTTCTTGTCGGCCGCCTCGCGGCTCTCGTGGACAATCAAGTACACCAGCGTGTCTTCTTTGTCTTCCGGCGTGAGGTAGATCACGTTCTTGATTCCATGCTTTTCGAACAGCCGCATGGTGTGGTCGCGGAACCGCTTGTTCAGGGCGTCCAGCTTGCCGGGATGGCAGGTGTAAATTCGCAGCTCGTACACCTTACCGCTGCCGGCCTTCTCCGCGGCTTTCTCGCCGGCCAGCAGCCAAGGCGAAACCGCGGCACCGACGCCAACCAGCGCCGCCCAACAGACCATCCGGCGGATAACTCCCCAACGTGCCTGGGCCATGAGCCGTACTCCTCTCATTGAATGTAGAACTGTGAGGCTGTAGCCGGCCGGTCTTTGCCGCTATCGCCATCGCTGGGCAGCGACCGGCCGATGGTTCACGCCGCTACCAGGGGGGCCTTGGAACGCAGCCGGTGTGATGCCGGCCCGGCGGCCGACTGGCGAGCCGTGTGAACCACCGGCCAGATTAAACGCTGCCGGCAGTGATTGCACCCCCTTGCCCTGCGGTTGGGGCCACGGCCGCGGCTCAGGGTACAGCTTTCAGCGGC
>CAZEEG010000192.1:0-7665 GCA_964511065.1 uncultured Pirellulales bacterium | reverse complement strand
CCCCGGTGAAGAAGCACTCGCACCTGCCGATCCTGGCCGATCCCAGCCACGGCACGGGGCATCGCGAGTACGTGCCTTCGATGGCCCTGGCGGCACTCGCGGCCGGCGCCGACGGCCTGCTGCTGGAGGTGCATCCGTCCCCGGAAAAAGCCCTCTCCGACGGCGCGCAATCGCTCAACTTCGACGAGTTCGACCGGCTTTTGGAAAAACTCCGCCGCGTAGCCGACGCGCTGGAAGTGACGATTCAGTAGGGCCGGTTCCACCGGCCAGGGCCGATCAGACGGTTAATTGTTTGGGGGCACGGCCGAGGATCGTACCCCGCCCGGCTTGCGTCCGGCGAGCGCAACCGTCCTCTGATTGTGCACCAGGTGTGACCGCACTGCGCGTAGCTGGCGACTCGCAATGGCCCGCCCACCATCGCGGCACCAATCGCAACCGTCAAGATTCGTTATTTGAACGTGCCATTCCGCCGCTGGAAGTTAGCATCCAGTAGCCCCGCAGTTTGAATCCGCCGGATGTGCGGTTACGGACAATCCTCGGCCGAATGGATTAGCTTGGGCAAAATCTTCGCGCTGATCAACATTTCCAGGGCACTTGCCAAGTCGTCGCCTACGTGATGCACGCCCAAGTCAGATATGCCGTAGAACTTGCCGTCGCCTGAAAGCACGAGCACGGCCCGATCGTTCCAGATGCTGCCAAGGGGACAGAGCGGTTCCTTCAGGTCGCTCTGCCACTCCTTAACCAGGTCTGCCCGACCGGCAAAGATGGGATCGATAACGATTTCTTCTGGGCAAAACGTCGGGTCCGAATTGCGGGGAGGTGAGATACGCACCCCCCCGAGATTTTCCAGAATGGCAGCAGCTTCCGCGGAACAGATCAGCCCGTGGGCCTTGAAGTAACCATACCATTCATCGATGGGCACCTTTCGTTCGGGTGACCAGCCAGCCTTGGTAAGGACTGACCTGACGTGTGGGCTGAGCATGTCGCATTTCATAGCTATCGTGGCTAACCTTCAACGTGTTCGATCTCAAAAATGGCCAGTGGCCATTTGCACGAGGAGCACGGCGGCTGATTGGCTCCGTGCTCTTGATCAGCTTCACTTCTTATTTTAGCTGTTTGAATCTTCGCCCCCTTGAGGACTTCCCTGGCAGCTTGCCGGGTTGTAATCTTCTGGCCAGTTCCAGATTCCCAGGCGAACAGCGCCTGCGACATCGCATCGGTTTCGGCGCATTTCAGATGAAATGTGGATCGGTCATATCGGGGGACTTCGTCGTACGCCTCCTCGACAACCGGATGCACTACGCGACCTTCGCGCTCAAAACTCGATGTCCCCTGAAATGTGTTGCCATCAGCCAACTCCAACCTTGCGACAGTCACTGGCCGTTGTTTGGCCGATGATGCTACTGCTCGGCAATGGTTGGCGAACTGTATGATCGCATCCCGCCCCTGTGGGTCCGACATCAGGCCAGTACCTTTGTATGTCAAGTTGTCATCGCTGCCCCGTATTCCAAGGTAGCAAAGCGTCGACTGTTCTTGGGTCGTGGCCGCGATACTTTCGCAAGATCGTAGGAGCTAGGGCCGGTTCCACCGGCCGGGGCCGTTTAGAAAGGTATCGTTTGGGGGCACGGCCGAGGATCGTACCCTGCTCGGCTTGCACCCGGCGATATCCGTGCCTGCGAATCCTTTGCGCCTCAGCCCCTTTGCGCCTCCGTCCCTTTGCGCCTTTGTCCCTCTTCCCAAGGGCGGAACAGCGCACACACTGCCTCGTTACCGCCGCTTCAATGAGTTGCCCTGGTTCCACGGCATCGGGATCGTCGGAGGCTCGGTATGGTTCTCTTTCCGGGTAGGCACCGGCACGGCGGTCCATTCGTCGATGAACTCGCACAACCGCATCACGGCTTCCTCAAAGGCAATGCGGCCCTTCTCGGCCGTGGCCAGTGTGGCCTGGCCCAGGATGCCGCTTTCGGAATAGCTGCTGGTCCATGACGTGACCTGCACCGGCCCGGCCCCGAACAAGTCCACCCAGCGGTAGCGTGAGTTCTCCTCGTTGAAGGAAATGGTGCCGTCCTGAATGTGCTGGGTCCGCACGTCGTCCGGGGCCAGGTACATGTAGACGCTGGTTTCCAATTCGCCCGCGTGGGCGCAGCCGCCGGGAAACTTGCTTTCGCGCCACCGCGGCAGAAACTCCGGATCGACCGTCAGCAGCGACCACCAGGCTGCAAACGCGCACTGGGCGTCGGTCTCCAGGTTGCAGCGGCGGGCGACCAGGTCCAGGTTGGGCATGTTCGAGCCGTGCCCATTAAGGAGCATGATTCGCTTGAAGCCGTGGTAGGCCAGGCTCTTGCAGATATCCAGAACCTGCTCGATGAAGTGCTGGTAATGGATGTTGATGGTGCCGGGAAAATCCATCACGTGCCCGGTATAACCGTATGCGACCACCGGCAGCACCAGGATTTTGTCGGGCCGCCGTTCGCCCGCCGCCAAGGCCACGCTGGAAGCAAGCAGCATGTCCACGTCCAACGGCAGGTGCGGCCCGTGCTGTTCCACCGCCCCCACCGGAACGATCGGCACCTTGCCGTCGGCGACCGCCTGGTGAATTTCCGGCCAGGTTAGTTTCTCGTAACGATGCGCGTTGGGACGGGCGGCCATGACGGCGGACTCCAAGCAAAGAAATTGGGGGCCAACAACCAGGCAAATCGGCGGTCGCTCCCTCTCCCTGGTGCGCACCACCTGCCGGCGTGGCATAATGTACGCCCGAGATCGGCGGCGTTTCAAACGAACCTTGTCTCCAATGAGCCCTGGCGGCCTCTGCGCGCCGATGGCTCCAACCCCACTTGCCCCATGCCCATGAATCTTTCCCAAGCGGCCCGATCGCTCGCCCAATGTCTTAACGAGCGGCAAGTTCGCGTGGTATTTGCCGAAAGTTGCACCGCGGGCCTGGCGGCGGCCGCACTGGCGCAGACGCCGGGCATCTCGCGCTGGTTGTGCGGTTCGGCCGTCGTTTATCGCGAGCAGACGAAGATGGATTGGCTCGGCGTCAGCCGGGCCGACCTGGAACAACACACCGCGGTGAGCGAGCAGGTTGCCCAGGGCATGGCGACCGGGGTGCTAAACCGCACGGTAGAAGCCGCGTATGCGGCGGCCGTGACCGGCCACCTGGGGCCCGACGCCCCTGAAGGTTTCGATGGCGTGATCTTTATCGCCGTGGCCTGGCGGGGCGGGGAAGAGTCCATCGACGGTCGTGTATGGCGGCACCAGCTTACGGCAACCGGCCGGCAGGCCAGGCAGGAAGAAGCCGCCGCGCTGCTGCTAAAGCGGCTGGAGGAAGTGGTGAGCGAACCCGCGAAACGATCGAGGGAAGACAGTAGCCAGTAGGCGGAGGATTGGTCGTGGACGAAATCAATATCCAAGACCTCTGGGAGCTTGCCTGTCAGACCACACGGGCGCGCGCAGAACGAACGGCGCGATCGGGAGACATTCGTTTTGGTGCGTTGATGTTGGAGGTCGCTCAGCGCTATGGTTCGCAGTCTCCTCCCACAACGAAGGAAGAACTGAGTTTTCGACAGATGCAGTCCATGTCTGTCATCATGATGATTGGTCATATCGCATACGCAGAAATGCGAGCAAAGTTGAATCCGAAAGCCTCCGATGCGCTGTATCAGTATGCGAAGACATTGGCGAACGAACCCTTGCCTGCCAACAAAGATGAGTGCGGAAGGTTTGGAACGAAACTCGTGGAAGCGGCCTCGGATGTGTCACAGATTTGCCGTCAGCATCGATAGACCATATCGACCGGGTGGCTGGTCCAACCCGGATTGCAAACGCTCGCGAGAGTGAATGTCTGCCCTAGACGAATTGGTTCAACGTGTTGCAGGTGCGAATCGTGCTTTAGGTCGCGCTGTTCGTGCCCCCCGGCAGGTTCTTGGCTGGCTGCGTGGGGCTATGCTTTCGCCTCCGCAGCGGTTGGGTGCGGTCGTTTCCCCTTTTTTCTGGGATTTTCCCCGCGGCGGCTACCGCCTAAGATTTCGTCAGCATGGCTGCGGGAACCACCACGACATCGGCCCCGGCTCCGCTTCGGGAGATGGCCACCGGGCTTGCCGCGCTCCCCGGCTTCGACGCCTTGCTTGCCGCCCTCAAGGCGGGCCGCGAGGCCACGCTGGAAGGAGCCTGGGGGTCGGTCTGCGCGCTGGCTGCCGCGGCGCTGTTACCGCACCATACCGGCCCGCTGTTGGTGGTTTGGCCCCACGGCGACGACCTGAACCCCTTCTGCGACGATTTGCAGCTGTTCTCGGCCGTGGAGCCAGAGGTCTTCCCCGCCTGGGAGACCGTGCGCGGCGAACAGTCCATCAGCGACGAAATTTTCGGCGATCGGCTGCGGGTGCTCAAACGGCTGATTGGATCGGAAACGCCGCGGTGTGTCGTAACCACCATTCAAGCATTGATGCAGGGGGTGCCCTCGCGGCAGCGGCTGGCTTCGCATGGCCGGGTGTTGAGCGTGGGCGAAACCGTCGACCTGGACAGCTTTGTGCGCTGGCTGGTGGAGCAGGGCTTTCACGGTTCAACCGCCGTGCAGTTGCCCGGCGAGTTTTCGCGCCGCGGCGGGATTCTGGACCTGTTCGCGCCCGACTGGCTCGACCCGGTCCGCGTGGAATGGTTTGGCGACGAAATCGAGTCGATCCGCCGGTTCGAGGTGGCTTCGCAGCGCAGCCGCGAAACGCTGTCGTCGGTGGAGTTGACGATTCTCGAACCTTCGCCCGAGGACCGCGATTCGCTGTTCCGCTACTTGCCGGAAAATGCCTGGGTGATGCTGGTCGAGCCCAACGACCTGAAGGCCGAAGGGCAGCGGTTCCTCGACCGCAGCGATCGGCCCGCCGACTATCACGCCTTCGAGCGTGTGCTGGCGGAAACGTATTCGCACGGCACGGTGCTGGCCGAGCGGATCGGTTCTGGCAGTGGTGGGGTGCGCTGCCGGTTGCCCGTGGAATCGGCCGAACGGTTCAGCGGCGACATCGCGCGGTTGAAGGCCGAGCTGGACGCGGCCGCGGCCGACCAGACCGTGTACGTCGTCGCCCAGACGGAGGCCGAGGCCCATCGCCTGCGAGAGATTTTCGCCGGCAGTCGCTTGGAAGCCGAGCAGCGCGTGCATTTTCCGGTGGGCAATCTCCGGCAAGGCTTTCGCCTGGTTTCGCACGGCAACCAGTTGAACAGCGCCCAGTTGAATAGCGCCTTGTTGATCAGCGGCGGCGAGCTGTTCCAGCGGACGGAAACCATCCGCACGGCCCGGCGCCGGTTGGGCCGGGTGATCGACAGTTTTCTGGAGCTGAAACCCGGCGACCTGGTGGTCCACGTGGCCCACGGTATTGCGCGGTACCGCGGCTTGAAGCTGCTGGAGAAGGGCGACCAGGTCGAGGAGCATCTGCAGCTTGAGTTTCGGGAGGGGACGAAGATCTTCGTCCCTTCGTCCAAGATCGAACTGGTTCAGAAGTACGTGGGCGGAACCAAGGCCCGGCCCACGCTGTCCAAGATCGGCGGCGCGGCCTGGGCCCGGCAGAAACGCCTGGCCGAAGACGCCGTGATGGACCTCGCCAGCGACTACTTGGAGTTGCAGGCCGCCCGGGCTTCGCTGCCGGGCATCCCCTTTGTGGAAGAGTCGGAATGGCAGCGGGAATTTGAAGCTGCGTTCCCGTACACGGAAACCCCCGACCAGGCCACGGCCGTGACAGCCATCCGTGCCGATATGGCACGGGCCCGGCCGATGGATCGGCTGGTGTGCGGCGACGTGGGCTATGGCAAGACCGAGGTGGCCATGCGGGCCGCGTTTCGGGCCGTCGATAGTGGCTACCAGGTGGCCGTGCTGGTGCCGACCACGATTCTCGCCGAGCAGCACTTCCGCACGTTCAGCAGCCGCATGGCCGAGTATCCCTTCTCGATTGCCAGCTTGAGCCGGTTTGCCACCAAGAAAGAGCAGCGGGAAACGATTGAGCAATTGCGCGAGGGGCGGATCGATATCGTCATCGGCACGCATCGCCTGGCCCAGGGCGACGTGCAGTTCGCCAACCTGGGACTGGTCATCATTGACGAGGAGCAGCGGTTTGGCGTGGATATCAAGGAGCGGCTCAAGCAGCTTCGGAAAATGGTCGATGTACTCACGCTGACCGCCACGCCCATCCCTCGCACGCTGCACATGTCGCTGCTGGGGCTGCGCGATATCTCCAACCTGGAAACTCCGCCCGAGAACCGCCAGGCGGTGGAAACCCGCGTCACCCGCTTCGATGCGGAGTTGATCCGCCATGCCGTGCTCCGCGAACTGAACCGCGGCGGCCAGATTTACTTCGTCCACAACCGGATCGAAGACATCGAAAAAGTCGCCATGCAGATCAAGCGGATCGTGCCGGAGGTGAGCCTCCGCATCGCGCACGGGCAGATGCGCGAAAGCGAACTGGAGCGCGTGATGCTCAAGTTCGTGGCCGGCGAGTTCGACATGCTGTTGGCTACCACCATCATTGAAAGCGGCCTGGATATCCCCAGGGCCAATACCATCTTCATCAACGAAGGCGACCGCTACGGCCTGGCCGACCTGCACCAGCTTCGCGGCCGGGTGGGCCGGCACAAGCATCGGGCCTACTGCTACGTGCTGGTCGATCCCCACAAGTCGCTCACGCCCGACGCCGCCCGGCGGCTGACCGCGATCGAAGAGTTCAGCCAGATGGGAGCCGGGTTCGCCATCGCCATGCGCGACCTGGAAATCCGCGGCGCCGGTAACATCCTGGGCACGGAGCAGTCGGGCCATATCAACGCCATCGGCTACGAGTTGTACTGCCAGCTTCTGGAAAATGCGGTGCGACGGCTGAAGAAAATGCCGCCGCGGCTACAGGTCGATGTGAACGTCGATCTGCCCGTGCAGGCTTTTCTGCCGCGCGAGTACGTGCCCGACATGCGGCTCAAGATCGACCTCTACCGGCGGTTGGCCCGGGTGGCGAGCGAAGCGGAACTGAACGATTTCCGCGACGAACTGCTCGACCGGTTCGGCCACCTGCCCGACGTGGTGTTGCGGCTGCTCAAGGTGATGCGGATTCGCATTCTGGCCGGGTTGCGGCAGATTACGGCCATGCACCTGGAGGACCATTACCTGGTACTCACTTATACCTCGCGGCCGGCTATTGAACGGCTGGCCAAGGCCAACGGCCGCCAGCTACGCGTGGTCGACGACAAGCACGCATACTACGACGCTCGATCGCTGCTGCACGATCAAGACCGACTGCTGGCCGCCATCGAAGATGTGCTGAACCGGGATTAACACCCGCGAGGCTGGCATTGCCTGACAGAGGTATGAAGGACTGCTGGGCCACCAGTCGCGTTTTTGGGGGTGCTGATGTGCCATGCATGATGCAGAATACATGATACATGGTGCATCCCGGCGCCTGATGACGGTCCACCGGCGGCCAGCAGGGAGCACCCGTCAAGGTGTATTCGATCGCGTTCGATCGTGCGTCCGATCTCGATCGTGATTCTCTTCCAGGCCGTGCCTGGCCTGCCTTTCCCTATTGGCCGCGGCGCAACACGCGGCCCGGCCGGGCGCCCGTAGGTTGTCCCCGGGCCAGCACCAGGTTGCCGTTGACGATCACGTATTCCACGCCCTCGGCATAGGCAAACGGCTCGGTGTAG
>CAZEEG010000191.1:0-7769 GCA_964511065.1 uncultured Pirellulales bacterium | reverse complement strand
CTAGCCTTGTCAAATTGGGGGAACAATACGAGTCGCCCAGCCGTGCTGGCATGGGCAGGTGCGGCATTGCCCGACGGTCGAACCACCCCCAACCGGCTCGCCAGAGGCCCCTTTCGGCTTGACACTCTGTGCTAGCTGCCGGAGAATCCCAGCACCGTCGTCGCATTGCCAACCCTTGAACCGGCCGCGCCTCCCCGAAATGTGGGAGGTTTTGGCTTTTGAGGGCGAGGCGCAACTTAAGCCGTGTTCGTTACTTAGGCACGCGCCGTCATGAAAAGCCAGCCAGCCCGGCGTCATGCCGCCAAAGTCGTTGAGATCCTGGCGGCGACGTATCCCGACGCCGAGTGCGCTCTGTATCACGAGAACCCCCTGCAACTGCTTATCGCGACGATCCTTTCCGCGCAATGCACCGATGCGCGCGTGAACATGGTCACGCCGGGCCTGTTTGCCCGCTATCGCTCCGCGGCCGACTTTGCGAATGCATCGCAGGAAGAACTTGAGCAGGCGATCCAGTCGACGGGCTTCTTCCGCAGCAAAGCCAAGAATATTCGTGCCTGCTGCCGCGACCTGGTGGAGAAACACGGCGGCGAAGTCCCCCGCGATCTCGAATCCCTGGTCCAACTGGCCGGCGTGGGTCGCAAAACCGCCAACGTAGTCTTGGGAACGGCGTTTGGAATCGCATCGGGCGTGGTGGTCGATACGCACGTGGCGCGGCTCAGCAAACGCCTGGGGCTCACTCGGGCTACGCAGCCAGAGAAAATTGAGCAGGACCTCATAGCGCTGCTGCCCAAGTCGGAGTGGGTGGACTTCAGCCATCGCATGATCCACCACGGCCGGCAGATTTGTACGGCCCGCAAACCGCTGTGCGACCAATGCCCGCTCGACGCCCACTGCCCGAAGGTCGGGGTCAAGGTGAGTGTCATTGGCGACGGTCCAACGTCGGGCAAGAAAGCCAAGGCAACCGCCGCAGGCAGCGGCAAAACGAAGGGCAAGCCCAAGGCCAACAACAAGACATCTTCGGAACGCGGCAAAACGCGAAAATCGGCGGCA
Organism: uncultured Pirellulales bacterium; assembly: GCA_964511065.1. Taxonomy (GTDB): domain Bacteria; phylum Planctomycetota; class Planctomycetia; order Pirellulales; family S012-138; genus CALBRZ01. Next base: position 6,719 of record CAZEEG010000191.1, on the reverse strand, counting down.
GGCGGTGCGGCATCCGGCACCGCGGCCGCGAAGGCCCAACCAGCGAAGAAGACCGCCCCGCGTTCGAAAGTCGCCCCGCGGTCAGCGCGCTCGACACGGCAGTAGCATTGAACCCCCACAAATGGCCATCGGCCAATGGAACGCGCGGCCATTGGCCGCGGCTAACTTTTGCGAGCCTGAGTCAGGAAGCGAGTCCATGATTCTTTCGGGTCACGAAATCCGCCGCGAACTGGGGAAGCAGATCATCATCGACCCGTTTCGCGAGGAGAATCTTAATCCCAACAGCTATAACCTCACGCTGCATCGTGAGCTGATTACCTACGAAGAGGTGGTGCTCGACATGCGCAAGCCCAACCGGATTCGCCGGTTGGAGATTCCCGACGAAGGCCTGGTCCTGACGCCCAACCAGCTTTACCTGGGCCGTACGGTCGAGCGCACCGAAACGCACAATCACGTGCCAATGATTGAAGGCCGGTCGTCAGTAGGGCGGTTGGGCCTGTTTGTCCACGTGACGGCCGGCTTTGGCGACGTGGGCTTTTGTGGGTACTGGACGTTGGAAATGTTCGCCGTTCAGCCGGTGCGAATTTATGCCGGCGTGGCCATCTGCCAGATTTTCTTCCATGAAATCCGCGGCGAGTTCACCAAGTACAAGAGCAAGTACCAGAACAACACGGACATTCAGCCCAGCCTGTTGTTCCGGGAGCTGAATCCCAATGCGGAGAAAGATCCGCAGATGAAGATGGACTTTGGGATGGAGCCTTGGCCCAGTTGACGGCGGCGACGCAGCCCCCCGCAAGGCGAGCGGTTTCCGCCTGAACTGCGGCTCTTATTTGACGCCTGCGCGGCAAATGTCCTGTTGATTTCGCGCCGATTCGCCACAATGCCGCGGATTCTGCTGACGAAGGGACCATTCTCGCCGCCGATCGTTCGACAACCGGGCATTGGCGGATCAACGCTCAATAAGCCCCCCTCGTAAGGCGCAACCATACTGCCCCGGCACATCAGCGAGGGAAACAATCTGCCTCCCTCGCTGATGCGTCAGGTGGTGAATTCGACCGCACGGGGAAACATGCGCCGCCCCCTTTCCGAACCTCAAAGTTCGGAGCAACTGCGCGCACGAAGAAACGGGCCAACGATCGGTGCCCCCCCAAAAAATCGGGTGGGTCAGACAATCACCCCGCTGCGATGGGTGGCTTATTCGCCGCGCAGCTTCAGACCGTGGGCGGCCAGCTTTTCGCGGACCTCGTTCAAGCTGGTCACGCCAAAGTTCTTGCACTCGAGCAACTCGTCTCCCGTACGGCGGATCAACTCGCCGATCGTCTGGATACCCAGTCGGATCATGCACTTGCGGGCACGAACCGAGAGGTTCAGTTCCGAAACCGGCTTGTTGATCAGGGCCTGTTCTTCCTGGCTGAGGCTTTCGGTGTCGAGGCCGTAGTCGGGTTGAGCCCGCTCGGTGGCGAACTGTCCAACGTCCAGGCCCTTGGACTGCATCATTTCGCGGATTTCGATCAGCGAAGTCTCGCCAAAGTTCTTGCTGGAGAGCAACTGCTGTTCGGTGATCTTGGTGAGATCGCCCAGCGTTTGGATGCCCATCCGCTGGAGGCAATTGCGGCTGCGGACCGAAAGCTCGAAATCCGTGACCGGAATATTCAGGACCTGCATCAACCGGTCCTGGCGGCGGACGGCGTCCTCGTCGTAATCCTGCTCCGTGGAAGCCCGAGCGTCCTTCAGGTAGAGCCGGGCCTGGCGGTGGTCGGGATAGTCGTCCAGAATCCGTTGATAGCAGCGGACTGCCTGTTCGAACCGGTTGTGGTCCTCGTACATGACGCCCAGGTTCAGCAGCGTGCCCACGTGAGCCGGAACCTGGCGGGCCGCCCGCTCGTACAACGACATCGCTTCTTCGTCGTTGCCGCGGCGGTCGTTCTCCAGGGCCAGACCAAAGAGGGCCCCCTGGTGATTGCCATCGGCCTGCACGGCGCGTTCGTAGAGGGCCACGACTTCTTCGGGATTGCCACCAATTGCGGCGATGGTTGCCGCGCGCTGGTACAGGTACTCGGCCGTTTGCTCAACGGGGCCGGAAAGGTCGTCCAGGATGGCCAGCGCTTCTTGCGGCTTGGAGGCGCAGCGGAGCGATTCGGCCTTGCCCAGCGCGCAATCGGCGGCGGCGTAGCCGGCTTGGGCGGCCGAATGGTATTGGCTCACGGCCTTGTCGTACTCGCCTTGGGCGTGATAGGTCTTGGCCAGGTAGAACAGTGCCAGCGCGCCGCCATCGGCCTTGGAGAGGTATTCCACCGCCTTGGCGTAGCGGCCCAGCAGATAATTGCAGACGCCCAGGCGAACCTTCATGGCCGGGGTGAGATCCCCCCGTTGCTCCAGCGATTGCACGGCCTCGCGCAGCGCCCGGTGGTTGCCGCCATCTTCGGCGATCCCCCGGATTATGGCCTGAACCTCGTTGGGCCCAAACGTATTGTTGGCCAACACCAGTTCCTTGACATCGACCGAAACGCTGGATGCCATCTACCATCACTCCCGAATTTACTATGCCGCCACTAGCGAGCGACCAATGCGCTCGAACGGACCTCGGGCGCCGAGCCGCGCACCGCGGCCGCGATTCCCGCCATTAGACCAAGTTCTAAATGTATCGTTTGGCGTAGGCTTTGCAAAGGCCGCACCCTGGGGAGGGGGCTGCGGCCGCTACGCCTCGCCGCGTTCCAGTTGATCCCATGCCGCCAGGATGGCCGTGGTGCCTGCCTGGGGTTCCTGGCAGGCGAAATCCCGGCAGATATAGGCGGTGGGCTCGCCGTTGACTGCCTCTTTGCCGGCAAACAGCGGATCGAGTGCCGCACACTGCGAATCCTGCCGGTCGGCCCCAGGCAGCAGTGGCATGGGGCCCCCGTCGGGGGTTCGGCAGGCCAAGACCTTGCGGGGGATATGCCGCTGCCGCAGGTTGGAGAGGATTTCGCCCGTTGCCTCTACGGGCGGTGCCAGCAGCACGATTTCGTGGGTGGGCCCCAGGTACAGGTCCAAGGCTACCAGCATTTGGGCCGTGGCCGATGGGGCGCGATCCAGCAAATCGCTGAAACTGCCGATCACGCCTTCGGCTCGCTGAAGCAGTTCGCTGCGGCCGGTGAGTTTGCCGAGCCGCACAAACGCCGTGGAGATCATCCCATTGCCGCTGGGAACTGGGTTGTCGTGGTAGTCCTTCTGCCTGGCGATCAGTTTTTCATGGTCGTCGGCCGTGTAAAAGAAGTTTTGCGCCTGGGGATCGAAGAAGTGCTGAAGCACATCATCGGCCAGGCCCAGGGCGGCGCTGATGTAGCGTTCTTCAAAACTGGCTTCGTAAAGCGTGACCAGCCCATTGATGAGGCAAGCATAATCATCGAGGAAGGCATCGAACCGCGCCCGGCCTTGCCGCCAGACATGGAGTAACCGCCCGTCCTCGCGCCGCAACCGGTCGAGGATGAAGTCGGCGGCCCGGGTAGCCGCTTCGAGGTAGCGCGGCTCTTCCAGAGCGCCGGCCGCTTCTGCCATGGCGTCGATCATCAGGCCGTTCCAGCAGACAATGATCTTGTCGTCCAATCCGGGCGGGACGCGGCGATTGCGGGCGGTCAGCAGTTTGGAGCGGTCCTCGGTCAACTGGGTGCGCAGGGCATGGGCGTCGAGTTGCTTGATCTGCCCCCATTGCTCGATCGACCGTGGCAGGTTGGGGATGTTCTTGCCTTCGAAATTGCCCTCGGCGGTGATGTCGTAGATCAGGCAGAACAACTCGCCGCGTTCATTGCCCAGCACCTGGCGCACTTCGTCGGGCGTCCATACGTAAAACTTGCCTTCCACACCCTCGCTGTCGGCATCTTGGGTGCTGTAGAAGCCGCCATCGGGGCCGGTCATCTCGCGGAGCACGTAATCGAGTGTTTCGCGCACGACCTGGGCGTAGGCGGGGGTCTTGAGAGCCTGCCAGGCTTCGAGATAACAGCGGGCAAGCATGGCGTTGTCGTACAGCATCTTCTCGAAGTGTGGCACCAGCCAGCGGTTATCGACCGCGTAGCGATGGAAGCCTCCGCCCAGTTGGTCGTAAATGCCGCCGGCCGCCATCTTGTCGAGCGTGAGCGTGACCATGGGCAGCAGTTCCAGGTCGGCAAATCGGCGCTGAAGCCGCATCAACAACTGCATGTCGATCGGGTGCGGAAACTTGGGCGGGCCGCCAAATCCGCCTTCGCGCGGATCGAAATTTTGCCCCATGGTGATCGCCGCTTGGCGCAGGACCGACTCGCCGGGCCGCTCGGCCGTTGGCTGGGAGGGATCGTTCCCTTGCAGATACTCGGTGATCCGCGCGGCCTGCTGGGCAATTTCCTCGCGATTCTCCCGCCAGAACCGAACGATCGTGTTGAGCACATCAAGAAAACCGGGCCGCTGATACATGGCCCGAGGCGGCCAGTACGTCCCGCCCAAGAACGGTTGCAATTCTGGCGTGAGGAACATGGAAAGCGGCCAGCCGCCCCCCTGCGCTGAACCGATCATGCGCAGGTACACCTGCAAGGCGCTCATGTAGATTTGATCGAGGTCTGGCCGCTCCTCACGGTCCACCTTGATCGGCACGAAGTGCCGGTTGAGCACGTCGGCAATTTCCTGGTCCTCGAAGCTCTCATGCTCCATCACGTGGCACCAGTGGCAGGCGGCATAGCCGATCGACAGAAAAATCGGCTTGTCCTCCGCCTTCGCCTTGGCCAGCGCCTCCTCGCCCCAGGGATACCAGTCGACCGGGTTGTCCTTGTGCTGCAGGAGATACGGGCTCGATTCCTGGGCAAGTCGGTTGCTCACAGTGGTATCTCCTGGATTGAAGTCGAACGAGGCAGGCCCGATGGCTCGGGAGGATGCCTTGCGGGAAGCGCATTGCGAACGAGCCGCCTCGCAAGCAACGGCATGTCGGGCAGGTTTCAGGCCGTAGCATGGCAGAGTTGAGCCGCTTTGGCGAGGGACGCCCGGACCCGCCCGGGTTGATCTATGCGGGTGAGCCATGCGGCTGCGCGACAAGGGCGCAACGCACATGTTCGATCACACTCCGACCCGTCGGGGGGCACGGTGAAACGAGGCGCGATATTTGATGGGGCTAGGCCAGCGTCTCCGCTTCGCCGGGGAAGCGGCCCTCGCGGACATCGGCGCAAAATTGTCGCACAGCCTCGACCGATTGCTCGAACATGTTGGCATATCGGCGGGCGAAACGAGGGCTGAAGCCGTCGGTCATTCCCAGCAGATCGTGCAGCACCAGCACCTGGCCGTCGCATCCGGCACCGGCACCAATGCCGATCGTGGGAATCGCCAGGCGGTCGGTGATGGCCTGGGCCGACTCGGCGGGAATGCATTCCAGAACGATGCCAAAGGCGCCGGCGGCGGCCGCCGCTTCGGCATCGGCCATCAGGATGTCCTGGTCGCGCTGGATACGGTAACCGCCCAGTTGGTGGACACTTTGCGGCCGCAGGCCGACGTGAGCCATCACAGGGATTCCAGCCTGCACCAAGGCGGCAATCGTATCGGCCTGGTCTACGCCGCCTTCCAGTTTCACGGCCTGGCAGCGGGATTCCTTGAGGATACGGGCGGCATTCTCCACCGCTCGATCGCGACCCAGCAGATGGGTGGGGAACGGCATATCGACCACCACGAGGGCCTTTTCGACCGCGCGGCCCACCATTTCCGCGTGGTAAATGATTTGATCGAGGGTCACCGGCAGCGTGGTGTCGTGGCCGGCCACCACCATGCCGAGGCTATCGCCCACCAGCACGGAATCCACCCCGGCGGCGTCGGCCAAGCGGCCTTGTGGATAATCGTAGGCCGTGACCATGCAGATCTTGCCCGATGACTTAAGGGCAGTAAAGCCAGGGACGGTAAGACGTTTTGCAGGCATACCACAACATGGGGAAGTGGGAGACGCCGGCGGAATCCGCGGGCGCCGTGGGATAGCAGCACCAAAAGCCACGCCGGATTGGCAGCTCCCGCAGGGGGGACGCGAGGGCAGGCACGTCGTCTTTCAACGAACGCCCCGTGGGTGGCCCGGTGCCACGGCATTTTTACGGCCAAGCCGCACGGGGGCAATGGGGCGCGCCCCAAGCATGCGATTTGCCGCCGTTCCGGGGGCATGCAGAGACGCCACCCATCCATACCGCTCGATAGGTGGTGACGAGCGCGACGGCTGAAGCTCACGGATCCATCGCATCGGAATGCGAGCGATGGTTGCCTCGCTGGTCGGGCACCGGAGCCACTCAACGCCCGCAATGTCGAGATGTGGCGGCAAAAAAGAAAACGGCGGCCGGTCCATCAGAACCGGCCGCCGTCGTTGCAAAGACCAGGGTCTCTCCCTTTAAGGCTAGAGAGACGCGTCTTACTCAGCTAGTTGCAGCAGCAGTTGCAGCAGGGAACCGGGCAGCAAACCGTCACCGGAACCTGCTTGCACACCACTCGCGGCACGCAGCGGGTGACGGTGTAGGCCACCTTCTTGGGAACGCACCGCTTCACCAGGACCGTCTTGGTGTAGTGAACCGGCTTGCACACGGTGTACGGAACCTGCTTCACGCGGGTTTCCGGCACCATCTTGCACACGGTGTAGGTGCACTCCTTCACGCGCTGCTCGGGGACCATCTTGCACACGGTGTAGGTGTATTCCTTCACACGCTGCTCGGGGACCATCTTGCACACGGTGTAGTTGACTTCCTTCACGCGGTGCT
>CAZEEG010000190.1:0-7829 GCA_964511065.1 uncultured Pirellulales bacterium | reverse complement strand
CATGGACTGCAACCAGCGTGAATATTCATGCAAGGCCGCTGTATCGAGGACCGCGGCAAGTGTGCGATGGCTGCCCCGTGACGCGGATTTTCAAGTGTGCCAGGCAGCGGACCTTGTGGGAAGGTTCTTGTTCTCATGATACTGCCTCAGGTTTCGCCAGCAAAGATAAAGGGTGCCAACCGCCCCGCTGCCACCGGCCGCTGCGACCATACCACGCGCTGGCATGTAGCCAAGTTGATGCATTGCGAACCAGCGACTTTCAAACGCGACCGAAACGGTGAATGGACTTCGGTTCCTGGGGCCATTGGTGCTGTGCTGGGCAGGTTTTGCGACCTGCGAAGTGTATATCGGCATTGCGGTGTGTGGAGGGCCTGGAGCCGTTATACTGCATATCGTGGAAAGAAGGGGCGATGCTACGCATTAGCCGTGGCTGATGGTACCGGTGATCGTCCAACAACGGGCCGATGGCCGAAGTTCCATCGTCTGGCAGCAGAAGGAGCCCGAAGGTGTGTGCTGCTCACAAGACCGCTATGTTTGCCGCGACGATGGCTGCCGCCGTGGGCGCTGTGCTGGCAGCGCCGTCGCCTTTATCTGCTCAGGCGCTCGAACGGCTTGAGGCGGCGCTGGATGCCAACCCGATCGCCCCCACGGAGCCCGGCTACCTGGGTGTCATTACCGATGATCGCGAGGACCGCGGTTTTGGCGTTCGGGTCATGGAGGTGATCGATGGCGGCCCGGCCCAGGGAGCGGGCGTTGAAGAAGGCGATTTGATCGTCGCCGCCAACGACCGCCAGGTTCGTTCGATGGACGACCTTGCTGCCGTGGTGCAGACAACACCGGCCGGTGGCCGCATTGCGTTCGACCTGCTGCGCGGACGGCAGATGATGAAAGTGACAGTCACCTTAACCAGGCGGCCCGCCCCGGGCGAACGACGGTTCGAGCAATTCGGCCCGATTCCGGCCCAGCCCAATCAACCGTTCGAACCAGGCGACGCCGCCGATCGACCAGTCCAAGGTGAGGCGGCGCCGCGGGAACCGCTGGGCATCACCGTGGGACCGGTCACGGCCGCTGATCGGCAGCGTTTGAACCTGGGCCCTGCCCAGGGGGTGTTGGTGGTGGAGGTGTTGGACCATTCGGCGGCGGCCAAGAGCGGCATCCGGCCTGACGACCTGATTCTCTCAATCGGCGGTATCGCGGTAACGACAGCCGACGAAATCGCGGACCAGCTTAATCGTCTCGATAGCGGCCCGGTGGGCATGGTCGTGCTTCGCCAGGGGCGGCCCGTCGAACTGCTGGTACGCTGGCCAGCAGGTCAGCCTGCCGACGACGCGCAACCGCAAGCTCCGCAGGTCGAAGCCAGGCGGCCTGGCGTCGAAGCACCGCGGCCTCAACCGCCGGCCCCCGTTCAGAATGCCGAGGCCCAGGATGCGCGCATTCGAGCCTTGGAGCAGCGCGTGGCCGAACTCGAAGCCCAACTGCGCACGCTCCAACAACAGTTGAACCAGCGGCCATAAAGCGGGCGCAACAGGCCGCGAACCGCACCGCTCCCGGGCCGCATTCTCATCGCGGGAGGTCGCCGATGCCGCTTCGCTTTGCGCTGGTCGTTTCCGTTGCATTGATCGTGGCCGCTGCGCTGGTGTGGGTTCCACCAACCGGGGCTCATCCCCATTCGTCGCATGCTTTTCAGCGTGCGCGCCGCGCGGCCGATGCCAAGGCCGCCGCGCTGGCCGAACCGGCGCCTCGCGAAGTGGATGGCCGCTCCCAGGCAACGAACCAGCCAAATAATCGGCCATCCACAGGGCAAGCGGCTGCCGAGGTCCCACCGGCGGCCTGCCGATTGACGATCCGCCTGACGGACGCCGCCTCGGGTGCGACGCAACCGGGGCTGGTGCGGGTGACCAACCTGGCAACGTCCAAAGCGATCGAACTGCGCGGCCCGATCCGACGCGACATGAACTGGTACGCCACTGCCGGACCGCTGGAGGTGCTGGTCCCCCAGTCAAAGCTGAAGGTGGAGGCCCTCCGAGGGCTGGAAACGGAGCTGGCCCAAGGCGAGATCGACGTCACGGGCAAAGCCGAGGCCACCATCGAACTGCCGCTGACGCGCTTTTGCGATATGGCCGCCCAAGGGCTGCGGTCGGGCAATACGCATCTGCACTTGATGAACCTGACCTACGAGGAAGCCTTCCGGTATCTGCAGGTGGTTCCCAAGGCCGATGCCTTGGATCTCGTTTACTTGTCGTACTTGCGGCGTGTGCCGGCTGAGCGAACGTACATCTCCAATGGCATGGTGGCCGGCAGCCTATCTGGCGGCGGCGACCTGGCCCGGCTCTCGCAGGAGGGCGTGCTATTCGACCACGGCGAAGAACACCGGCATAACTTTGGGCCCGGTGGGGAAGGCTACGGCCACGTGATGTTTCTGCATTTGATGCGGCTGATCCGCCCCGTCAGCATCGGGCCAGGCATCATGCAGAAAGGGACCGATGGATTGCCGCTTCAAACGGGTATCCGCGCCGCCCGGGACGACGGCGCTACCATCATCTGGTGCCACAACACCTTTGGGTACGAGGACGTACCCAATTGGATGGCCGGCTTGCTCGACGCCCAGAATATCTTTGATGGCGGGGTTCACGGCAGCTACCGCGACACCTTCTATCGTTACCTCAACCTGGGAATGAAGGTGCCGTTCTCCACCGGGACGGACTGGTTCATCTACGATTTTTCGCGCGTCTATGTGCCGGTGGAGTCGCCGCTAAGTAGCGAAGCCTGGTTGGCTCAATTGCGCCAGGGCCGCTCGTTCATCACCAATGGACCGCTGCTACAGTTCGACGTTGCCGGTCGAAAGCCGGGCGATACCATCGAGTTGACCCAACTCGACCGGCCGATCGAACCTCTGGAAATCACGGCCCAAGCCTCCGGCCGCTGTAACTTTACGGGCCTGGAACTGGTCCACAATGGCGAGGTCGTCCATACGGTTCCCTGCCGCCGGCAAGGCGGGCATTACCGGGCCCAAATGAAGCACCGGCTGGCGGTAAGTGAGCCCGGCTGGTTGGCTTTGCGCATCCCAGAAGAAGCGGGCGTGAACGAGTTCGATCGGCCGCTGTTTGCCCATAGCAGCGCGATTTACCTGCACCACGGCGGGCAGTCGCGGTTCGAACCGGAGGTCGCCCGGCAACTCATTGTCGAAATGCAGGCCAATATGGAAGCAATCAACAAGCAGGGGACATTCGCTTCAAAGGATGAACGCGAACGGGTCCTCAACGTTCACCGCCAGGGGATCACCACGCTGCAAGAACGCCTCGCGGCGTTTGAAGCCGCACGCCGCCAGCAACCGTGATTTGGGTGAAGACCTGGTGCTGCCCGCAAGCATCCGAGCTTTGCATGGAACTACGCGATTTGTAGCTCCATGTTGTCTTCACCCAGGATGACGTTGGGGAATATCCGACTAGCCTTCTTGACCTCGGCGGCGGCGTCGGTCATCAGGGCAGGATCGAGATGGGTCAGCACCAAGAGGCCCACGTCGGCCGCCTTGGCGACTTCGGCCACGCCCGTCGTCCAACTGTGGCCCGTGAGCCGGGCCATTTCTTCCAGCTCATCGGGAAAGTTGCACTCGTGCAGCAGGACGTCCACGCCTTGGATGTGCTGGACATACTCGGCATCGAGCGTGGCCGTGGTATCGGTGACATAGGCGATGCTGCGGCCGGGAAGATCCAACCGATAGCCGACGGCACCACCGGGATGTTCCACCGGAAAATGCCGGATGGTTCCTCCTGCTGGCAACGGCTCAACAGCATCCTTTAGGGGACGCAGTTCAAACCGTGGCGGTACGGGGAACAGCAAATCGGCAAACAGGTGCTGCCGGACGGTTTCCAGTTTTTCTGCTTCTCCGTGAACGACGAGCTCCTCCATCGGCTGCTGATACAGCACCCCCAAGAGGAAGGTCAAACCGGCCACATGGTCCAGGTGGGCGTGCGAAAGGTAGATGTCCAGGCGTGGCGTGACCACGCGATTGCGAATACGAAACAACCCCGTTCCGGCGTCCAGCACCACGCCTAACTCCGGGAGAATAGCGCAGGCCGTATGGCGCGTTTCGTTTGGGTGATAGCCGTTGGTGCCCAACAGGACGAGGTTCATCGGCAGCCGCCTAGACAGTCGGTTGAGTTTGCGCGGCACCCGGGCCCGGGGCCACCTTTCATTTATACTGTACCATGAGGCACTTTGCGCCATGGGAGGCACGTTGCAAACCGGCACGTGCCGCAGGTTTGCACGTGACTGCGGACGATGGTCCGCCCACCACCAAAGCGCCGGACGTTCTGAGTCCATTTGCGCCTGGGCATTGCCAGCGTTACCGCGCCACCTGGTAAGGCTCGTCGTATGTTGTCCATTTATGGACACTGCCGCAGGGCATGCCTGTTTCTTTCATGTTTTCATGGTGGTCCGCCGGACTGCCGCAAATGGTGCCGAAATGCGGCAGATTTTCGGCACCGATCGTTTGCCACCCAGTCATCGGCGGCGCGACAATCCATTGGGGCTCAACCATCAATCACCGCGCCGGGCATGAAAAAGACCTCGCCCCGAGGGGGGCGGCTGACCGCTCCCCGAGGCGAGGCGCTTCGCTCTTTGCTTCTGCTTCAGGCTCCGATGGGGTCCTTGCCCGGCAAGGACCGTACGATACCTGGATGCAGCTGGAGTTTCCTTTGCCTTACGGCAGGAGGAACACCAGGCCGGTCACCACGCCACCTTGGACCAAAGCCCCCCGCAAGCTCAGAGGAGCCTGGTACCACATCTTGGGAGCGCAGCTTCCGGGCCGGTAGTAGCCCAAGGGATAGATGCACTCGCCGGGCGGATGGACACCCATCTTGTAAGGCAGAACGGCGATGGAGCCAAAGAAGTGGGCCCCCGACACCAGCGGTTGGGCGATCCCCCAACTGTGGCCGTATCGTTCCACGCTCCGCTCCTCAAAATACAGCGGCTTGTGGCAGATGGCCGAGGCCTTCCAGGTGTAGGTCAGGCATGCCCAGTTGCGGTGATATACGTCGACGGCAAAGTCCGGAAAGATGGCTTCCTCCGGCAACGGACAGTGCGGCGGCGACTCGCCCTTAACGGAGATATCGATCCCAATCGTGTTGAACACCGTCGGGTCGTAGAACCGATCGAGGTCCGCACAATCGAGCGGCCCCGGATAGCCAGGGCGGTCCAGGGGATCAAGTGGTTGCATACCCGGGCGCGATGGCTGTGCATCCCGCAGCGGCTGTTGCACCGGAAACGCCATTTCATTGGGCGCGGGCAACTGAACCCGGGCGGTGTTGGTCGACCGCCGCGGCGCCGAACCCGGCAACAATTCGCCCAAGTTGCTCTCGATGTCCTGCGGTGCCCGTTGCAGGTCATTGCCTGGCACCAGGGAGTTGGCGTCCGGCAGATGGGGCTCATCGCGATCGGCACCGGATGGGGTGCGGCCAAGCGCCGGAACCGATTCACGCGAGGGTACCGATTCGTATTCCTGGGGCGGGGCGGAGCGAACACCATCTGGCGAGGGTGCGGCGTTGAGCGATGGCTCGAAGCGCGGTGGCGGAAGTTGCTGGTCGCCGTAGCGGCTGGGTTCGTCCACGGCCTGCCAATCGCGCTTGGGCGCGTTCAGCGACACCGTATCGCGGTGGTTTGCCGGGATGATACGCAGCCGGTTTCCGACCCGGCGGTCTTGAACGGCGGACATTTCCGAGGCCGCTAGCGGCACCGCCGATCCCTGCGTCAGGCAGCACCAGGCCAAGGCCAAGGCACCGGCTTTGCGCAGCGTACCTTGCCGCATGGCCGTACGCGGGAGTGAGCCATCACTGCTTGTCGCGGCTGAACTCGGTACTGTAGTTGGGGGCCTCCTGCGTGATGGAGATGTGGTGCGGGTGGCTTTCCCGGACGGCGGCCGCCGAAACTTGAATAAATCGCGCATCCCTTCGCAACTCCTCGATGTTTCGGGCTCCACAGTACCCCATTCCAGCACGGAGCCCGCCCACTAATTGGTAGACGAATGGCCCTAGCGGGCCTTTGTACGGTACGCGTCCTTCGACACCTTCAGGCACCAGCTTGTCTGGTCCGCGGCCGGGCACCTGGCGGTATCGTTCGCTCGACCCGGCGACCATCGCTCCAATGGATCCCATGCCCCGATAAACCTTGAAGGTCCGCCCTTGGTACAGGATGCGATGACCGGGACTTTCTTCCAGTCCGGCGAATAGACCTCCCAACATCACGCAGTGACCGCCAGCGGCGATGGCTTTGGTGATATCGCCCGAGTAGCGAATGCCACCATCGGCAATGACCGGCGTGGCCGTTTCCTGCATGGCCTTGGCAACATTGTAAATGGCCGTAATTTGCGGTACCCCCACCCCGGAAATCACCCGGGTGGTGCAGATCGAACCTGGCCCAATGCCGACCTTCACCGCATCGGCGCCGGCGGCAACCAGATCGCGGGCACCTTCAGCGGTGGCCACGTTCCCGGCGACGACGTCGATATCCCAGCGACTCTTGATGGTACGAACGGTTTCCAGCACGTTGGTCGAATGGCCATGCGCGCTGTCCACCACCAGCACGTCAACATCCTTGGCAATCAGGCTTTCGACCCGCTCGTAATCGTGGACTCCGACAGCGGCTCCAACCCTCAGCCTGCCTTGCGCATCTTTGCAGGCTTGCGGAAACCTCCGCATCATGTCGATGTCTTTGATCGTGATCAGCCCGGTCAGTGTGTAATTTTCGTCAACCAGTAAAAGTTTCTCGACCTTATTTTCCATCAAGATCGTTTCAGCTTCCTCAAGTGTTACAGTCCCCGTAGCCGTTACCAACCCATCGCGGGTCATGACTTCGGAGATGGGGGTTTCGCCGTTTTCCAGGAAGCGGAGGTCGCGGCGGGTGAGGATGCCCACCAACCGGCCCTCGCCGATCGTGATGGGAATTCCCGACACGTTGTACTGGTCCATGACCTCCCGGGCGCGTTCCACGGAAGCCGTCGGGGGTAAGGTGACCGGGTCGACGATGATCCCATTGGCACTGCGCTTCACCTTGTCCACTTCTTCGGTCTGCTGTTCGATGGACAGGTTGCGATGAATGACCCCCAAACCGCCTTCTTGCGCCAGGGCGATGGCCATTTCCGCCTCGGTGACGGTGTCCATGGGCGAGCTGAGGATGGGGATATTGAGGGAGATCCGGTTCGTAAGTCGTGTCTGAACACATACTTCTGCCGGAACGACATCGCTCAGCCGTGGCTCAAGCAAAACATCGTCGAAGGTGATGCCGGTCTCGATGATCTTCTCCATCGCTTGACTCCGTCGGCGCTGGCGGTGCAAAAAATTGGGAAACGAATTATGCCGCTCAACAGCTAGCTTGGCAAACGCCCCGGCCCTTGCAAAGCCTGTCCGCCATCGGCACTCGGGGGGTAAGGACAGCCCGTGCCTCCCGGACAGCGGTGCCGGTTGATCGACGCTGCGGCAGCCCCGCTGGCGCTATCGCACGCCAATACGGGTGCTATCCCACGGCGCGGCAGTTATTTGCCTGCCTTGGCCCTTGTGCCCCCAAAGCCGCCAAGGGACGCATCAACCCTTTCGGCCTGGTAAACCCTTCCGGCTATGCCTGATGTTTCGCCTGCGGGTTTGATGAGGTCCGCGCCAAAAAGATTCGGTCGCAATCGCGTCGCTGGTCGAACGATTGTTTCGATGGGAGCTTGCCGCAATGGAGTGCGGCGTGTCGGTCGAATCGCAAACGGTTCGCCGCAGTACCCAACTGCCCCCACTGCGTCTTTCACGCCACCCTGTACGGATGGAGAGGTGCGCGCGTGTCTTTTGCCG
>CAZEEG010000189.1:0-7838 GCA_964511065.1 uncultured Pirellulales bacterium | reverse complement strand
GCAGCCTCACTTCAAACTGGCCGGTGAACCCGCAATCGCCCGGGTTCCCGGCTTTTGCCTTTACCGCACATCTCGATGGCCTCCGCAACACTACGTTAGCCACCCCGCTCATATTTCAAGGGGTCCTGCGTCAGGCGCGGGAAATTGCATCCGAGCAATTTAGCCAACGCATTCGATGCCCTCATCCTATAGCGACGCGAGAAGGCGGTGCGATTCAGCCAGGCAGTCATCTGGCGACTACCGTAGAACGGGTGCCGCAGGAACGCTTCATCAATCAGCCGCATCAGGGCCAGGTTGCGGGAACTTTCCGTGGCCGGCTCGTAATACAGCGTGCTGCGGGCCAGGCCAAGCAACTCGCACTGCCGGCGGATCGTGAGGGACGCATGTCCGCGATCGACCAGCGGACGCAACGCCTTACTGGAACGGGGCAGCTTTTTTTTTCAGCCACTCCAGCTCCATCTTGAGGCAGCCGATTTGTTCGTGCAATTCTGCTTGTTCGGCCGACTGCTCCGCCGATTCACGCGATGTGCGGCCATCGCGGAACAACTCGCTGGCGCCACTGAGCAGTTGCTTCTTCCACGGGTGAATCTGCGTGGGATGCACACCGAACTGGCTGGCCAGCTCGCTGACCGTCTTACGCTCCTGCAATGCCGCCAACGCTACCTTGGCTTTGAACTCCGCGCTCCGCGGCTTCCGCTGTCGACCCATGCCAGGCCCCTTGCCAAGTACCATTCCTTTCCGGACACACACGGCAGGCCGAAAGTGTAGCTTATTGCCTGGTCCAACTTTTGGGGTCCACTACAGCGCTTGATCCGCCGACTGCTACAATACATCACCACTCACCAGGTCGCCCACCGCCCCGGCCGCCATGCCCCCAGGCCCAACGACGGCAAAACGCGCAATCTCGGCAACGGAAAACACAAACAGTCACACAAGTTAGACACCACCTGAAAAGAAGGTTAGTGCCATTGGGCGGTGCCTGACCTACACTTACTGGGTGCGGCGCCATCCTACGCTCCGACCCGCACCGTCAATGGCCACCTGAGTTACGCTCGCTGCCGATTGCTTGCCGCAGTCGCTCCAACTGTTCGTAATGCTCAGGATTCACTTGAACCGTTCCCCCCCGCTTCAGCACGCCGGCCAAGGGGCTGAAGTCCGTGACCTGCGTATTCATAACATCCACATAGCGCAGTTTGGGAAGCGACGCCAGAACGCTAACATCGCGTACCTGCGTAGCATGGAGATTGACACGTTGCAGCTCCGGCGGAGCGTCTTGCCATCAATGGCGATCACCTGACCGCCGCTGATCTGGTGCAAGGCCGTGACCCAACTCAACAGGCACTGCTCGAACTCCGCCGGCAAAATCATCCGCCCCGCAGATCACGGCACACAGCGCGATGACCACCATGTCCATCAAAGGATTAAGTGACCTTGCAGCGGCGAGGATCGCTGAGCTCTCCAAAGTGGTCTTGGATGCGGGCGGACGTTTCCGACACGGCACAGACTCCAGGGAAGCACGAATTCTCCAGCCCTCGCTGCACCTCAGCAAGCGGCAGAAATCGCTCCCCCTAATCATGCCGCATTGCCCAATCGCCCTGGGATCTTGGCCCCGCGTAGCGAATAGGTATTATGCAGCGTGTGGCAGCCATTCTCGGCGGTGGAAAGGGCCTTGAGTTCGTCAATGAACCAGTGCATTTCCGTGGGTGCTTCCGTGCCGGGTGCCCATAAGAACGTGTAGGTCAGGCCGTCGATTGTCTCCTGCTGCCCCGTTTTGGTGATGACGTTCGTAGGTGGGATCAGCGTCACGGTTCCGGTCGAGGTCGTTGTTCCCAGCCCGGCGCCGATTTGACCGGTCGCCGAGGGCGGCAGCAGGTTGCCGTACATATAGCTGGCGCGGCGACTCATGGCGGTGCCGGCCATCACATTCTCGGCAACCGCTTTCTCCACGATGCCTTCGGGCGCGTAGATCTTTACCTTGCCGGCCTTCACGTCGGCTTCGTCAACCACGCCGCGCACGCCGCCGTAGTGATCGACGTGGCTATGCGAATAAATGACCGCCACGACCGGCTTCTTGGGCCGATGGGCGTAATACAGATCCAGCGCGGCCTTGGCCGTTTCGATTGAGACGAGCGGGTCGCAAATGGTGAGACCCTTCTCTCCTTCGATGATGGTCATGTTGGAGAGGTCCTGATTGCGGACCTGATAGATCTGATCGACCACCTTAAACAGGCCAGAAATGTTGGTCAGTTGCGATTGACGCCACAAGCTGGGATTGGTGGTGTCGGGTGCGGACGCATCGACCGTGATGAATCCGTACTTATTCGGGTCCCAGATGACGCTGTCATCCTGCGACTTAATGACCTTCTTCGGCAACGGGGCGATTAGCCCTTTTTGTGCGTCCTCAAAGGATCGCTTGTCCTTAAACGGCAGTTCTTTGAGGAGCTTGTTGTTGGCTGCCTTGGTCGCGGCAGTGGCCTCCTTAGGTTGTTCTTGAGAGAAGCCGGGGCTAGCCAGCGCCACGGCAAGAACGCCACACAGAGACCATAAAGACAGAATCAGCCGATGCGCGCGCATGGTCTGCCATCCTTCTGTGATGGAGGAGACGAGAGGAAGTGACGGGCCGAACGGACGGATAAGCAGCCGTAGAAGGAAGTGGCACTTAGAGAGGACCGGCGACTTCTAACCCATCGGCACGGATGCGGCATTTGGCGGCAACTGCTGTGCCGTGGTGCCACAAGTCGAGCCACATTTTGCCGCCCAGGAACGTGCGAGCAACTTGTAAAACTGGCGAATGCCGCGTCGCGAAGGCACGTGGCTCTACGCGCCTTCATGCCAAGCGAGGCCATCAGGCAGCGCAAAACTGGCGTATTCCAGATGCAAAATGCGGCGGGGGCGGACGCTGGTAGAACGGCTGGAGGCATGCAAGAGCAGCGGCCGCATCAAGAGCGCGTCGCCAGCGGCGGCCGTGCAGTGCTGCTCAGGCTGCTGCCCCCTGAGCGATTCGATCTGCTGCTGCGACAGACGGCCCTGCCGGTGCGAGCCGGGCACTACGCGCAAGGCGCCGTTGGCTTCGTCGGCACCGTCCAGGTGCAGGCGCACCGTCAGCATCTGCTGGAGCAGTTTCACCGGTGGCTGCACGTGCGGGATGCCGTCTTTGACGCTCCAGGGCCCAAACCCCGGCACCTCGATCCGCTCGCCCAGGGCCAGCGTCAGATCCTGGTGCCAGGCCACCAGCCAGTTGGTTTCCGCCGTCTTGTTGAAGTAGATGGCGCGGACCGGGCGCGGCTCGGCCGGCAGGTGAGGACGAACGAGTTCAAGCACGCGCACCGACTGGGCCAGTTCCAGCACGGCTGGCACGGCAAGCATGCCGCGGCGGCCGGCACGATTGACCGGCCCCAGCGAGGCAAGCAGTTCATCAATCTGCTCGGCACTCAGTACGCCGGGCACCAGGGCAAAACCGTCGTGCTCGACGTTCGCCATTACCTGCGGCACGGCTGGGTTCCTCATGCTCGGCAAAGCACCGCAATCGGCGGCGGCCCTTACGGCGCCATGGCCTCGGCGGCCCGGGCCATCGGCGGAGCAGCGGGCTTGGCCTGGGCGGTCATCGGCTGCTTACTTTCAGCGGCGGGCTGCGGCGCAGCTTCCTTCTGCTCGGCCACCAGCACCGGCTTGGCCTGCGGCGCGCTGCGACCGGCCGCATACCGAATCGCTGAGAGCACCATCGGCCGCAGCGCAGTCGACGACTCGGGGTGAGGGCTGATGGCGATCGCGCGGCCCTTGCCGTAACCGGCCTGTATGATGGCCGGCGTATCCACCATGGTGCCTTCCTGCGGAGGGTACAGCACCTGTTCGCTGCGGAACCAGGCCAGCGTGGTAAAGCCTGGATCGCCCTCGGACAGCGGCCGGAAGATCGGGCCGTTGTGATAACGGACGTCGGTCAGCTCGGGCACGTCGCCGAGCAATTGGCGGCCTTCGCCGGTGAACTGCATCTGCACCGTGGTGGACTTGCCGCGATACCACATCGCCTTTTTGCCGACGCCGGGGACTTCGAGCACCTCGGAAAACACCTTCACAGGAACCAGGCCCAGCGACCACGTGTAGTTCGACGAACAAAGGTAGGCACCCGCGCAGATGCCCACGTATCCGCCGCCGTTATGAATGTAATCACGCACGGCTTCGCGTCCGGTGGCTCCAATGGCCGCGGCCTGGCGGCTGCCGCTGCCGCCGGGGAAGATCACCACGTCGAACTGCTTCAGTACTTCCTTGCGGAGGTCGGCAGGCCCCAGGTGTTGCACCATGGTTTCTGCTTCGCTGTCCAGAATGTCGGTCAGCGGATTGGTTCCGGTGCCGGGGCCATCGTACAAGCCCACGCGGATCAGGTTGCTTTGTGGCTGGGCAGGCGTCAGCACGTCGACGCAGTCGCCATCGACCATCTTCAGGTGCTGCATCACCACTTGCACCATGGTGCGATGCTGCCGGGTGCGCAGCGAAAGCGACTGATCCTTGAAGGTGGTTTCCAAAATCATGCTGGGAATGTTCAGATACTCGATGCACGCCCGGGCCAGCGTCGTTGCCTTGGGCCCGTTGCTCAGCAGCACGAACTTGCGATCCGGGTTCTCGATAGTCGCGTTGACGGCGGCGATCATCTGCTGGGCGAGCGGATCAAGCTGCGGACCGCTCGGATAGATCACGCTGGAACCCACCGACTTCTTTTTGCCCGGCGGCGGCTGGTGCGAAATGTTGAACTCGTACCCTTCGTGCAGGTCGATCACCCAGTCGGGTTTCACTTCTTGAATGAACGTCCACAGGGCGTTGGCCGCCTGGCCGCGAGGCTGTTCGGCAATCTCGCGGGCGGGGAAGTTGCGGTTGAGGTCGCGGAGCGGTTCGTCGACCTGCGGCATGAAACGGATGTTGGCCTTCAAGCCCGGTACGTTGGCCTGCGGCACCACCACCAACCGGCCGCGGGTGATGGGCCAGTGGCGAACCTGGTCGGCGGCCCGGTATCCGGCAGGCTCGTTGCCATGCACGCCGCCGGTGATCAGCAGGGTGGGGCCGGGCACGCCCGAGTCGTGAACGTAATACGCGGTTTCCCAGCGTGTTCCCGCGGCGATCTGGCCGGAAGAAAACTGCGGTTCAGCCGACAGGGGAGACACCGTCAGCACAATTGCCCACAACGCGGCCAAGGACATCAAGCGTCGCATGTGATTGGCTTCCGTAAGGCAGGTTGGCCTGGAGCGCTGGGGGCGGGTTACGAAGACCGGGCAAGGTTCATCGAGACAACGAACCCGGCTGTGGCTTCGGCCCGTGTGCGCTCAACCAAAGTTGGAAGGCAGGCTATAGAGGGAGGTATGGCGGTCGGGGGGGCCCGAACCGGAATGTCGCCCATCAAGCATAACAGCGTGCAATGCCGGCTCGCCAGCTTATTTCGGCGGGTTGGGGGGAAGGGTGGGCTCAAGCGTGCAGGGGCGATCCACACCTGGAAGGGGCCACGCCAAGCGGTGGTTCATCTAGCCCTGCAGGGCTGTTTCTATGCGCGAAGTCACGTGTATGTCCCGCGCGACCGGAGCGGTTACGTGAACTCGCTCTTCAGTTCTGAGCCGTAGGCCAGGGCCAGGACAGCACCAAAGAGCGTTGTATACGCGGTGTGAAAGGTCATCTCCCAGGCTGTCACCACTACCAGGCCGCAGAAGGGCAGCAGGGCTATCCACACAATGTTTAGGGCGAGGAACGAGGCCCGGCCCCAATCCTGAAAGCAATACATGCCCAGCAGGGCAACGAGATCGGCGAGCGTTAACAGCAAAAAGGCCTTCCCAGTGACGGTGATCCATCCACCGTAGCCATGCCAGCCCAACCATCGAAAAGCGGCTTCGTCGGTGAGCGACGCACGAAAGAACGGCAACACGATGCCAGGCAAATAGAGCAGCAGGCTGAGGACAATCAACTTGCGATAGAGCGACTTCATGGCATGCCCCGGAGAGATGAGACGATCGCGGGCCAGTGCCGCTCATCAGCCGCACTAGCCCACCAGCGTTGCCGGCGCCCGTTATGGCGTTCCGCGGGGGGCAATTGCAAGTCACTTGCGCTGCGATGGCGGGGGCGCCGCAACCGCTCCCTGTGCCGTGGCCGCATGGGCCGGTGAAACCGGTTATCGCAATCGCGTCAACGGGCGTTGATCGATCGGCCAAGGCCGCACATCTGACATCTTCAGCACGATGCGTTTGCCCGGCCCGGCGCGTTCCGTAAACGCCTTACAAGCCGCATTTTGCGTCCTGGAATCGGCGGCAAACCATTGGGCGCGGCAGGCCAGCAAACCCGATCTTTCGATGCAGAGGAAGCACCGAGTCCTTGGCCTGGGCAGGCAGGGAGACTCGCATCGGGAGACGGAGCACCATGCCATATCGACGTTCGCGCGGCGCGTATCTTGCCTGGCTGGCGATGGCCGGCCTGGTTGTGCTCTCTTGGGCCTGGCCGTGGCCCACACCGGAGCCCGGCTGCGTACCCTATGCCTGCCGTGATCCATTCTCGCTGCAACCGCTGCCGTACCGGCCGCACTTTGCCGCCCAGCGCCGCCACGTGGCCGTGGTGCGCGGGGCCTCGGCCTCGCGCGTGGGCAGCCAGTTCGACGTGACTGATTTCCTCAACCGCCTGAACGCGGCGGCCAAGATCGACGACCAACTGCTGGACGCCGCCGCGGCTGCTGCTGCCGCGGGCGCTCCCCCGGCCGCGCCGCAGTTGAGCGGCCCGCAGCTAGACGAGATCGATGCGGGGCCCCAATGGCACGATCTGCGCGAGCACATGGAACTGGAAGCGGCTTCAGAAGCGGCGGCGCAGCCAGCCCCGTCGCAAGAAGATTCGCAGGCCGATGCTACCTCGCCGCAGGCGTGGCCGATTCCGCAGACGCTGCTGGAGCGGCTGACTAGCCTGGAGCAGTACTCGGCCAGCCGGGCTTGGGCCAGCGCCACGGCAGCATCGGTGCGCGACCTGGCAGCAGGCGACGACTCTATCCGTACGGCCGCTTTGCACCTGGTGCAGGAGAAGCTGCGCGAGGCCGACCGGGTGATTGGCAATTTGCGTGATGAGCACGCCATCAGCCAGGCCCGCCGTGCTCGTTACGCGCTCGAGCGGCACGTGGCGGTGTGGTCGGGGCTGACCACGCTGAAGGCAGCACAGAACGGCGCGGTGGCCGTGGTGCAATACGACGCGGCCGTGCTGGTACCGTACCTGCGCGACGCGGCCGCCACGCTGCATGGCTCGGAGCACGAAGGCGGCTGGCGGCGTTACCTGCTGTTGGACACGCTGGAAAACGTGGCGCTGCGGGTGAGTGTTGATCAGGATACGGCGGTCATTGCCCGGCGGGCGTTGCGGCGGATCGAGTCGCCTTACCTGAATACGGCCCAACGGGCGTTCCTGCAATTGCCGCAGTACCAAGCGCTGGTGAGCGAGTTGCGGCGGCTGGCCGACGAACCGATCGACGAGCGCGAACTGCTGGCCAAGCTGGAAGCCTACGAGAGTTCGGGCCGAGCCAGCTTGGCTTCGCTGCTGGGCGAAGACCTGGACCGTATGCGGTTCAGCCCTCGCGCCGACGAGCGTGCCTTGGCCCAGCGGCTGGAAACGTACTTCCGCAACACCAACGTACGGATGAGCGTTAGCGAAACGTTCCTCAATAAGCTGGTGGCCGACCAGAACGAGCGGACTGGTCCGGTTTCCGGCGTGATGTTCGGCGTGCCGTACCGTGGCTGCCAGCGGGCCAATACACAGACCACGCTGAAGATGCTGCCGGGCAGCGACCCGTTCCAGGTGATGCTGGTCACGCAAGGTACGGTGGTGGCCAACACCGC
>CAZEEG010000188.1:0-7976 GCA_964511065.1 uncultured Pirellulales bacterium | reverse complement strand
AAGCCGGCGCTGTCCGTGTCGTGAATCGACCTTGCGCACGAGCTAGCTTGCTGTCCCTTTGATCGGCAGCTAGCACCGCGGGGGAACACCTGCCTCACGAAAGGACGCCCTGGGAAAAATGGAGAGAGTGTACGGCCCCACAGCGCATCCGGTAACCGAGAGCGGCGGCCATCCGCCGCGGGTGCCACGGCGCTACGAGCCGTGCGCATGTGGTTTAGCGAGGTTTAGGGGTAGGAAATGACCCCGCAGGTCCGGCCATGTGCCCCGCGCAATGTGGGTGGAATCAGGAAATATCTTCAAACCAACCATCACGGCGCATCCTAACGCCGCGACCGGTGGAACCGGCCCTACGGTTGCGCGGCACGCAAGAACATCGCATTGCCACACACATTTCCGGCTGCGCTCATTCCACGTCGAACACCACGCGGTAGCACGTTACATGCTGCGATACGTCGATCCGCTGGGGATCGATCGGCGTGGGGCTGCCATCTGTGCTGGAAGTCAGCACCAGTTGCGCGCCGGGCCGCTTCACAAAGCCCAGGAGAATGCCCCGCTTGAGCGTCAGTTGCCGGCTCATGTCGGTGAATGGTTGATACCGGTGATGGATGCCCGCGTAGGTCAACCCGCCCGAGGCTTCGTAGAACATCATCTGCTGCAGGATGGAAGGGACATCGAGTGAGAGCCGGTCGTACTCGCGGCGGTAGTCGCGGATTTTGTTGTCGTCGCCGCGTTCGGTGCGGCGGCCAGTCAACTCGTCGCGCAGTTCGCGGTGTTCCGAGCGGCGGTCCAGGCGGACGGTTTCGCCCGGCTGAATGCTCGGCAGTGAGAAGGCCCAACGGTCGTAGGCCAGCAGGCAGTTTTCCAGCGGCACGTCCAGCAGGTTGGTGACCGTGCCTTCCGGCACGCCGGTGATGGTGGCCTTGAGATCGACACGGATCGGCGGCCCATCGTCGCCGTGCCAGCGGCCCACAAATGCCTTGCTGGCCCAAATGGGGATGGGCACGCCCTGCATGGCGTTCAGTTCCGGGGTGAAGCGGTAACTGCCGTACGATGCCGCCACCTGACTGGCCCGATCCATGCCGCCCAGCACCGCGCCGGGCGTTCCCATCCAGGCCATCAACCGCGGGGTGGTTTCCGGGGCCGCCTCGCCACTGGCCAGGCGGGGGGCGATGGTCACATCGAGCGTGGCCATTTCAGGGCTGAACACGTGCGCCCAGGTGGTGCCGCGGACGCGCGACGTGGCCAGGTCAAAGTCCACCAGGTCCACCTGGTTCAGCCGCAGCCGATCGCCCTTGGTCCAGTGCGCAAACGCATAGGCCGCCACGCTCGCGGCAATCACCAGCAGCGGGAACGTGATCCACGTGGCCGGCATCTTGCCGATCACCTTCCGGACGAAGAAATAATCGCCCGGCCCGATCAACACGATATATCCCAGTACCAGCAGGGCGATCAGCACAAACGGCACGTAGCGCACGCCCTCGAACTGGTCTAGCGCGCCTTGCAGTTGGCCGGCCAGGTCGGTGATGCCGCTATGGGTGATGCGGCCGGTGGTGCCGCGCGCGGTTTCGCGGGTTCCCCGGGCCGACTTGCCCAATAGCGCGCTGAGGAAGCGGTCGCGCGACTCCCAATCGACAAGCGGTGGCTGGTCCAGATCGAGCGCGACCAGCGCCACTTCGCCAAAGCCCCGGCCGCCGCGCAAGATCAGCGGCGCGTTGGCCTGCTGCACGTCGATGATGCTGCGTTCTGAGGCGAGCAGCGGCACGTCGAACGAATCGCCGGGCACCAGCAGCGGCTCGACCAGTTCGCCCACATAGCTTTCCAACTCGGCACTGCGGCGGAGCGTGGTGAACTTGCCGGTCCACGAGGCGGGGGCCAGCTCCTTCAGCGGTTGATCGTCGGCAAACACGGCCGGAGTTTCGCGGCCCGAGAACAGCACCAGTTGGCCGCCCAATTCCACCCACCGCTTCAGCGCGGTGAGCCGCGCGGCATCCAGGCTTTGCACCACGGCCGGGTCGCTGGTGCTGAGCAGCAGCCAATCCACGCCTTCGTACCCATACCAGGCCTCGGGCAGGCTGCTGGCATCGGGCACCTGGGCAACCGTAATCTGCGATTGACCGTCGGCCCGGCGGTGCATGGCCGCCATTTCCTTCAGACCGATGTCCGGCCCCACGCCGACCACCAGGCTCTGGTCGGAAGGCAGCGCCGCGGGCAGGCGGTTGCGGCCTTCCAGGCGAAAGTCCCACTGTCGCCATACGGGCTGGAGGTTGGACTCCAGCGGCACAAACGTCACGCGCAGCACGCTCTGCATGGCGCCAAAGCGTACAAACAACCGCACCTTGGCCGATTCCCCAGGCTGCAGGCTGATCGTGCCCGGCGTGGAGACTTCGGTCATAACGTCGTCGGCATCGGGCGTGGCCGCGATGACGGTGCCCGACATGGCGGCAGCTCCGGCCTTCAGTTCCACCTCGATCGGCGTCCAGACGCCCACCTTGTAACTGCCGTCAAAGCCCACCACGAGCTTCTCGATACTCACCCCAGATGCGGCCGCGGAGCGATCGCTGGTGTCGCCCACCTGCTGGGCTTGTGCCGCGTGCTGCGCCGCCGGCATCAACATCACGATCAGCACCAACGAGAACGCGCGTACCAAGGCGGCGCTGCGGCGCCGGCTGAAACTTGCCCTGGGTCGTTGCATCGGGGGTTTCCGGTTCTGCTCTGGCTGGGAACAAAGGGAAGGGACTTGCCGCGGGAAATGCCTGCCGCGGCGGTACGGGAAACGGATTTTCGGGAGCGGGCGCTGGAACGGTTTTCAGGCGGTATCCGTGGTGCGATTCGTACAATGTCCCCGCCCCACACCGGGCCGCAGGCGAGGCGATGGAACGTGCCGGGCCGTGTCAGGGCTTTTCGGCATCATCGCAGGTGCAGACCAGCCGTCCACAGCCCGGACAGCCCGAACCGTATTTTCGCCGCACGGCTTCGGTCAGATCGACGCCAGCCACGTTGGCGATGGTCGCCAGCCAGGCCAGCACATCGGCGAATTCGCCCAGCCGTTCTTCATGCGTGCCGTTGCGCAGGGCCGACGCCAACTCGCCCACCTCCTCCATCAACCACATGAAGGTGCCGTCGATCCCTCGGGCAATATCCTTCGTGTAGTACATGTCGCGGATGAGTTGTTGAAACTCGCCCAGCTCCAGCGGGAGCGGCGGGGAGGAATCGTTGGGCTGCCCGGTCGGGTTCAAAAGGTCGGCTCCTTGCGCTGTGGGATTTGGGATTATTGCGCTGTGGGATTATTGCGTTGTGGGAACAATGCGGGCCGGATGGGTAGCGGCGAACCTCACGGCCCATCATGGCGAAGTCGACAGGCGTTGCAACAGGTCGGCCGCTTGCGGGTGCGAAGGCTCCTGGCGCAGCAGTTCGGTCAGCACCGTGCGCGCTTGGGCCCCCTGCCCTGCCGCTATCAGCACCTTAGCCCATTCTAGCCGCCACGCCGTTGCTTGGGGCCTCAGTTGGACGGCCAATTCGTACTGGAAGGCGGCCGTTTCGGCTTCGCCGGCCAAGGCCAGGGCCGCCCCGGCCAGGCGGTGCATGTCGGCATCGGTCGCGTCGATTTGCAGCGTGCGGATTGCCCAGACCGCCGCCTCCGCAAAATCGCCCCGTTTGAGCGCAAGCTGGGCCAACTTCTTCCGTACCGCGGGATCGTCCACGTTCAGCCCCGCCAACCGCGTCAGCGGAGCGACGAGCTTTGCCTCGTCGCGGGTCTGCAGGTACAACGCCGCCAGGGCCTGGGGCCAGCGGGTTTCATGGTGCCAGGTCTTCGCTCCCAGTTGGTAGAGCGCTTCGGCCGCGTTGCCATCCCCCTGCCGCAGTTTCAACTGGGCCAGGAGCAGCACCGTCTCGGCATCGGGCGCAGCCGCATCGTGCGCTGCCTCCAACAGGGTGACGGCCTCGGTCGTCTCACCGGCCAATAGCCGCAGTCGCGCCAACACGCACGACGCCTTGGAAATCGCAGCGGGCGCTGCCGGCCGGCCGCCTGCTTGCTGGTCGCGCGCTGGTTGCGCGGCCGCATCCAGCGCGGCCTGCGCGTGCTGCCGGGCACTGGCGTACTGCTTGCGGTCGAACTGAGCCTGGGCCAGTTCCGCCAACAGCAGGGAATTCTTAGGATCGCGCTCGACCGCCTTCAATAGCTCGGCATAACTGCGCGTGGCGGCGGACTCCGGCGCCACGCCAATCTGCGCCACCACGCCATCCACGTAGCGGCGGTAACCGGCTTCGAATTCCGCCTGGTCCCTATCAAAGGCCAATCGGATGGCCTCCGGCGTGCCGGGCACTTGCGCGAAACCGTCGAGCAGCCGGGCCAGCGCATCCTCGCCAAACCGCTCGAGCATGTACTCCGCATAAAGTTCGGCCTGGCAATAGGCCAGGGCCCAATCGTCCGACGACTGCGGGCGGATAAAACCCAGGTTGATGCTATCCAGGTCGAACAGCGTGCCCTCGCGATGGCGGCGAACCAGCAGGCGGTTCCAGGACTCGGGCCGCGGATCGCCTTCATTCAGTACGGCCAGCGCCTCGGTGTACCAGTGCGGTACGTTGAACGAGGTCTGTTGAAGATTGAGGACGTGAACGAATTCGTGCTTCAACACGCGGGCCCAATTGAACGGCTGTGGCATCGCCGCAGGGGATACCATGCCGACGATCCGCCCGGCACAGGCCCCCACCGTGCCAATGTACGGCAGCCCCACCATGCGGGCGCTGAACCAGCCATGCCCAGCGGTATTACGGGCCTGGTTGAAAATCTCGATCAGCGTCTTGCCCTGCGGCTCAAAGTCAAACTGCTTGCAGAGGGTCGGGTAGACTTCCTGCTCCAGGTAGCGAGCCGCGCAGCGGGCCAAGACCTCGTCGCGGGCATCGTACCGAATGACGAAATGCTCGGTTTCCAGCCGCTGGTACGTAGCGAGCACGTCGAGCACTTCCAGCATGTTGACCACGCGCACGTGGAACGGATCGGCCTGGTAGGCCGCTTCCAGGGCTTGCCGGGCTTCGTCCTCTCGGCCCAACCGCATCAGCATCAGCCCCAGTGCCGCCTGGGGGCCGGGAAGCTGGGGGAGTTTCGCGGCAGCCAACCGGTAGTAACGCTCGGCCAGGTCGAAACGCCGGGCTTCGTCCAGCCGTGTGGCCAGCGAGTTGTAGAATACCCCGGCCGCCGGGTTGGCCGCTTCCACCGCCGCCACGATCGCTTCGGCCGATGCCGCCATTACGTCGTTGACCGTGGTCAGCGTGGGCGGACCTGCCGCGGGCCGGGCCGCTGCATCGGCGGCCTGCTGCGCCTGACGATCGGTTCCTGGCCTGCGCTCCATCAGCCGCAGTGCGGCGACCTGCCCCAGGATGGATTCATCGCGCACATTGCAGGCCACGGCGCGTCGCAGGCTGGCCCTGGCCGAAGCCGTATCGAAGTTCGCCAGGTGCCAATCGGCCATCAGCGCGTAGGCCTCGGCCAGGGGGCGGATTTCCAAGGCCGCCAGCAGCGAACGCTTCGCCGTATCCAGGTCGTATCGCTGCAAAGCGGCCCTGGCGATTGCCGTGTGGACCTCGGCCGCGGCCGGGTTGATCTTGAGCGCGGCCGCCAGCGAGCGGGTTGCATCGGCCTGGTTGAACTTCTCCAGAAACAGCCGACCGGCTTCATAGTGGGCCGGCCAGTAATCGGCATCCAGTTCCAAGGCCCTGGGCAGCAGCGTGTTCACCACGAACCGAACATCGCCGGGCCGCCGCTGCCACCGGGCAGCCTGGGCCGCGCCCAGTGCAATCGCCCGCAGGTCTTCGGGCCGGGTAAGTTGCCGCTGATGCCGGTTGTAGAAATCGACGAACCATTCGTAGCCCTCGGCCGCCGTTTTCAACTGGCCCCGCATGCGAGCCAGCTCAGCTTGAACCCAGCGGGCCGTTGGATGGGCCGGCTCGATGGCCAGGGCGGCGGCCACGGCCGCATCGGCGGGCGCCATGCCGCCGGCCTGTTGGGGATCATCGCGGGGCCGCGGTACGGTGTTGCCACACTCCAGGTGCAGCACGGCCAGTTCTGCGTACAGATCGGAAACGGGGTCCGGCACGAACGGCCCTGGTCCGGGGGGCTTTGCTGCTGCGCCGTTTCCGCCGGCTTGATTACCGCCTTGCGGCTTCAGCCGGGCGATGGCCGCCTCTAGGGTGTGGATGGCGCCGGTGGTCTGACCGCGGCTGGCCTGGGTCCGCGCCAGCCCCAGGGCTGCTTCCGCAGGATGCTGCTCGGCCAGTGCGGCATAAGCCTGCTCGGCTTCCGCATAGCGACCGCGCAGCAGGTGCCGCCGGGCAGCAGCCAGCGAGGTATCAGCGGCTGCCGCGCTCTGGATGAGAAGAGGCGGAAGCGTGCCCACCACGGCAGCCAGCAGCAGAGCGATGGTTCGTCGTCGGTCGTTCACAGCACGAACGCCTTACCGCGACCGGCAGTCCGATGCGCCCGACCAGCTAGGCGCTACTGGCTTCATCTTACCCGGCCGGGCTGCTTCGTGCAGACCGCCGGTGTGCTGTCCAGGTGCGCGCAGCACGACCGCCAAGAGCCCAGCTGCGTGCTCAGCCGTCCAGCATGAAGAAGGTGCGCAAGACAGGCAAACCAGGCAGCCTGCTGCCTTATTGCATGATGGCGAGAATGTCGGCTTCGCTGAGAATCAGCAGTTCTTCGCCATCGACGACGACTTCGGTACCGGCATGATTGCGGTACACGATGCGATCGCCTTCGTGAACTTCGTGTTCGGCGCGGCGACCATCGGCCAGCATCCGCCCATCGCCCACGGACAGTACCTTGCCTTGCAGGGGGACTTCTCGGGCTTGATCTGGCAAGATGATTCCGCCTGCGGTCGTTTCCTCGGCATCCAAGGGCTTCACGACAACGTTGTCGCCCACCGGCACGACTTTCATGGTCGACTCCCGGACCCAACAGCACCTGTTTGGCCTGGCGATCAGGCCATCCCCCAAGTGCTAGCAGTCATTGTCGCATGGGCGAGCATCGACCGCAAGCGCTTGGCCGCCTGGCGGCCAAGCGCTTTGGTGTCAGAGAGTTAGCGTGTGTGGGCCGATGCTGCGCCGCCCAGGGAGGGCGCGGCTTACATCAGCTCGTGGATCGGGGCCGGATCGCTCACCAGGTGGGCCGGGCGACCCTGCGGCGTGTAGTAGATCTTGTTGGGATCGATCCCCAGCTTGCGATATACGGTGCTGGCGAAGTTCTCTGGCGAGAGAATCCGCTCGATGGCCGCGTAGCCGCGGTCGTCGGTAGCGCCCACGACGGTGCCGCCGGGCACGCCGCAACCGGCGAACATCACGCTCATGGCGGTGGACCAGTGATCGCGCCCGGCATCCTTGTTGATCTTGGGCGTACGACCGAACTCGCCCAGCACGACCACCAGCGTGGTGTCGAGCAGGCCGCGTTCTTCCAGGTCTTCGATCAGCGTGGCCAGCGTGTTATCGACTTCCGGCATCCGTTTGCGGAAGGCGGGGAAGATATTGACGTGGTGATCCCAGCCGCCTTCGTACAAGGTGACAAACGGCACCCCCGCCTCGACCAGGCGCCGGGCCAGCAACGCCCGTTGCCCAAAGGAGTTGCGGCCGTAACGCTGACGCACCTTCTCGTCTTCGCGGTGGATGTCGAAGGCCGCCTGTGATTCAGGCGAGAGCACCAGCTTGTAGCCCTGCTCGTAGTACTCATCCAGGGCGCTCACCGGGTCGCCGGCCGCTTCGTTTTCAATGCGGGGCAACCGGTCCACGTTCAGACGCACATTGCGGCGGGAAAGGAACCGATCGGCCTCCAAGCCCGCGGGCAGCGCCACGTCGCGCACGCGGAAATTGGCGCCGTTGGGATCATCGGGAACGACGAACGGGGCGTACTTGGCGCCCAGGAAGTTGGGGCCGCCCGAGCGGCTCATCCGCGGAATGGAGAAGTACGCCGGCAGGCCGTCTTTGGC
>CAZEEG010000187.1:0-8056 GCA_964511065.1 uncultured Pirellulales bacterium | reverse complement strand
ATCAATGTCGGCATGTGGCTGGAGCGGTTCATCATCGTGGTGGTGAGCCTGCACCGCGACCATCTGCCGTCGTCGTGGGGCATGTACTATCCCACGTTTTGGGACTGGGCGCTGTTCATCGGCACCATCGGGTTGTTCATCGCCCTGTTGTTCTTGTTCATCCGCTTCCTGCCGATGATCTCCATCGCCGAGATGCGGGAGCTTGTCGAAGAGCACGAAGAACACGCGGCCGCCGAAGGCCAAGATACGCACGGCCGCGCCAACCCGACGGTGGCCGATCGCCCCCCGCCCGGAACAGACCGCCAGACGCCGCCACCCGAGCGGTCCTCACCGGGCAATCCTTCGGTGAGGGATCCTTCAGGGGATCCGCCCGGGGAATCTCCAAAAGGAGGTGATCCCCCAGAATCATCATAAGAGAAGAAGTATTCAGACAGTATTCACGATCCATGATCGGCAACTTGCAGACGGTAACTCTACAAGCGTCTTCCGTTTGTCAGCAAGGTTGATAGCACGTGGCATCGCCCAAAACGTATTACGGACTGTTGGCCGAGTTCTCCGAACCGGAGGACCTGATCGCCGCTGCGCAAGCCGTACATCAACAGGGCTACCAATGCGTGGAAGCGTACTCGCCATACCCGGTGGAAGGATTGTCGGAATCACTCGGCTTCACACGCTCGCGGATGCCACTGTTGGTATTGATCGGCGGCATTCTGGGCGCAATCGGTGGCTACTACCTGCAGTATTGGGTGTCAGCCGTGGAATACCCGTTGAACATCGGCGGGCGGCCCCTGAATAGCTGGCCGGCGTTCATCCCGGTAACGTTCGAATGCACCATTTTGGTGGCGGCCCTGTTCGCCGTGCTGGGCATGTTCGCCTTGAACGGTTTGCCGCAACCGCACCACCCGCTATTCAACGTGCCCGAGTTCGAACACGCATCCACCGATCGCTTTTTCCTGGTGATTCAGACCGTCGATACACAGTTCCACGAGACACGGACCAGGCAACTGCTCGAGGGCCTCAGGCCCGATGCCATTTACGAGGTGCCGTGGGTGTGAAAGGCATACATCAACAACACAAAGCGCGCGGTGGCGGCGACCTCGCCCGCGTGGCCCTGGCCATGTTGCCGCTGTTGGCGGCATCGGCCGGTTGCTACCAGGTGATGCAAGATCAGCCGCGCGTTGATCCCCTGGAGGCCAGCCCCCTGCCTACGCGAACAGCGGGAGCCCGGGAACCGGTGGTAGGAACCGTTGCCCGCGGTCATCGCATCGAACAGGCGGCGATCTACGAGAGCAGCTTTGCCACCGGCCGCGGCGAAGATGGCGAATTGGTAAGCGAGTTACCGGCATCTGTCATCGAGGCCAGCCCCGACATGCGCTCCCTGCTGGAACGCGGCCAGGGCCGGTACGCGATTTTCTGTGTCCATTGTCACGACGAGATTGGCAGCGGGAACGGTCGCGTGCCGCAACGCGGATATCCCTTCCCGCCAACCTTTCATAGCAACCGGCTGCGCGAGGTGCCGCTGGGATATTTTTATGACGTCATTACCAACGGCCGGAGCCGGATGCCCGCCCATCGCAATCTGATCGACGCCGCAGACCGCTGGCGGATTGCGGCCTACATTCGGGTTCTTCAATTCAGCCAACACGCCCCGCTGGATCAATTGCCGGCGGAAGACCAGGAGGAATTGCGCAACCAGGCCCCGCCTTCGCGGCAGCCATAAGTACACGAAACAACGCCAGGTTCTGATCCAGATATTACTTTGATCCAGATATTGCCGCGCGAAGCCGGCCGGAAGGGGAGAGCCGCCAGGAACCGTCCCCCTGCCGCCATGCAACATGCCCAAGGATACGCCGCACGATGGCACGATTTGAAACCGTTGAACGCGCCTTGAACCGCACCACGGCCATTGCCTTGGCCGTGGGCCTGATCGGTGTTGCGCTGGCGGCCGTCGGCTGGTTCCTGAACCCCACCAGTTTCTACCGGGCGTGGTTGTTTGGATTTCTGCCCTGGTGGCAGATTGCGGTGGGGAGCCTGGGCCTGGCGATGCTGTACCATCTGGCCAGCGGAAATTGGGGAACGGCTACGCGCCCCTTCTTCGATGCGGCCGCCCGCACCCTGCCACTGCTGGCCATCTTGTTCATCCCGGTGCTGCTGGGAATCCGCCATATCTATCCCTGGGCCGATACATCGTGGACCAGCGAGCATGGGCTGAATGAAAGCCGGCAATGGTATTATGACGAACCGTTCTTTATCGGCCGGACCGTGTTCTACTTTGCGGTCTGGATTCTCTTTGCACTGGTGCTGACGTGGCGCACCGTGTCGCCGGCAGGGCGGTTGAACACGGCAGACCACCAACACCTGAGCAAAGTGGCCGCCGGTGGAATGGTGCTGCTGGTGCTGACCGTAAGCTACGCGGCCATCGATTGGTTGATGTCGCTCGATCCGTTCTATAAATCAACCATGTTCGGCGGAATTGTCCTGGCCGGCGCCGCCGTGGCCGGTATGGCATTCTCGGTCCTGGCGGCTGCGGCCATACCGGGCAATATCACCATCGTTCACAAAGAACCCGCCAGTGTCTTGAACGACCTGGGCAACCTGCTGCTCGCATTTGTGATGGTGTGGACCTACGTGATGTTCGGCCAGTTTCTCATCACCTGGATGGGCAACTTGCCGGAAGAAGTGGTCTGGTTTGAGGAACGGCAAAGCGGTGGTTGGCAGACGTTGATCATCGTGGTGCTGCTGTTCCACTTCGCGCTACCGGTCTTCCTGCTGCTGTTCCGCGACGTGAAACAGGCCGCGCAAAAACTGATTGCCGTGGCATTGCTCGTGCTGTTGATGCGGGTGGCCGACAACTACTGGACGGTTGCGCCTTCGTGGTACGGCCCCACGTTTCAAGTCCACTGGCTCAACATTGTGACGCCATTTGCCATCGGTGGGCTGTGGACGGCGGAGTTTGTCCGCAACCTCAGGCCGCGCCTGGAACCATTCCGCGAGGAAAGTACACCTGCCGTGGAACCACCGCTGCACGGAGAGGAACCGTCACCCGGTGCGGAAAGAGAGACCTGAATCAGTGCCGACGCGCTAGTATGAAAAACATCACCAACGAAGCGCCGACCAGGCCCATGGCAAGCAGACATGATTGAATCATACCGCTGATACCCGTGCCGTGAGACTATACCGGCAACGCCACCATAACTGTATCTGTACTTTATCTGCGTGTTGAACGATCGCGATGGCAGAACCAGAAAAACAGGCCGCCGAGATACCCCAGGTACTGGGTGAAAGTGAAACGCGCGACCCGCCAGAGGAGGTCAAGGAGCGGGGATATGAAGGTGTCGAAAGCAAGCCCAAGGTCATTTTGATGGCGGCGGCGGGCCTGCTCACCCTAGTCGCTTGCGGTGTGATATTGGCGCTATGGCTGATGGCAAGCATGTCTGCCCGCCGCGACGTTGAACTGGGCGACGAGGCACCAGCGGCGGTTCAGCCGCAAGTCGTGGACGTACAACCAAACCAGGCCGTTGAAACGCAGCGGCAACGTCAAAGGATGTGGCAAGTGCTGCACAGTTACGGTTGGGTCCAACGGGATCCAGCCATTGCCCGAATTCCGATTGCCCGGGCGATTGATGTGATCGCCGAACGCGGCTTTCAGCCCTGGGGGCAAGGGCAAGCCGGCGGATCGGGCCAAGGAGAACGCGATGCTTCGCCTTAACGTGCCACCAACCACTGCCGCGTGCCATCAAGCTCCGGCGGCGCAGCGTCCCAGCGCCCGTTGGCCTGGGCTTGGGGTGCGCCTGGCAGCGATGGCGGCCGCGCTTTTCTGGTGGGTGTTCGCGGCAGGCACGGCCGCGGCGCAGGTCCGCACCATGACCGGCAAGCTGGTCGACGACGTGACCATCAAGCAGCAGCCCGGCGCGCAGGTTCCGCTCGATTTGTGGTTCCACGATTCGGAAGAACGGCCGGTGAAGTTGCGGGAGTTCTTCCGCGGCCGGCCGGTCATTCTCAACTTGGTTTATTACCGCTGCCCAAGGCTGTGCAAGATGACGACCGCTGGCCTGTTGCGCACGCTGAGAGTCATGGAGCTGAAGGCGGGCCAGCAGTTCGACATTCTCACGATCAGCTTCAACCCTCGCGAGACGGCCAGCGATGCCCGGGCCGCCCGGCAAACTGCCCTGAGTTTGTACGGGCAATCGTCGGCCGAGGATGGCTGGCACTTTCTGCTGGGCGAGGAAACGTCGATCGATCCCTTGCTGAGGGCCGTTGGCTTTCAAGTTGCCTACGATGGCGACCTCGATCAATACGCCCATGCGGCGGGCCTGGTGATTCTCACGCCCGAGGGCCGCGTTTCGCGATATCTCCACGGCGTGGAGTTTGCGTCCAGGGACCTGCGACTGGCGTTGGTGGAAGCCTCGGCCAATCAGATTGGGACGGTGACCGATCAAATCATGCTGTTCTGCTATCAGTACAACCCCAAGATCGGGAAATACAGTTTTGCCGTTCACAGCCTGCTCAAGGGAATGGGTATCTGCACGGTGCTGGTGCTGGGAGGCAGCATCGCCTGGCTGCTGCGCCGGGAGCGCATCGCCAGACGCCAGCCTGACGCCGAGGGTCTGGCGATGGAAGCGGGGGCCGCACCTCGGGAGGGCGGCCCGATCGAAGGTCCGCCGTCCCCTTCCCAGTAGCCAATTGAACAACCGACTATCGCAATAAGTGTCGCGACATGGAATATACGTACGAACGCGAAGTAACCCTGTCACCTCCGCAGGCGGCTACGGCGGCCGCCGAGGTGGACACGCTGTACTACACGCTGGTCGGCATCACGATCTTCTTCACCTCGCTGATCTGCATATTGATCATAACGTTTATGGTCCGATATCGCAGTACGGCTCGTCTGAATCGGCGGGTGGTGGTAACCCACAAGCGGTTGCTGATGGTGGAGTTGGGCTGGACGCTGATACCCTTTGCCATTGTGATGGGAATCTTTTTTTGGGGAGCGGGTATTTACTTCAATCAACGGCAAGCCGCTCCCGGCGACCCATTGCATATTTACGTAGTCGGAAAGCAATGGATGTGGAAAGTGCAGCACGAGGGCGGGCGGAGGGAGATCAATTCGCTGCATGTACCCACGGGCCGGCCAGTGCAGTTGACGATGATTAGCGAGGACGTGATCCATAGTTTCTTCATCCCGGCGTTCCGCACCAAGATGGACGTGCTGCCGGGCCGTTTTACCTCGCAGTGGTTTGAACCGACACAAACCGGAACGTACCACCTGTTCTGCGCGGAATACTGCGGTACCGATCACTCGCAGATGATCGGCAGCGTGGTGGTGCAGACGCCGGAGGAGTACGCCCGCTGGCTGGAATCGGACGAGGAAGAACCGGCGGCCTCGCGGGGGCGGCGGCTGTTCCAGAAGTACCGGTGCAACGATTGCCACGGCGCCGACGACGATCGGCGCGGCCCACGGCTGGAGAACCTGCTGGGCAGCCAGGTGGTGCTGGCCGATGGGCAAACCGTAACCGCCAATCTGCAGTACATCCGTAACTCGATTCGCAATCCCGATGCCCAGGTTGTGGCCGGCTTTCAGCCGGTAATGCCGCCGTTTCCGCAACTCAGCGAGGAAGAGATTCTGCTGATCGTGGCTTACCTGGAATCTGAACCGGTGGGGCTGCGCGGCGGGGGGCAGGGTGCGGAGGATGAGCCGCAGCCAACATCACCAGATGGAGGTCGTGAAGCAACCAACAATGACTCGGCACCACCTCGCCAGGAGGATGATCAGTGAGTGCCAGCGGCGCACCACCGAGGAGCATCGTCGTCAAGCAATCGGTTTGGGCCGGAGGCAAACGCCCACCCGCCCTCCAACAGATATGAAGTCGCATCATGGCCGAAACGCTGCCACGCAACTACCTGAACGCCAACTATAGCATCTGGTCGTGGTTCCTTACCAAGGATCACAAGCGGATTGCGATCTTGTACTTGATCGCGATCACCTTGTTCTTCTTTGTGGGGGGCGCGGCCGCGGTGCTGTTCCGCCTGGAATTGATGACGCCGCAAGGCGACCTGGTCATTTCTGAAAATTACAACAAGCTATTCACGTTGCACGGCATCATCATGGTGTTCTTCTTCCTGGTGCCGTCGATTCCGGCCGTGCTGGGAAACTTTCTGCTACCCCTGATGATTGGTGCCCGCGACCTGGCGTTCCCTCGCCTGAACCTGGCGAGCTGGTACGTGTTTATGATCGGCGGCATCATTTCGATTATCGCGATCCTGGTGGGCGGGGTGGACACCGGCTGGACGTTTTATACTCCCTACAGCAGCACCTACGCCAATAGCCAGGTGCTGCTGGCGGCGATCGGAGTGTTTATCTCTGGATTCTCCACCATTATGACGGCGATCAACTTCATCGCCACCACGCACACGATGCGGGCACCGGGCATGACCTGGCTGCGATTGCCGCTGTTTGTATGGGGTATGTACGCCACGAGCATCATCATCCTGCTGGGGACACCGGTGCTGGCCATCGCCATAGCGCTGGTAGGCCTGGAACGCTTTTTCCACCTGGGGGTGTTCGATCCGGCGTTGGGCGGCGATCCGCTGTTGTTCCAGCACCTGTTCTGGTTCTACTCGCACCCGGCGGTTTACATCATGCTGATTCCCAGCCAGGGTGTGGTGAGCGAGATTGTTCCCTGCTTTGCCCGGAAGCGAATCTTTGGCTATGTATTCATCGCGATTTCGAGCCTGGCGATCGCCATATTGGGTTTCCTGGTATGGGGCCATCATATGTTTGTGAGCGGCCAGTCGGCGACGGCGGGCCTGGTGTTCTCGTTCCTGAGCATGTTTGTGGCGGTGCCGTCGGCCGTCAAAGTATTTAACTGGACGGCCACGCTCTATAAAGGATCGATCCACTTCGATACTCCCATGCTGTATGCGCTGGGATTCATCGGGCTGTTCACGCTGGGCGGATTGACGGGAATCTTCCTGGCCACGCTGCCGGTCGATGTTCACGTACACGATACCTATTTTGTCGTCGCGCATTTCCACTACATCATGGTGGGCGGCGCAGTCATGGGATACCTGGGCGGCATCCACTACTGGTGGCCCAAGATGACCGGCCGGATGTATCCCGAGGGCTGGGGCCGCATTTCCGCGATCTTGATTTTTGTGGGCTTCAACCTCACGTTCTTCCCGCAGTTCATTCTGGGCTACCTGGGAATGCCGCGGCGGTATCATTTCTATGCCGATGAGTTTCAGGTCTTGAATGTGATGTCGTCGGCCGGAGCATCCATCTTGGGGGTCGGTTACCTGGTGCCTTTGGCATACTTGTTGTGGTCGCTCCGGCACGGGCGCCGAGCGGGCGACAACCCGTGGTTGGCGACGGGGCTGGAGTGGACGACGCCCTCGCCCCCGCCGACGAGCAATTTCCTGGAGACGCCAGTGGTTCGCGAGCCAGCGTACAACTATCCGCCCCTGGGCGATGGTGAAGGCGACGAGTTGCGGCGAGAGAAGGTGCGCCGCCGCCGCGAGACGCAGTGGCACCCCTTGGATGCGCCGCAAGAGGAGGTGACCACGTCATGAGCACCTCGCATGCGCACCAGGCCGAACATGGAGAAAGGCCACCCTACGTCGCCCATCACTTTGACGATGCCGAGCAGCAGTTTGTCACGGCGAACCTGGGAATGTGGCTGTTCCTGGCAACCGAAGTGATGTTCTTCGGCGGCATGTTCGCCGCGTATACGGTGTACCACTATCTGTATCCAGAAGCTCTCCATGAAGGCAGCCGGCACCTGGACGTGGTCCTGGGAACCATCAATACCACGGTCTTGCTGGTAAGCAGCCTGACGGTGGCTTTCGCCGTCCACGCGGCCCAGAACAATCAGCAGAAGCGGCTGGTGTGGCTGCTGGCGGCAACCCTGGTGCTGGGGATGGCGTTCCTGGGCATCAAGGCGATCGAGTATTCCCACAAGTTCGAAGAGGGACTGGTGCCGGGGCCAGGGTTTGAACTGCGGCACCCGTTCGATGAATCGTTTGCGGACTCCAGCCGGATCCGGCAGGTCGAGCTGTT
>CAZEEG010000186.1:0-8090 GCA_964511065.1 uncultured Pirellulales bacterium | reverse complement strand
TCCAGGGAGTCCGCTACACATGAGCGATGAGCTGGTCTTTATGATGGGCAAGTTTACTGCCCGCTTCCCGACCGACCGGCTCTACGCAAAAAACCACATGTGGGCCCAGCCGCTGACCCCAGGGGCGGCCG
This sequence comes from uncultured Pirellulales bacterium, assembly GCA_964511065.1. Classification (GTDB taxonomy): domain Bacteria; phylum Planctomycetota; class Planctomycetia; order Pirellulales; family S012-138; genus CALBRZ01. The sequence continues at coordinate 7,959 of CAZEEG010000186.1, read as the reverse complement.
CTTCTGGGGCAACCAACCCGGAGTCGCACCGGTTCGGGTTTTCGGCCTACGCGGTGCGCCTGCTCCAGGACGTGTACTTTCTGGAGTGGAGCGTCGATCAGGGCACCAGGCTGGCCGAGCGGCAAGAAGTGGGCGCGATCGAAAGCTCCAAGGCCGAAAGTTCGCTGTATGCCCCCGCCGCCGGCGAGTTGACGCGGTTCAACGAGCGGTTGCTCTCCGATCCCTCGCTGATCAACATCGACACTTACGGCGAGGGCTGGCTGTTTGAACTGGTTTGCTCCGCGGAGAACTTGCTGACCCCCGAACAATACCTGGTCCATCTCGAAGCCGCCTGGAAGGTGGCCGAGCGGACCATCAAAGGACAGATCAACGAGGCCTGACGCCGCGGTTCGAATCCAGCAGCGAGCCGCGGCCCGCACGGAGATGCACCGGCAAGCCACAGGATGCGCACCGCCCAGTTCCGCTGGCCAATCACCCCGCCAGGCGCACCGATGGGCCTGCACCGCACTATGGCACCCTCCAACCCCCGCTTCGCACTTATGGCACGCAGACTGACGGTTGTTGTATCGCAAGGGCAAAGCGCGAATCCCGCCAAGCGCCAGTTGGAAGAAGATATCGTGGCCGCCCTGCTATTTGAAAAAGGGATCGAGGTCACGGTGATCCCGCACCTGTACGACCTCAAGCCCGACGGCACCGGCATGCTCGCCCTGCAGGGCATCACCGGCAATATGGTGGTGCTGGCGTGGCTGTTCCCCAGGGCCGCATTCTGGACGCTGCACCGCTTTGGCATCCAGGGCCGCTTCGGAACCACGCTGATCGAACCGGAGGACGACGAAGACGACGACCTGGACGAACAGCAAGCCGACGAGGCGCAGGCAGAAGCCCAGGCCGCGGCCACGGCAGGCCGCGACCTGCCCAACCGTTGGATCTACTGCCTCGACCTGCGGTGGCACGGCAGCGTCCAGACGTACGTGGACGAAATCAAACGGATCGCGGCCGAAGCCAGCATCCAAACGGTCCATCTCGGCGGCCTGGCCGGCGATGGACTGGGCGCCGGCGGGAACGGCCAGGGTAACGGCAAAACGCCCGGCAACGGTTCGGCACCCGGGGGCTTGGGCAGCCTGCCCATCGTGTCGGCCTCGGCCAGCACGGCACAGCCTGCCCCGGGGGCTGCGGCTGCCGCCGGCGAAACCACCCCGGCAGCCAGCGACAGCGGCCCCGGCGAAGCATCCGCGATCCTCCGCGTTGAGGAGAACACGGGCCGCCGCTGGTACCCGGTGATCGATTTCGACCGCTGCACCAACTGCATGGAGTGTCTGGACTTCTGCCTGTTTGGTGTGTACGGCGTTGACCGCTTCGATACCATTTTAGTTGAGCAGCCCGACAACTGCCGCAAGGGCTGCCCGGCTTGCAGCCGGGTGTGTCCTGAGAACGCGATCATCTTTCCGCAGCACAAGTCGCCGGCGATTGCCGGATCGCCGGAGAAGTCGACCGCGGCCTTAAAGATCGACCTGTCCAAGCTGTTTGGCGCACCAGACGAAGACCCGATGGCCACGGCGATCCAGGAACGCGACCGCGAACTGCTGGCCGCGGGCCGCGATGCCGTGGGGGCCACGGTTGGGATTCCCAAGCGGCAGGCCGGCCGCGCCGATGAACCCAAGGACGAACTCGACGAACTCTTGGACCAGTTGGACGAATTGGACCTGTAAAACCGGGCCGCTCAGGTACGGCGTGCCCGTCAGAAACGGCACAATGCCCCCGCGCCCCTAGCCCCTGCGGCACTAAGCCACGGCGCTATTGCCCGGCGCCAGGACACGGCCCCATGACACGGCACTGTGTTCCCTTTCCACCACCGGTGAACTGCCCATGACCACCGCTCCCCCAGGCAACGGCAACACGGCCGAGCACGATCCCCGGTTGGACCGGTACGTGCGGCAGTGGCGCTTTCCACCCCTGGGGGCGGAAGGTCAGCGGCGGTTGCTGGCCTCACGGGTGTTTCTGTGCGGGTGCGGGGCGCTGGGCACCGTGTTGGCCAATACGTTGGCCCGGGCGGGAGTCGGCTTTCTGCGGATCGTCGATCGCGATTTCCTCGAACTGAGTAACCTTCAGCGGCAGGTGCTGTTCGACGAAGACGACGTGGCCGCGGGCTTGCCCAAGTCCATTGCCGCGGTCGAAAAGCTGCGGCGGATCAACTCCCAGATTGAGTACGAACCGGTGGTCACCGATGTAGACCACACCAACATCGACCAATTGGCCGGCGACGTTGATCTGCTGTTGGACGGGACCGACAACTTCGAAACCCGGTTCCTGCTCAACGATTACTCGCAGCACAAGCAAGTACCCTGGGTGTACGGTGGCTGCCTGGGGGCCGAAGGGCAGACCATGACCATCCTGCCAGGCGAAACGCCCTGCTTGCGGTGCCTGATCGCCGATCCGCCGCCGCCGGGCGAGTCGCCCACCTGCGACACTGCAGGTATCCTGGGGCCGATCATCAATATCGTGGCTTCGTTCCAGGCCGCAGAAGCCATCAAAATTCTCAGCGGAAACCGCCACGCCATCAGCCGCAAGTGGACCATTTTCAGCCTCTGGGACAGCACCATCCGGCAGATGGATGTCAGCGGCCTGGCAGAAACCGGCTGCGCAACTTGCCGCAGTGGGGACTACCCTTGGCTCTCGGGCCAGCGCGGCAGTCATACAGCGGTGCTGTGCGGCCGCAACTCGGTGCAACTGGTTCCTCCCCAGCGGCATCCGCTTTCGCTGGAAACCCTGGCGCAAAAGCTGCACGGTGTAGGGACGGTGACTCGCAACAAGTTCCTGCTGCGGCTGGAATTGCCCGAGCACCAGATTACCGTGTTTCCCGACGGCCGAGCGATCATCGGCGGAACCGACGATATTCCAACGGCAAAAACCATTTACGCCAGATATATTGGAAGTTGACGAGGCGGCACCCGGCAGGGACGCTGTGCGCACGCCTCGGCGACCCCCCGCATGCAAGGGGGGCAGGGCCGCGGCACTTCACAGCACGTTCTGTTCTTTGCAAAGCAAATCGCCGCTGGAGCGAATCGCTTATTGGGGGCGCCGACGCGGTTGTCCCGGCCGTTTCCACCACGCACATTCGCGTCGGGTTTGTCCCGACCGAGTGGGGAGCATCCAATCATGCCCATGTATAGCTACTGGATCTATATCAAGGACGGTCGCGAGCATGGTCCCGTTTCCTTCGAGCACCTGCAATCGCTGCACGACACCGGGCAACTGACCGGTTCCGACCTCGTTCGGCCCGAGGGTGCCACGGCCGACGAAAGCCAGCCACTAGCCCAGGTGCTGCAGGAACCCTCAGTCGTGCGACTTCCTGCCACCGGCGATACCCAACTGCGCAGCACCAGGCACGGCGAGGACGAGCTGGGCGAAGGTTCCGCGGATTCAAAGGCGTCGTTGGATTGGTTCAAAGACAAGCTGGACGCCTGGACTGCATCCGCCAGCATCGCGGCCCGGCGTGGCGTGCTCCAGGCCCGGCGTTATCGCGTGGCTCGCTCGCAATTGCCAACGGCCTACTTGAACCTGGGGCGCGTCGTTCGTAGCCGGGGCCAGTATCGCGACGAATTCACCGAACTCTACCAGGAACTGGACGACTTGGCCGAGGAAATGGCCCAACTCGATCCAGAAGATACCAGCAAGGCCGAGTTTCCTTCGCTTGTCGATCAAATGCGGAGCTTGGCCTCGCGGATGGCCGGCTACCCGCAGCGGGAGATGTTGGCTTCGCATGCCCGGCAGGTATTGCGGGAATTGGGACGCAGGGCGTTCGAGAAATTTGGCGATGCCTCCGGACCGGACCACCTGGTGAACGAAATTCGCCGCTTGCACAAGCGATTGGAACGTCTCGACAACCAGTTGAAGCGGTTGGACGACGAAGAATCCCAGGCGGGAGTCGATGCACGCCGGGCCGCTACCGACAGCGTCCGCAAGCTGCTCGACACCGGGGCCGCCTTTGTGGCGGAAGTTCCCCGGGCCTGGTCGCGGGCTCGGGCTCAAGCCGAAGACAGGGCCAAGAAACAACGCCAGCGTGACGAACTGGACCAGGGGGCCGGCATTTAGATATGCTGGTACGTCCGTAGTGCCGGTTCCACCGGCCGATCAACGCAATGCGACACCCACGGCGTTGGCCTGCGGGGGGCCGGTGACCTACAGGCCGGTTCCGCCGGCCGTTATCCTCGCAGCGGTTGCCCCCGGTCGGGCCCTCGGGCCATTTCCTGACGGAGCGTGCCGGTCGGCGTGCGCGCCGTCCTCCGCCCTTAGCCATTCAGCCTCCCTCCTAGTTGCAAACAACCTCCATGCCATCGGTTCGTCCCAATATTGCCGCCATGCAAGGCTACGTGCCGGGCGAGCAACCCCAAGGCGGCAAGTTCATCAAGCTTAATACCAACGAGAACCCCTACCCGATGTCGCCCGCGGTCGGCCGGGCGGTCCAGGAGGTGTTGCAGGCGGGGTTGTCGCGATATCCCGACCCGTTGGCAACCGCCTTCCGAACCAGGGCCGCCGAGGTTCTGGGGGTCGAGCCCGACTGGATTCTGTGCGGTAACGGCAGCGACGACATCCTCACTATCGTCACCAGGGCGTTTGTGGGCGATGGCGAGTTGTTGCGCCTGCCGTATCCCAGTTACGTGCTGTACAAGGTGCTGGCCCAGATCCAGAACGCCGCGAGCGAGGAGGTGGAGTTCTCGCCCGATTGGAGGCTGGGCGACGATTTCACCGCCGCCCGGGATAACCTGCGGCTGGCGTTCTTGCCCAACCCCAATAGCCCCTCGGGCACGTTCATCCCGCCGGAGCAAGTGGCCGAGTTGGCCGAGCGGTTGCCTTGTCCGCTGCTGGTTGACGAGGCGTACGTGGATTTTGCGCCGAGCCACTGCGTGGAATTGGTCCGGCAGAATCCGCGGGTGATGGTGTCGCGCACGCTCAGCAAGTCGTACGCGCTGGCGGGTCTGCGGTTTGGCTTTCTGGTGGCCCAACCGGACGTAATCCGCGAGCTGCAGAAGGTGAAGGATTCGTACAACTGCGATTCGCTGTCCATCGCCGGCGCCACCGCGGCCATCGACGACCAGCAATGGCTGGCTGAAACGACCGCGAAGATCATCCGCACCCGGGGCCGCCTGGAAACGGCCATGCGCGAGTTGGGCTTTGATGTCGTGCCGTCGCACGCCAATTTCGTGTGGAACACGCACCGCGAAGTGCCGGTGGGCGACCTGTACCGGCAGTTGAAGGAACAAGGCGTGCTGGTGCGCTACATGGCGTACCGTGGCTGGCCCGAGGGCTTGCGCATCTCCGTGGGGAGCGACGAGCAGATCGACGCCTGCCTGGCGCTGCTTCGTTCGATGGTGTAATCAAGCCGTAGGCCGGGGGCTTATCACTCGGCAAGCGCGCAACGTTGCGTTGCCGATCCTCCGATTGCGCTGCGAACAAGTCTGCTTGCGCATTTCCCCGGCCGGTAAAACCGGCCTTACGCCTTGCTGGCCGCGGCCATGGAATGCCATGCGATCATCAGCAGGTGCGCGTAGCGGGCGGAATTCCCGGCCCTGCGGCGTTAGTGCGAAGGGTTGGCCGATGGCTTGGCCGGCGCTTCGGCATGCGGCGGCTGGACGTTGGCGCCGGTCTTCTTCTTCACCTGCCCGTACGTCGGATCGCTCATCGCGGAGCGGAGGTAATCGCGGTTCAATTCGGCAATGAACTTGACCGAGATTTCTTTGGGGCAGGCCGCTTCGCACTCGTAGTAGTTGCTGCAGTTGCCAAAGCCTTCGGCGTCCATCTGCTGGACCATCTTCAGCACGCGCTGCCGCCGCTCGGGCTGCCCTTGCGGCAAGTGCTTGAGATGCCCCACCTTGGCGGCCGTGAACAGCATGGCCGAGGCGTTCTTGCAGGCGGCCACGCAGGCGCCGCAGCCGATGCATTCCGCGGCGTCCATGGCGGTTTCGGCCTCGTGGCGGGGGACGGGAATCGCGTTGGCATCGACGGCCGAACCCGTGGCCGCCGTAATGTACCCGCCCGCTTGGATGATCCGATCCAGCGACGAGCGGTCGGTCACCAGGTCGCGAATGACCGGGAATGCCGTGGCCCGGAACGGCTCAATGTAGATGGTGTCGCCGTCGTTGAACTTCCGCATGTGAAGCTGGCAGGTGGTAGTGGCCGCCTGCGGGCCGTGCGCCTGCCCGTTGATCATCAGCGAACACATGCCGCAGATGCCTTCGCGGCAATCGTGGTCGAAGGCAATGGGCTCATCGCCCGACTGGTACAGCTTCTCGTTAAGCAAGTCGAGCATCTCGAGGAACGACATGTCGGGGCTGACGTCTGAGAGATGGTACTTCACCATCTGGCCGCGGGAATTGCGGTCTCGTTGTCGCCAGATGTATAGCGTGAGGTTCATCGTCGCTCCTTACGGCCGCCGCCACGTTGCGTACCGGCGGCGGATGGGTTCACCTTGGGCCGGCCCGCTCGCCAGATAGCCGGCCTGCGCCGCGTGCCGTGTTGCGTCTGTTCGTGGTTACTTGTAACTGCGTTTGCTCAGTTCTACGCTTTCAAAGGTCAGCGGCTCCTTGTGGAGCACCGGCGTCTTGCCGACGCCCTGGTACTCCCAGGCCGCCACGTGGGCAAAGTTCTCATCGTCGCGAAGCGCTTCGCCTTCTTCGTCCTGGTATTCCTCGCGGAAGTGGCCGCCGCACGACTCCTCGCGGGTGAGGGCGTCGTGGCACAGCAACTCGGCAAACTCCAGGTAGTCGGCCACGCGGCCCGCCTTCTCCAAGGCGATATTGAATTCTTCGCCGATGCCGGGCACCCGGACATCCCGCCAAAACTCCTCGCGGATCGCCGGAATCTCGCTCAGCGCCGTCTTGAGGCCCTGGGCGTTGCGGGCCATGCCGCAGTGCTCCCACATCAGCAGGCCCAATTCACGATGGAACGAGTCGGGCGAACGCTTGCCGCGGACATTGATCAGCCGCTGCAACCGGTCGCGGACCTCGGTCTCGGCCTGCTCAAACGCCGCATCGTCGGTACCGACGGCATCAGGCTTCGCCGTGGCCAGGTAGTTACCGAGCGTATCGGAGATGATGAAGAAGCCATCGGCCAGGCCCTGCATCAGCGCGCTGGCCCCCAGGCGGTTGGCGCCGTGGTCGGAGAAATTCGCCTCGCCCAGCACGAACAGGCCCGGCAGGTTGCTCATCAGGTCGTAGTCCACCCACAGACCGCCCATGGTGTAGTGGCTGGCCGGGTAGATCCGCATCGGCACCTGGTAGGGGTCTTCGTCCGTGATGCGGTTGTACATCTCGAACAGGTTGCCATAGCGGGCTTCGATGGTGTCGCGGCCCAGGCGGTTGATGGCATCGCGGAAATCGAGGTACACGCCGCGGCCCAAGTGGCCCACGCCACGCCCTTCGTCGCACACTTCCTTGGCCGCCCGCGAAGCAATGTCGCGAGGGCTCAAGTTGCCGAAACTGGGATACTTGCGTTCCAGATAGTAATCGCGCTCGTCCTCGGGAATGTCGTTGGGGTGGCGAGTGTCGCCGGCCCGCTTGGGCACCCACACCCGGCCGTCGTTGCGGAGCGACTCCGACATCAGCGTGAGCTTCGATTGGTGCTCGCCACTCACCGGGATGCAGGTGGGATGAATCTGCGTGTAGCAGGGATTGGCAAACAACGCTCCCCGCTTGTAGGCCCGGTAAGCCGCCGTCACGTTACAGCCGGCCGCATTGGTCGAGAGGTAGAACACCGTGCCGTAGCCGCCGGTGGCCAGGATCACCGCCGCGGCCGCGTGCCGCTTGATCTCGCCGGTGACGAGGTTGCGGGTGATGATGCCGCGGGCCTGGCCGTTGACTACCACCAGGTCGAGCATCTCGGTACGCGTGTGCATCTTCACCTGGCCGGCAGCCACCTGCCGCTGCAACGCCGAGTAGGCTCCCAGCAGCAATTGCTGGCCGG
>CAZEEG010000185.1:0-8197 GCA_964511065.1 uncultured Pirellulales bacterium | reverse complement strand
CACGGATGGTGAAGTTGTACGTGCGGCTCGCATCCAGACCCGAGGAAACGTAGGTGCGGACTTCGCCCGGCGTGCGGGTTTCCGCATCGTTGACGAACACCTTGGCCGAGGCGGGAACCTTGACCGTCAGGTAGGTGTCGCCAGGACGGCGGGTCATCGGCGGAGCGACCGGCTCGGGCGCCGTGTCAGCCTTGGGGGCCTCGATGACGGGCGCGGAGTAGCTGGGAACGACGGCGGCACCGGGCGTAACGATCACGCTGCCGTAGCTGCCGGAACTTCCCGAGCTACCGGAACTCCCGGAGCTACCCGAGCTCCCCCAGCTACCGGACGAGCCCGAGCTATGGCTGGAGTAGTAATAGCCGTGGCTTCCGGAAGAACCGGAGCTGCCGTGGCTACCCCAGCTATGGCGTCCCCAGTGACCTGAGCTGCCGGAACTGCCGGAGCTACCGTGACTTCCCCAGCTTCCGGAGCTGCCATGGCTGCCGGAAGAATGGTGGCGATGACCGGCATCGGCCGATGCCGCGATCATCAGGACCGTTGCGGCAAAGGTTGCCGCACAGAACAGGTGCTTCTTGACCATACGTGAGATGCTCCCCTTAAAAACCGTTGCCGTTTCACCGTGAACGGACCAACTACCTGCGCAAGCTGCAAAGACTAGGCATTTTCGCCTACGTACGAAGAATAGTTCATCTTCAGCAAATTGGAAGAATATTCACTGGAAAGTCACTTTGACCTGCCAGCCGTACCCAAGCTGCCAACTCGAACGGCTAGGTTGAGTTTGCAAGTTGGGACAGCAATGCCAGCATACCCCCCACCCGCGTGAATACGCAAGAAAAACTGCCTGGAGAAATAGTAAGACAAGGAGGGTTAGGGGGTTGGGTGTCACGGACTTCAGGCGCAGACGTCCCCGGAAACAGCCGCGTTCCAGGCTACGCACTCCCTAAGCACGGCCTGTATGAAGAAGCCGCAAAGCGGGCGGCGTAACAGGAGCCAAACGAGAAAAGTGGAAAGGGGGGCCGCTTCCGCGGCAGCGCTTCGGCATGGGATATGAACGCCGCGGTGCGGAGAGACGAGTCACCCCTGAGCCACGGCTGTGTTCCCCCGTTGGCACCGTCATTGACAAGCTTACAGCGTGGCTTCATCATTTCTTCTTATCGCAGAACTCGCCCCAAGGGTTCCCCCGCCGCACCTGCGACCAACTCCACCCTTGCCTGCTGTCTCATGCCGCTTGGTTCGTTGAAGTCTCGATTGCCGGTCGTGGGACGCATCCTGACGTTTCTGGGGCTGCTGTTTGTCTTTCTGGTGGCGATCGAACTGCTTTCCGGCGCGATGTCGGTCGCCGGTACCGACACGGCCAGGAACATGCTCCAGGGCCTCGATAACCCGTTTGCCGGCCTGGCGGCGGGCATCCTGGCCACGGTGCTGGTACAAAGTTCGTCGGTTTCCACCGCGACGGTCGTGGCCCTGGTGGGCGGCGGACAGCTAAGTGTCGAAGCGGCCGTGCCGATCATCATGGGCGCCAACATCGGCACCTCGGTCACCAACACGCTGGTTTCGCTGGGAAGCGTGACACGGTCCGACGAATTTCGCCGTGCGTTTGCCGGCGCCACCGTCCACGACTTCTTCAACCTGCTGGCCGTTGCGATCCTTCTGCCTTTGGAACTGGCCACCGGCTACATGGCGCATGCAGCGGCGTGGCTGGTCGATTTGGGAATCACCGGAAACGGCGGCAACGGCTTTCAAAACCCGGTCACGGGTGCGGTCAAGGCTACGGCCGATGCCATTCGCCAGGGGCTGAGCCATACCGGCCTGGCCGGCGGCTGGTTGGCGACGTTCATGCTGGTCGTCGCGCTGTGCCTGATCATTTTTACGCTCTACTACATCACCAAGGTGATGAAGTCGCTGATGGCCGATCGGATCGAGCAGTGGCTCAACCGCGTGCTCGAACAAAAGGGCATGATTGGCCTGGCGATTGGTGTGGTGACTACAATGGCTGTGCAATCCTCCAGCATCACCACGAGTTTATTGATCCCCATGTTCGCTGCCGGCGTCCTCACGTTGGAATCTGGTTTCCCCTTGGTGGTGGGTGCCAATATCGGAACAACCATCACCGCGATTCTGGCAGCCACGGTCACCAACCCGGCCGGCATGACCATCGCCTTTGTTCACTTGCTGTTCAATTTCACGGCAGCGGCATTGTTCTTGCCGATCCCTCCTATGCGGAGGCTGCCGCTGATGTGTGCCCGCCGCTTGGCCGATGCGGCAACTCGAAACCGCCTGTGGGTATTGGTCTACCTGGGTACCGTGTTTGTGGTGATTCCGCTGCTGGGCATTTTCATTTGGAAGCGTTAACCCGATTGCGCGGCAGCCGGGCATCGCCGGCGGTCCCTTTTGGAGTGGCAATATGCTCGATTGGTTCTCCAATGTTACTGGCGCGGCGGGTCTGGACCGCATGCGGGGTGAGTTCTCCCGAATGCTCGAGGCCGGCCATCATGTGTTCGACGTCGCCACGAGCGCGCTGCTGGGCGGCGCCGACCTGGAAGCCATTCGCGCCGATCTCTTCAAGACCGAGAAAAGCATCAATAAATCGGTCCGCCAATTGAGGCGCGAGATCGTGGTCCACTCGACCGTACACGGCCCCCACTCTTTCCCGGGCTGCCTGGTGTTAATGAGCGTGGCGAAAGACGTCGAACGGATTGGCGACTACTCCAAGAACCTGTTCGACCTGGCGGCTGTGTCGCCGATTGTGCAAGACACCGAATGGCGGAGCGATCTCACGGTACTCAAGGACCGCATCCTGCAACTGATGGCCGGCTGCCGCAGCGCCTTCTACAACAGTGACCGCGAGGCGGCTCTGAACCTGATTATCGAAGCGGAAAAGATCGAAGACCACTGCGATCACCAGATTCACCGCATCCTGACCGAGGAACCGCCCAAGGCGGCCGTCTACGCGCTGGCTTTCCGGTTCTTCAAACGTGTGGCCTCGCACACCTTCAACATCCTGACGAGCATCGTCCAGCCCGTCGACCGGATCGACTTCGCCAAGAAGCTGCCGCTTCCCAAGACCGAAAAAACCTGAATCCGCCCTCCGGGCGGCGGCACCGGGAACGCGCAGCAGTCGGCTCATACGCTCATCCGCCGCACAGGCAACCGGCTTAGCGCAATGCGGCCGGAAAAGCAAACGTCGACGTCGTGACCCGGCGTGCGCACTCGCTCCGTGTACCGCCCCGCATAGTGCAGGCGGCCATCTTCTTCACGGTACAGCACCGGCAACGGCTGATCGTCCACCTCGCAATGCACGAGGTCCGGCTGATCGCTCTCCACATCGCTGGCATCCGGGAAGTTCACATTCCAAATCGTGCCCGGCTGTAACGGCAACTCCAAAATGTCGCTCAGCACGGCAGTGGCCCAGCGTGTGGACTGCTGCCAGTCGAAGGTGCCGTAGCGGCGAAACTGGCTCAGCGCCACGCCGGGGATGCCCAGGAATGCAGCCTCTCGGGCGGCGGCCACGGTTCCGGAGTAAAAGACATCGCAACCGAGGTTGCCGCCTTCGTTGATTCCCGACAGCACCAGGTCGAAGCCATCGGTCCAATGCGTCAGGGCCACGCGGACACAGTCCACGGGCGTGCCGTCGATCATGTACCGCCCTTCGCTCAGTTGCGTCAGTTGCAGCGGTTCGTGCGTGGTGGCCTTGTGACTGCAACCGGAATGGTGGTCACGCGGGGCCAGAATGATGCACTCGCCGAGGCTACGAGCCGCCTCGGCCAAGGCGGCCAAACCGGGTCCGTGCACGCCGTCGTCGTTCGTCAACAAAATCCGCATGGGGTTCCTTAATGCAAAGCAGGTCGTGGTGGGGATGCTTCTGCCCGGCGGTTCGACCGGCAGGCATTTCCCGGTGGATTGGTAGTTGCTAGCACAGGCCCAGCGCCTGCGCGCGGCGCTAGCATTGGCTCAAACGGCTGTTGGGTTGGGGGAGGGAGGGCAGGTGGCCGCAGGCGCATCGCCGCGGGGGTAAAGCCGGTCTATCCCGGTTTGGCGGAATTAGTTAATACACATTTCCCCTGTTCGGCATGGAGTTATGGCCATGGCAGCGCACCCTCGTCCGTTGGGCAATTCGCCCAGCTTGCCACCCACAAGCCTGATCGTGATCCCGGCTCGGCTACATTCTACGCGGTTGCCGCGAAAACTTCTGTTGAGGGCAGGCGGTAAGACTGTCATTCAACATACTTACGAGGCCGCGTGCCGGGCCACCTTGGCCCAAGGCGTGGTGGTCGCCACCGATGCCGAGGAGATCGCCGCCGAAGTCCTTTCATTTGGCGGCATTGCGCAGATGACCGGCCGCGACCTCCAGAGCGGCACCGACCGCGTGGCCGAGGTCGCCGCCAGCCGGCCCGATGTCGATATCTTTGTGAACGTCCAAGGGGACGAGCCAGAACTCTCCGGCCAAACCATCGACCGCTGTATCGCCCTGCTGCGCGACGATCCCCAGGCCGAAATGGCCACGTTGGCTACGCCGATCCGCTGCCTGACACGGCTCAACGATCCAGCTTGCGTCAAGGTCGTGTGCGACGACGCCGGCCGGGCCCTGTACTTCAGCCGCAGCCCCATCCCCCATGCCCGCGACTGGGACGATCGGCTGCTGACGGCCAATCCACCGCATTACCTTCAACACCTGGGCATCTATGCCTACCGCCGGGAATTTCTGCTGCGGATGGCTGCCATGCCGCCAGCCCCGCTGGAACAAATCGAGCGATTAGAACAACTGCGGGCTTTAGCGGCCGGAGTCAAGATTGCCGTCGCCCAGGTTGACGACCCATCCATCGGGATCGATACGGAGGCCGACTACCGGCTTTTCCTGCAACGATTCCACCGAAAATCGGCCTGAATCACAGCTTACGCCAAGTCGGCCGGAACGGCCCAGATAGCTCGGCAGTCAAGAAAGTCGGGCCGTCCGCGGCAGCGAGCGTGCTGAAACATCCACCCATTCAACTGCCTGGGGCAGGCCGGCAATCACGGAGAATTAGGAACTGTCGCGAGCTTGCGGCGCCCAGTGTCCTCAAAAGCGCAACATACCTAAGCCCTGCACAACGGCCATTTTAGGGGGAACAGACCACAATGCGGCCAAGATTGCCTGTCCTGATCGGATGGCACAGCCGGGCAGAACCGCACCTGAAAAGTCCTGGCCAAGCGTTCGTTTGGGGCCCCTGAAAGCCAGCAATGAACGGTTGTAATCGACTATCACATAAAGAGTTATAAAGTACACCCTGGCAGCCGTACCCGAGAATGGGCCGGGGTGGCCGCGCCTTGTCCCATGGCCCCAGTCAGGGGCTAACACCAGGGAACGACCGCAGCCCGCGAGAGTGTGCCAGCTAGCGACGGCATCGGTTATGCTTATTAGGCTAACCGCATCGACCAGGCAGACTCCAAATTGTGGGTTATTGAGAGAGGGTGGCGCCGCAGGAGGCATCGGCCGCCCCATGACGGCCCCAGCGCACCAGGCAGAGACCGTATATCCGCACTTGGAAGTGAGCAAAATGACCAGCCAGCAGAACTTGATGCGTTTGTTTCATTCCACCTATACTCTACATTTTGACAACTTCCGCAGGTGGCATTGCTGGATGGCCCGAGTGAAGTTAGCTGCCCAACGGTTCCGATGGTAACGATTGAGCCCCCTTGCGGCCTCGTCGTCCGCGCGTGCCTTTTGGGAATTGCTTCCGCTTAACCAATTATCCGGCGACATCGTATGCGAATCTGGAAGATGGCTTCACCCTCGTCTGCAGCCTCGAGCCGCGCGCGTGAGGACGAACCGATCGTCATCACCGGCATCGGGTTGATCACGGCGTTAGGCCACGACCGCGAGACCGTGTGGCAAGCGGTGCGCCGCGGCAAGAGCGGTGCGCAGCGACTGAGGGGGATTCCCGGCATTCCCGACAATTCCCTGCTGGGCGCTCCGGTCGAGTTAGAAATTCCGGCCCCCGCCGAACTTAAGAGCATTGCCCTGGCCCGCCATGCCGCCCGCGAGGCGATGGAAGATGCCGGCGTGGACCTGGAACAGGTCGATCTGAACCGATTTGGGTGTGCGATCTCGGGCCACATGGGCGATACCGGCTGGATTCTGCGCAATGCCAACCGCGAAGACCTGCTGGTGCCCAATGGGCTGCCTTGGTGGCAGCAGTGGATGCCCAATACCTCGTGCAGCCAGATTGCCAACTCGTACGGCTTGCGCGGACCAAGGCTCACGCACTCGGTGGCCTGTGCCAGCGGGCTGGTGGATATCCTGTCGGCGGTCCGCACCATCCGCGACGATCAATGCGATATCGCCTTGGCCGGCAGCGGCGATGCCATCCAACCGTTGTTTGCCGCCGGTTTCGATCGCATGAAGGTGCTGGCCCGGCACGAGGACCCCACCCAGGCTTGCCGCCCGTTCGATCAACACCGCAACGGTTTCGTACTGGGCGAAGGCTCAGCGATCTTTGTGATCGAACGTTTGAGCCACGCGGAAGCCCGGGGCGCTAAGATTTATGCCGAAATTGTCGCCGGCCGGATGCTGGCCGAGGCCCACCACGTGACCGGCTTGGATCAAGAGTCCGAAGCGCTGGCCCGGCTGATCTCGGAGACGCTGCGCGAGGCGCACCTGCTGCCCGAGGACATCCAGTACATCAACGCTCACGGTACCGGTACGCTTCAAAACGACGTGGTGGAAACCCGGGGCATCCGCCTGGCCTTCGGCGACGCGGCCGACCAGGTATGCGTGAGTGCGACCAAGTCGATGCTGGGCCACCTGATTAATGCGGCCGGCAGCGTCGAACTGGCGATCACGGCGCTGGCCCTCCGCGATGGCTACGCCCCGCCAACCTTGAATCTCACCAATCCCGACCCTGCTTGCAACTTGGACTGCGTACCGCTGGTGGGGCGTCGGGGACCGTATCAGCATGCCTTGAAAATCTCGGTGGCGTTTGGCGGTCACCTGGTGGCCGTGGCCCTTCGCCGCTGGAACGAACACGGCATGGTGCAAGCCGCCCCGGCCGCTTAGGGCCAAGGCCCCCCCAAGCCGCGACGTGCGTCAGACAGGGCCGATCCACGGCGAGCCACTGCGCCGCTCAACCAGTCCACGGCGCATCGAGAATCTGCGCATCGTAACAGGCCGTAACCTGCTGCCCTTGGCGCTAGCGCCTACTGCGGCACAGCAAGCTCTTGGCTTGTCGTACATGGGCACCCGCGGTCTTGGGAACCGAGGGTTGCTAGCGCCTGCCGCGGCCCAGTAGGCTTTTGGCTTGCCGTACCGATCCAGGGTGCGGCGCTTGGTGCGCGATCCCTCGCAGAACCTGCTCCAGGTCACGCCGCGCGGCGGTACATCGTCTGCTGTGGCGAAACGCCAGGGCTGGCCGTTGGCTGCTGGGCCAGTTTCTGCCGGTATGCCAGCGCTTCGGCACGTTCCTGCCGGATCAGATCGGCCGTGAGGCGCAAATAGGCTTTGCCGCCGGCGCTTTGCGGCGCGTATTGCGTGACGGGGCGGCCTTGGCAGTTGGCATCTTCCACGGCTTCACACAGCGGCACCGTGGTCGGAAAGACGAGCGACTGGAAGTGCCGCCGTGCTTGTGCCTCCACGGCTTGCGCAATCTCCGTGTCCTGCCACCGCAGCAGCACGATTCCGCCCACGCGCAGCACGTCGCGATGCATGAACTGCCGTACCTGGTCCACCAGGCCGATCACGCTGCCCGCCCCGGCCAGCGAGAACTTGCCGGGCTCCACGCATACAAACACGTCGTACACGTAGTTCAGGACGTTCACATTCAGTACGGAACGGCTCGGCCCGGTATCGCACAGTACAAAGTCGTACTGCTGATCCAGCGGTTCTAGCGCCGCGCGCAGCCGGTTCTCGCGCTGCTGGCCCAGCGGTCCAGCCGAATCAGACAACAGGGCGTTGACCTCGGCCAAGGTGGCGTCCGATGGCAGCAAGTCGAGCTTGTCGACGGCCGTGCTGACAATGGCGTCGTTCGCGGTGCAATCGCCGATCAATACATCGGCCAGCGACCGCTGCGGTGCCTGCCAATCGCTCAATACGGCGGTGGCGTTCGCCTGGTGGTCGCAATCGACGACCAGGACGCGAAAGCCGCATTCGGCGGCCAGGTTCGCTCCCAAGTTGACGGCCGTGGTGCTTTTACCAACGCCGCCCTTCTCTGCAGCCAGTGCTATC
>CAZEEG010000184.1:0-8780 GCA_964511065.1 uncultured Pirellulales bacterium | reverse complement strand
ATGGCCGGGAGCAGCATCGCGATCAGGATGCCGATGATGGCGATCACCACCAGCAACTCCACGAGAGTAAAACCAGAACGATAGCGGGTGCGCATGGAAACACCTCACAAGAAAAGAACAATAGAGATGACATCGTCCCGCACGATGCGGTACGTATCAAAACGCCAAAGAGATGAACGCGGAAAATAAACACGCGCAGATCACGAATGCGTGATCAATGCCATCCAGCCGCTAAGAGATATATCAGGAGTGTCAGATGTGAAGCGGCTTGATAGATAGACCAATAGCCAACGGTATTGTCCCCCCGGTGCGCTGCGAGATGATGGCTGCGCTTTTCGGGTGTCAATACTTATGCCCCCGACGACAAGAAAGGTCGTAATCGTGCATTGCCCCGATCGCCGCGCGATACAGAGCATGCGGGCAGCTTCGGCCTCCAGAAGGATGATGATGGAATGCGTTCCGGTGTCGTCAGACGCGGGTCAAATGGAGATGGGCAGGGAGAGAGTGCGTCTGGAACAGCAGTTTGCTGTCGGTTGCCGCGGCACCCGACAGTTCAATTCCAAAAGGCCTTTGAACGGCCAGATCGTCGCACCCGGCAGCTACGCTTCTTCCAGTCGGATGGACCAAAGGAAACAGCGTGGCCTGATTGGACGTGAGGTGGTGCAGCGACCGTTTCGACAGCGTCAATATACAAACCGTAAACGTTGATGCAAGCTTTTTTCGAAGAAACCGTTGAACGCCCGCATTGCGGCCCGCCACTCGCGGCGTACAACGGGCCATCCGCTAGAAACTGCTGGCAGCGGTGGGACTTATCTCGATACGACGGTCTGTTACTGCCAATCGTGCGCTTGGGATATCCGGTGATATTCGCGGATCTGTTCTTTGGCTCGCATGCGCAGCTCCCACAATTCCTGTTCTTCGTCGACGGTGAGCGGGCGTTGCTCACGGATGATGAGCAGTTCGCAGAATCGCGGGCCGATTTCGGCCTGGTTCGTGATGTCCACCTGCGGTGGTGTCGGCCGCAACGCCGTCCATTCCACAATAATCCCGATACATGCTATCGCTGCTGCGAACGCGGTGCGGTAGCGCATGCCGTTTATCCCATGATGCAAAGGTTCCAGCGGGCGATGATGTGCCCTCCGGAGCCTGATGTGGTGTTCCTGACGTTGCCCCGGCGCCGGGCCTCACGGCAGGTTGCAGGATTGACCGTCACTCCGGCGACCAGCGTACCGCAAAGCCAGCGGCACTGCAAAGCGTTTGATTGCCGCCAGACGGCTATCGCCGTACGCGGCCTGGCCGTCAACGGTGCAGGGGCTCGGGCCGGCCCCAGTTGATGCGGCTGATTTCAGCGGCAGATGTGCGGAAGCCGCGCATGCGGCAATGCGGCACATCGACATGGTACCGGAAATGGGTCTACACCTGCGCTACGCCAACGTGATTGAGCCCCGTCGTCTCATAGGCGGAGGCGTGGTGCCGGAACATCAACTGCGAATACTGCGGCACATGATCCATCGCCGGCCCTATGAACGCGATCCCGTTACGATGACGCCGCGCCACCACAGCAGACAGCAACTCCATGAAGGGCGCCGCTCGAGGAAGCGGCCCGGCTGGTCTGGAGGCCCTCGATATCAACTTTGTCATGTCCGTTCCGTGCAGCCGCCACTGGTACTTGCGGAGTTCGTCCAGCAGGATGATCCGCAGTACTGTCAGCTCCTGCTGCTCACCTTCGGTCTGTTGCCGTCCGCCGCGGATGTCAAGGAGCCGCGACAACGGCCGCGGAAGTCAGCGCGGGCGGAGTGGATAACGTTCTTCTTGGTGAAAGTTCCAGGAACGTGTGCCCCAGCGCACCAAGGATTGCCCCCATCGCCAAGTACGAGGCGATACGTTTCCGCATGGTTCGTTCTGGACCAATGAACAAGCCCCGGCGGGCGCTGCAGCGCCCGCCGGGGCCAACATGTGCTAACAGCGGTCAAGCGAACGTGCCATTACGGCAAGTTGTACGACTGGCCGTCGCTGCGGTGTCCCGCATACTGGAGCGTTAGCGGCTCTACAAAGTTCTTGATGGCGACTACGCGAGAATCGCCAAACACAAACTGCGTCACGCCGGGATGCCAACTTCCGAACATGAGGTACTGGTCCGGGTATGTTGCTGTATCACCGGAAGCCATATATTCGGTAGGCAACGTGCTGCTGAAGTTGAAATTCGGGTCGTCTGGCCGCGGGGGCAGCCCCAAGCCGATGATCTTGTTGGAATGCCACTGCCGGTCGTTACCCAGTGTCGCGGCGCCCCAGGGGTAGTCAGCAACGCCATTTCCCAAGAAACCGGATGGCACGTGCTTTTCCCCGGCGATCAAGGTGTATGTCATGCCGTCGGTCACAGCACCCACGGTGACAGACGATGTTATCTGGCGATGCAGAATGCCGCCGATGGTATGATCCGTGTATCGTCGGTAGCCCACCAGGGCCCCCATGAGGTACGGCTGATTGGGATTGCCAGAGCCGGCCACCTGGGCCGTCTGTCCGTTGGCACCAGGCGTAGTGTACCAGCCCGATTCCCGGTAGATGATCGACACGGGCAGATAGTCCACGGCCTGGCCATAGATCGTAGGTTCGTCGGGGAGGCCCGAGTTGGTGCCGCTCGCACCCCAAGCGGTGGTTCGGAAACCGCGGGTGGGACAGATCAGTACGTCAGAACGGAAGCGGGAGTGAACGTAAGCTTGAGTGCGCCCTTCACTATTGAGCCGCGAGGCGTCATTGTCCGTAGCACCATATTGCAACATCAACTGGGCGTACTGTGGCGCGTTGTCCATGACCGGCCACATCAGGGCAACCCAACTGTGATTGCTAAAGGTGTTGGGCGGCAACTGCTCTCCATTGCGTTCTGAGTACGTGTTCACGCCGATGGCCAACTGTCGCAGGTTGCTCGAACAATTGGCCCGCCGGGCCGACTCGCGAGCCGCCTGGATGGCGGGCAGGAGCATCGCGATCAAAATACCGATAATGGCGATCACCACCAGCAGCTCTACCAAGGTAAAGCCCGATCGATAACGGTTGCGCATGGCAACACCTCCACAAGAAGAACAACAGAAATGATATGGTTCCCGATAGGGAAGCCGCTTTCGCAGGATGAATGATGCCAAAATAATATCGCCGTCTGTTGCCGGTGCGCAACAAGCCACCACCTGCGCAGCATCTGGCCAGAAAGCAGAGTTGCCTGTGAATCAGAAGAAGATGTGGCCTTCAGCGCGTTCGGTTGCGAATTGGTGTGGTGCAGTGTCGGGAACGTCCAGTTCCATACGCCTGGCGGCCGAGATCACTGAGAAGTGTGACTGGCAGCGTGGAGGACGCCCGATGCGCAAAACAGCGGGTAGGCGAAGGAAGTGCTCGCTCTAGTGGCTAAGACAGCTCCGCCATATGTACGTCGCCCTGTTGTCTCACTCTTGCCCAGGTGTGCCCTTTCTCTAACGGACTCTTGTCGGACTGCCACGAGGATGCCCCCGTTTGTGGGTAGGAGTATATGCTCGGCGGTTCGCGACGCAAGTGGATATTGGTGTACCAAGGTCATTTTGTGCGACCAGAAACACGATTTCACAAATTACCATTGTGCGCTATTTTTCACTGGACAATTGGCCTGGTCGGCGACGGACCTTCTTGGCCAAAATGCGCAGCGAAAGTTCCCTGGTATTTCCGTTCCTGAACGGCCACCATCGCCGACCTCCGGCTCAAACTTCCGCTTTTCGCCTTGACACGTGTTAGAGAAAAATTGTCGTGCAGACGGCGAACCCCAGGGAGGAATCGGGTTGATGTCACGCGCCCCCGATGGTTTCTCGGGTTGAAGGGCAACGGCTTCTCAGGGCACGGACAAAGAAAGCTTGTGGGGCCTTATGCGCAAAGTCCGTGGGGCAAACGACGTGCAAGGACGGCACACCGGTGTAAGGCCCGTTAACTCAACGAAAAGGCCCCGGCGGGCGCTGCAGCGCCCGCCGGGGCCAACGATCACGCGACGATAGCTCCGGCATATCGCTATGGGAAGTTATACGACTGCCCATCGCTGCGATGCCCGGCGTATTGGAGCGTCAGCGGTTCCACGTAGTTCTTAACGGCTACCACGCGGGCATCGCCATACACGAACTGCGTCACGCCGGGATGCCAACTACCGAACATAGTGTATTTGGAGTCGTACGAATCCCCATTCATTTCCGCGCTAGTCATGTACCTGTTGGGTAACGGGTTGTCGAAGACAAAGGCGGGATCATCAGGGCGTGGCGGCAGGCCCAAACCAATAATCTTGTTGGACGTCCATTCCGCATCGCTATGCACGGCGATAGAGGCTGCCATCGGGAAGTCGGCATAGCTGTGCCCAAGAAACCCGCCCGGAATGTGCTTTTCGCCCGCGATCACCGTGTAGGTCATTCCGTCGGTCACACCGCCAATACTCACAGAGGAGGTAACGACGCGCCGTTCTTGCGGCGTACCTGCATGAACCGTCGTGGCGCGTCGGTATCCTACGATCGCCCCCATCAGATACGGCCTGTTGGGATTACCGGAACTCGCGTACTGTGGCGAATTGCTGATCCAATCGGATGCCCGATAGACGAGGGCTACTGGCAGGTAGTCGACAGCTTGCGCGTAGACGGTCTGCTCATCCGGGCGCCCCGAGTTCGTTCCGTTCACGCCGTACTCATTGGTGCGAAACCCTCGCGTTGGACAGATCAAGACATCCGAGCGGTAGCGCGTGTAAACGTAGGCGTTCGTCTGGCCGTTGGCGTTAACCTGGCCGGCCGTATTATTGTGCGGGGTATACTGCAACATGATGCTGTTATACTGCGATGCATTGTCCATGACCGGCCACAAAAATGCGATCCAGCCATGCCGGTTGTACCCGCTGGGCGGCAACTGCTCCCCATTGCGCTCCGCGTACGTGTTCACGCCAATCGCCAATTGCCGCAGGTTGCTGGCGCAGTTGGCGCGGCGGGCCGACTCCCGGGCGGCTTGAATGGCAGGTAGCAGCATGGCGATCAGAATGCCAATGATGGCAATCACCACCAACAGCTCCACCAATGTAAAACCAGAACGATGACGGCTGCGCATGGCAAAACCCCCTGCAAAAAACGAGAAAAGAAAACATGCCATCCCAAACGGGATGAATCCCTACGTAGATGTGATGAATAGGTACGCGCACATAGCATGCGCGGTAAATGATGCTACGGACGGATGCCGTGCGCTGCCCATGGCCGCAAATCAAGGTGCAGAAATCTACGCAGGGGAAGCGGCCTGGAGATTATCTGGCCAGGTGACTTTGGTTATGGGAGGCCTAAGTCACCTCACCGCAGGTGCCTTTGCAAAATAGCCAATGATGGCTGGGAGCCGAAAGATGTGCGGCCCACGAAAGCAACCTGTGAATTCAGAGTATCAAAGGCCAATTGCGGCCATGATTGATCTGGATCAAACCATCCGGCAACTGAATGGGGGATGGCGTTGTGAACGGTCGATGTGCAAGTGAAGAGCTATGTGGGGGGAGGATCGCCCCCATTTTCGCAGCGGGAACATGCCCGCTATCAGTACGCCCCTTATGATCTCCTGTTTTTGGCCCATACGATCTGGTTGCAGTATAAGGGCTGTCGCTCAGGGGGCAACCCCTACGGGGGGCTTTCGTGACTTTTTTTCTTGCCAGGTGCGAAGTGGGGCGCGAAATTACCGCATTTGTCCGCGGAAAACGCGGCGTTTTTCCGGTTTATTGATGGTTGCGCGGCCAATGTCCGGTCGTCGAACGACCGGCGCCGGAAGTCTTCCGTTTTCCCGCGCAATGGGCCGCATTTCACAGGGCTAGCACGAACGTGAGCGGATTTTAGCTGCGCACGTGTCAATAAGTGCGTTCGTTCAGCAAGGAAACGAAGTTCCGCGCATTTCTGAAATTGGCTTCCAGATTGGCGATGATTGCCGAGTATCGATCTAGATTGCTGGTGAATTGGCATGGGCGGCATGATGGTTGCCCTCACACACTGTTTTTCCGGGCCATTTGGCCGCGGACGTGAAGAAACCGCTTGCGATGCGGAACGCGGTGGATGGATTTGCCCCCGTGGCCCATCGAACCTGGCTGTAGTGGCCGAATTCCGGCAATGTCGCACGACAGCAACCAGTTCGTTAACGGGAAGGTGGTCGCCGGGATAGCCGCGGGTCGCGGAGGCTCGGTATCGAGAGCAACCAGGTTACGGCCAAGCCGCATTCGGGCTTCCAGACTCGTGCGGAAGCGTACCGGGGGAAGCGCGATCGCACACCGTTCGCCGCCCCCTTGTGCACATGCGGCGGCAATCGCCTCAAACCCCAAGCAAAACAGCGCACTTGATGCCGTCAGGGAAAGAAAAGCCCCGGCAGGTAACGCATCCCGCCGGGGCCATGGGCGCTAGGCCAATTTAGGGGGGGCCGTGACGGAGGGGGCTAGGGTCAACAGCCAAGAAAGCAATTCAAGGCCAAAGGCGATTAACCAGTTTACGGGGACCGTGACCGCACATCCCTCCGGCAGGGCGAAGGAGCGGTTTCCGCTGCGGAGGTGGGCGGACGAGAGAGGCAGCGGATGTCCAGTGCTGTTAACCCTCGCATGTATCGATGGCGGACCGCGAACTGGGGTTGGCTTGGTTTGCCGTCCAAATACCAAGCGGTCGAGGATGCTCGGGCATCGCAGCGCGGCATGCGGGACGGGATTCAAATGACATCCGTGGCGGACGGCCCAGACGACGGCAAGGCCGTGGCAGAGGCACGCATGTTCGCCGGGGCATCGTCACCCGGTGGGCTGGAACGCGTCGTCACGGGTGACCTTCGCACGGCGGCTACTTGCTCGGTTATTCCCAACTCTGGCCAGCCATCATGCGTTTGTGCTTGCGCAGTTCATCCAGGAGAATGACTTTCAATTCCTCAAGTTCACGTTCTTCTGCCTCGTTGAGCGGCCGTCTGACGCGGATTTCAAGCAGCCGGGAGAATCGCTCGCCAGAAGTCAGCGCGGGCGGGATCGCGAGTGTTTGTCTTGGCGGTTGTTCCAGGAAGGCAAGCCCCAACGCACCAAGGATAGCCCCCATCGCCAGGTACGAGGTGACGCGTTTCCACATGGTTCGCTCCTGCGTAAGAAACAGGCCCCGGCGAGCGAGTCTTCGCTCGCCGGGGCCTTGAAAGCATCGCGCAACGAAGAGCCAGGGGTGGCTCGACCGCTGGGGGGTTAGGGCAGGCTGTACGACTGGCCGTCGTTACGGCCACCCATGTACATCAGCGTGTTCGTGTCGGCATAATTCTTGACGGACACCACACGGGCATCGCCGAACACAAACTGGCAAATGCCGGGATGCCAGCTACCGAACATGAACATCGAGTCCGCATACGGTGCCGCCCAATCGTCGACGTCACCGGTTTCGGCTTTGCTACGCTGGGGCGGCGTGTCGGGCCGGGGTGCCAGTCCCAGGCCGATGATCTTGCCGCCATCGTAGCCGCCGCCCGCATAGGCGACGCAGTAAGGGTAGTCCGGGCCGGCCACACCCATCTTGTCCGATGCCAGGTGCTTCTCGCCAGAGATAGCGGTATAGGTCATCCCGTCCGTGACCCCGCCGATCGTCACCCGAGAGACGATGTTCGGAATACGCTGTTCTGCCCCCGGTGTGGGGTCAGTGACCACCCATGGAGCAGTGACGTACCCCACGATCGGCCCGCGAATCCAGTCCACCGCCGCGGCCGAGCCGCCGCTGGTGTAGTGCTGGTTATAGGGGGCTGTGGACGGGTAGTCGGTTTGACTGGGCCGATACGTTACGCCCACGCCCATGTAATCCACGGCCTGGGCGGTGCCCCACCCAGACATCCGGAAGCCGCGCGTCGGGCAGATGTACACGTCGCTGCGGAAGTTCTGGCTGTGCTGCGAGTTGGAAACACCAGACGGTCCAGAATCCGTATCGCTAGCAGTGCCATGAGTCGGCCCCAGTGTGGAGGTCGTGCCCACCCGGCACAAACGATACCCGGCCCAGTCATTCCCGCGCTCCATCACGGGGTACATCAGTGCCAGCCAACTGTAGCCGCCCCAGGCCGAGGGCGGCAACTGCTCGTTGTTGCGGTCGGCGTACATCTGTACGCCCGTGCCAATCTGCCGCAGGTTACTGGCGCAGTTGGCCCTGCGGGCCGACTCCCGGGCGGCCTGAACCGCTGGAAGCAGCATGGCAATCAGGATGCCGATGATGGCAATGACCACCAGCAGCTCCACCAAGGTGAAACCAGGACGGTAGCGGTTGCGCATAGCAACACCTCCCAAACAATGAAAACAGAAAAATGACATCCCTAGTGGGATGAATCCATAGATGAATCTGATGAATACGTCGGATAAATAGGAATGCGCATACCGATTGCGCAAAAAAATGACGGTAAGCGCGAATGCTGTCCGCTGCACCCGGCCGCAAATCAAGAGGCAGAAAAATGAGAAAATGAAGCGGCCCGGAATCGTTTAGTTGCGTGACTTTAGTTGAGTGCCTAAGTCAACATGTGCGCTTGTGCTAATTATCTGATTTGCCTGGTTCTGGTTTCGATGCTGATGTCCGGCGCCGCAATAGACCTGGCTTATGAATCCGCGGTCCATTTGGCTGGCTTCGGCCATTTCCTGGTGCAATGAACCCATGAAGCAGACGCACTTCAATCGTCTCAAGAGTGCCTGGATGCGCAGGAGAGAAGCGTTGCGCGGGAGAATTGCCCCGTTTTGGCTGGCGGAGACACGTCCGCCAGGTGCAAGCCCCTTCTGTCCCCTCTGTCCCTTT
>CAZEEG010000183.1:0-8786 GCA_964511065.1 uncultured Pirellulales bacterium | reverse complement strand
TGGGAGAACCGCCGGTTCGTCCCCAAGCGGCTGCGCGATACCCGCGGCAGCACCCAAGGCCCCAAGGTAGCACTGCTATCGCCCTGCAAAGGGTTGGATATCGACTTGGAGGACAACCTCCGCTGCCTGTTCAACCAGGATTACGAGAACTACGAGATTCTGTTCCTGGTCGAATCGGCCGACGATCCCGCCTGTGAAACCATTCACAAGCTGATCGACCAGCATCCGGGCGTCCCAGCCCGGGTGATCGTGGCGGGCCGGGCCGAGAACTGCGGCCAGAAGGTCCACAACCTGCTGGCGGGCGTGGATGCCACGACCGACGACGTGGCGTACCTGGCATTTGTCGATTCCGACGCCCGACCGCGCAGCGGTTGGCTCAAACTGCTGGTTCGCAGGCTCGACCATCCGCGCGTGGCGGCCACGACCGGCTATCGCTGCCTGGTCCCGCTGCGCAATTCACTGCCCAACTTGATTTTGGGCAGCATCAACACGTATATCCTGTCCATCTACGGGTCCGGCGGAATGCACCCGATTTGGGGCGGCTCATGGGCCATTCGCCGCGAAGTGTTTCTGGAACTGCTGCGGCCCGCCTGGCCCGGCACCCTGAGCGACGACGTGGTGGCGGCCGCCAAGCTGCGCAAGGCCGGGCACCGGATCGAGTACGAACCGGGCTGCACAGTGGCATCGGCTTGCGACTACAGCCCCGGCCAGGCATTTGAATTCATGCGCCGCCAGGACAAGATGATCCGTTTTTACGCCCCGTTCTGGTGGTGGCTGGGGCTGTCGGCTTCCACCGTGGCCACCGTAACCTTTTGGGGGAATTTGGCGGCCGGTATTGCAGGCGCTATCGCGGCAGCCGCCTGGGCCTGGATTCCCCTAACCGTGTGCGGAGTGCTGTACGCCGGATACCTGTTCTGCCATTGGCAGCGGCAGCGGATCGTGTCGTTCACCGTGCCGCATTTGAGCCGCGAACTTCGGGTAAGCCGCTGGTTCGACCTGCTTGGCGGCCCGATCATCGGCCTGGCCAACTGGATCGGGCTGGTGTGCGCGTGCTTTGGCCGCGACGTGGTCTGGCGTGGAATCCACTACCGCGTGGCCCGCGACGGCCAGGTGCGGATCATCGCCCGCGATGGCATACCGGTGTCCCCGGCCGAGGAACGCGCCCCTTCGCACCGCCGGGCGGCGTGAGCCACCATTCTTGAGCCCGCCTTACGACGACTCCCAGCATCTATAGCTTGCTGTGTCAGCCCTTGGGGCGGGCAGCGGTGGCTGTTTTCTTTGCTGGCCGCGGGGGGGCCGACGCCACCGGTCGCAGTCGCGTGCGCGGTTGTTCTGCCTGTTGCAGTGGGCGGAACCGATCCTCTTCGGCACGGCAACCGCTCGAACTTGAGCGAAAATGCAACTTGCCCTTGCCGGGGTAACGGTCGGCCGCTATTCTCGCCCCGCCTTTCCCAGCGGGTTCTCCGTGCGATATGCGGTGTCGTGGCAACCATGGCCTTGAAACCGCGCTTGGCGCTCCCGGTTGCACCGAATTTTCCGAGTGGGCGTCCTGGCGAAGCCGCGCGGGAACGGCGGTTTTCCCTTGAACTGGTTTGCGGACCTCTTAGAATGCATGGAGGTTCGCGATCTAAGCCCATAAGCCATAGGTGACTTATGCGGACGGCGCTGATCGCGGCCGTGTTTGCTGCAGGTCTGGTGACCGCACTCGCGGAACTTCGGCCAGGCGGAACGTACGTGCAGGCCCAATCGGGGTTACCTGGCGGCGGTTCCGCGGAACTGATCACGCATGTGCTGCCCGGCGGCGGGGACAAGTATCAGCAGTTGCTGGTCATCGATCCTCGGCTGCGGGTGGCGAGCGTGTACCACATCGAAAATGCCACGGGCGTGATCGCTTTACGCAGCGTGCGCCAAATTCATTGGGATTTGCAGCTTGCGGATTACAATGGCGTGAACCCGCTGCCGCGGGAAATCCGCCTGATGTTGGATCATCCATAGCGTGCCCCCTCGCCCTTGAGTTCCCAATGGGGATCGGGCGGCACGCCATGGCCCCCCGCCCTGTTTTGGGAATAGAGAGAGACCCCGGAGACGCTCATGGATCAGAACTTACTCAGCCTCGAAGAAGCTGCAGCGATGCTCGGCATCAGCACGGACGAGCTGAACCGGTTGCGGGAGGACCGCGATGTTTTCGGCGTGCGCGACGGCAATACCTGGAAGTTCAAACGCGAAGAAATCGAGCGCTACCGCGATAAGTTCTCGGGCAGCACCTCGGGAATGGGCAGCGGCCTGATCGACCTGCCCATCTCGCTCGACGACGACGAAGAAAGCCGCGAGGGCGATTCCGTCCTGCTGAGCAACGTCACGCTCGAAGGCCCTTCGTCCAGCATGTCCAGCACCGTGATCGGCAAAGCCGGCGAACTCGACGACGAAGACGTAGACATCCAACTGGGCGGCGAAGCCAGCGACCTGGAACTGGCCGGAGACAGCGGGCTTTCGCTCATCCCCAGCGACGGCGGATCGGGCGTGGACAGCGATTTGAAACTGGTGGCCGCCGACGACGAGCAGGAAGCACCAAAGGACGAAACCACGATCCAGTACCAGGCATCGGGCGACAGCGACCTGGAACTGGCCGCCGATGACGACGACCTCACCTTCAGCGGCATTGGGCTGGCCGACGACGAACCGATCGAGGCCGCCCCGCAGTCCTCAGGCGAAGACGAGGCCCTCTCGATCCAAGGCGATAGCGACATCACCCTGGGCGGCAGTGCCCTGGAACTGGAAGACGACGATTTCACCCTCTCGGACTCGACCGCTGGTGGCGGCCTGATCGAGGAGGAAGGCTCGCCCGAAAGCACCATCAACCTCGTCGAGGACGACGATGCCGGCGACTTGGTGCTGGGCGGCAGCGGCACCGGCAGCGACATTGCCGATAGCGGCATCAACCTGGCCGCGGCGGCCGATAGCGGCCTGTCGCTGGAAGAACCGTTTGGCGAGTTGGGGAGCGACCAGGCCCTGGGCGCCGTACAAGAACTGGAAGAAGTGGAGGACGACGACTTCCTGCTCACGCCCATGCTTGAGGTGGAAGGCGACGAATCCGATGCCAGCGGTTCCCAGGTCATCGCGCTGGATGCCGAGGAACCGTTCGATGAAAACGCAGCTACGCTGCTGGGTGAGGACCTGGCAGGCATGGAAAGCCTGGGCGCAGCACCGGCGTTTGCCGCCGGCCCGCAACCAGCCGTGGGCGGCCCGCTGGCAGCCCCCGCGCCCGCCATGGCCCCGGCAGCCGTGCAACCCGAGGCCAAGTACGGTGTCGGCACCATCCTGGGGCTGACGGCCGTGACGCTGGTCTTGGCAATGACCGGGATCATGATGTACGAGATGGTCGTCTACATGTGGAGTTGGGAGAACCCCAGCCCCATCGTAGGCACCCTGTCCGAACAGCTTGTTGGCCTGTTTGAGCAATAAGGCGGCCACTGGGCCCAGACGCAGAGCAATGGACCTGCGGTCTTGGCTCGCCCGCCCCGTGCAGCAAACGGTGAAGATGGTTGGCGGGTTGACGCATGTTCGCCGTTGACCCGCGTTCAAAGAAAATCAGAAGGAGTTCCTGCCGGGTTCGGGCCGGTTCTCCAGGCGATCCATGCCGCCGCGGCTAATCTTCGGCGGGAGCCGATCCCTGGCTTGGCCGCAGCCGTGGTTTGCGGCCAATCGCCAGGCACCTTCTCCCGACAGCCAGATTTAGCCTCACCCCGGCTTGTTGGCACACGGCGATTCGAAAGGAGTCGAATCATGAAGCAGTTTGTGCGGCGTCGCAGTCGCTGGTTGATTCTCGCGATGGTTTGCTGCGCTTTCGCCGGCTGCGCTTCCAAGAAGAAAGCCGTCGCCCTGCAGGAGCAAAACCGCGCGCTGGGCCAGCAAGTGCTCAATCTCCAGCAGGAAAACGAGGAGTTGAGCCACCGGCTGACTTCAGCCATCGGCGCGCAACAGCAGGCCGAACAACTCCTCCTCGAAGAACGTAACCTCGCGCTGGCCAACATGCGTCCGCGCCGCGATGGCATGGACGGCCGCTTCGGCAGCGAATTCGGCGGTTTGAGCATGGCCGACGTGGCGCAGCGGTCTCCCATCCTGGAGTACGATCCGCTCACCGACGCCGCCGTGGTGCGCGAAGAACTGCTGTTCGATAGCGGCCGCGCGCATCTGCGGCCGACGACCGAATCGGTCCTCAACGAATTGGCGGCCATGGTCAAGGAACACGGCCCGGCCCTCCGCGTGGTGGTTGTCGGCCATACCGACGACCGCGCCGTGACCAAGAAACCCGGCAGCGAAATCTGGGCGAACAACTTCCATCTCAGCACCGCCCGGGCCAATGCCGTCTCCGACTACCTCCAGGCTGCCGGTGTGCCTGCCCAGCAAATTACCGTGCAAGGGCAAGGCGAGCATCAGCCCATCGCTTCCAACGCCTCGCCCGAAGAGCGCAAGTGGAACCGCCGGGTCGAGCTTTACCTGGTGCGGGCCGATACGCCGATGGTGGGCCTGACCGGCGGCCCGCTGCGGCGGTAACGGCCGCTGCTATCATTTCACGCCCTCACCCGCGGCTTCCGCGCTGCCACGGCCCGCTGCATGCATAGCGCTGTGCTGTGGGAGACTTTGCCGGGGCAACAATCCAGATTGCGCGGGTAAGCCGCCCTCTGGCCCGCTAGCATGGGTTCCGCCAACCCAAATTGCCCAACGCTGCGCGGCGACTTCCGCCCGAGTCCGCGCGTGTTGCTGCCCTCCGGCCATGCTGGCCGATGCACCCCCTCCACCGCCGCTGCTGGCGCCAGTATTGCCGCGTGACAAGCAGGCTGGCGGACCGCTTTTGGCATCGCCACGGCTGCTTTTTTCAGCTACAAGACCGCCGCCGCAAGGCATGGAAGATTTGCTCCCCTCGCTGCGAAAGGAAGTCGCCATGAGTCGTGTGTGGGTGTCTCGCATCTTGGGCGGTGCCGCGTCTGCGGCACTGGCCATAGCCGTGCTGGCCGCACCGCTGGCCGCCAGCCCTCCCGATAGTTCGCCGGCCGCTTATTCGCCGGGCGTCACCGGCAGCATTCTCGACAAGATTCCGTACGTTTCCCGGCTGTTCACTAAGCAGAACATCCATTGTGCCAAGGCGAGCGGCACCGAGGTCGCGCCCTGGTTCTCGCCGTGCGAAGATTTGGTCGCCTTCCAACTGGAGTGTGCAGCGAAATGCAATGCGGCCTGCAAGTCCGAATGTGGCAAGGGCGAATGTGAAAAGGCCGTTTGCAGCAAGGCCTGCGATGCCGCGTGCGCCAAGGTAGCATGCACCAAGGACGCCTGCTCCAAGGCGGCCTGTGCGGATGCGGTCTGCGCGAAGGATGCCTGCGCCAAGTCCGCGTGCGCCAAGGATACCTGCGCAAAGACAGCCTGCGCGACGTCTGTCTGCGCGAAAGCTGTCTGCACCAAGGAAGTCTGCGCCAAGTTGGGCTGCAAGGCTGCTTGTGCCCAGGACGCTTGCGCGAAGGATGCCTGCGCCAAGGCGGCCAGTGTCCCCTGCGCGTGCGAGAAGACCGCATGTGCGCAGGCCACCTGCGCCAAGACGGCCTGTTCCAAGGGCGTCTGTTCTAAGGATGCATGCTCCAAGCGCACCTGCTCGACGGCCGTTTGCGCGAAAACCGCTTGCGGCACGTCCGTCTGCGCCAAGACTGCGTGCGCGAAATCGGCATGCAAGGTAGCCTGTGCGAAGGACGCTTGCGCGAAGAACGCCTGCGCCAAAACCGCCTGTGCCACGGCGGTTGCCTGCTGCGCCAAGAAGCAGAACAGCAGCGTCTGCCAAGGCAAGGTCTGTAAGGCCAGTGCGTGCAGCAATGCGTGCGGTAAGACCAGCGTCTGCGCCAAGAGCAAGTGCGGCCAGGTAGCCTGCTGCCAGACAGCCTGTTGCGACTCGGCTTGCTGTGAATCGGCCCGCCGCGCCACCGCTTGTTGCAGCAGCAAGTGCGGTCAATCCGCCTGCGAAAAGTCGGCGTGCAACAAGACGGCCGCTTGTGGCCAGGCATGCGGCGTGATCACGATTGACCGCTGCGAGGTTGCCAGCGATCCGGCACTTGCGCACCTGTGGCAATTGGCCACCACGCATTGCCCGCTGTTCAACGGTCACGGCGTGGAGAAGTCGGCGGTCGTTCCGGCCGAGGTGGCCAAGCTCCAGGCCAAGGTTGCCCGGCTTGAGACCCTGCTGGAAGCCCAAGAGTTCTTGGCCCGGCAGACCGAGGATTTTTCGGAGCAGATGCTCCAAATGGCTGAGCAGAACTTCGTGGCCCGTGCCCAGATGACGGAAGTGATCCTGGGTACGCTCACGCAAACCCTGGAAGCCAGGGCCAAGTCGGCCGAGGAAGCCTTGGCGCAGCATCGGCGGATCATCGAGGAAGCGGCCCAGGTGCATGTCACCAATGCCACCCTGGAAGCCAAGCTCGAAGCGGCCGAAGCCAAACTGGAACTTGTCCAGACGCTGGCTCGGCTCCAGCACGAGTGCGACCAGCTCAAGCTGCAACTGGCCGCCAAGCACAGCGGCCACGGCGAAAGCTACACCGGCGCCTACCCGGTGCCCAAGACCAGCGCGGCCTGCACGGCAGCAGCCTGCAAGTCGGGCACCTGCACGACGACCGCGTGCAACGCTTCGCAGCCGCAGATTCTGCCCCCTCCGCCCACGCGCCTGACGGCCGTCACGTGCGAGCAACCTCGGCAGTACGCCCTGCATGTTCGGCTGTATCAGCAGACCGCCGATAACAGCACGAAACTGTTGGCCTCGCCGGTCATCCTGACCACCGCTGGCAAGCAGTTCTCGTTCATCTCCGGCGGCGTGATTCAAGCCGGCGGCCAGCAGGGCGAGCTGCCGCTGGGTACGGAAGTCCAGGGAAGTCTCGGCCAATGCTCCGGCGATGCCGTGGAACTGAACCTCACCGTTCAGCACCGCGTGCAAACCGCCGGGAACGAGCAGGCGGCCCAAGTGATCGCGCGGCACGGCGGGCAGATTGTCGGCGCGATTCCGGTGAACAAGCCGGTGCGATGCTCGCTCGGCCAGCAGAACGGCAACCAAACCTGGTTGGAGCTTCAGATTGAAGCCGTGACCGCTCCGGAGGTCGCCGAGCAGCGCTAAGCGCCTGCCTGCTGGAACCACCACCACTGCCCGTCCCGTGGCTCGCCACGTGCCCGAGCGTTCGCTATAACCTAGCGAGCCCCCGGACCTGCACGTGCGAAAGCTGCGGGCGGGCAGTTTTTGTTGGCAGGATGCGATTTCGCCCGCGCCGCGTGCGGGGCGCCATCCCTGCCGTCCCTCCGATCCATCTACCTTGGATTGCGCCGTGAAGATCGCCTACCTGGACTGTATCAGCGGGATCAGCGGAGACATGACCCTGGCGGCCCTGGTCGATGCGGGCATCGATCTGGCCGCACTGCAAGACGCCATCGACTCGCTGAACATTCCTGGCTGCCGCCTGGTTGCCGAGCAAGTCAAGCGGCACGGGTTCCGCGCCACGCATATCAAGGTGGAGCACGAGCCGGAGCATGCCCACCGGCACCTGCACCATATCGTGAGCATGATCGAGGGCAGCCGCCTGACGCCCGCCCAGCAGGACCTGGCCAAGCGGATCTTTCAGAAGATCGGCGAGGCAGAAGCCAAGGTCCACGGCACCACGCTCGAAAAGATTCATTTTCACGAGGTCGGCGCTGTCGATTCCATTGCCGACATCTGCGGAGCGGCCGTGGGGCTGGACCTGCTGGGGGTCGATCGGATCGTGGCTTCGCCAGTGCCAACCGGAACGGGCCACATCACCATCGCCCACGGCCGGGTGAGCGTGCCGGCCCCGGCCACGGCCGAACTGCTGCGGGGCATCCCACTGGTGGAAACCAGCATCGCCGCTGAACTGACCACGCCCACCGGTGCCGCCATCTTGGCCACAGTGGCCGACAGCTTTGGCCCGCTGCCGGGCATGCGGATCGAAGCCATCGGTTACGGCGCCGGCACCAAAGAACTGCGCGAGCAGGCCAATGTGCTGCGGCTGATCATCGGCGAAAGTGCCGACGGCCTGGCCAGCGACACGGTTTGGGTGCTGGAAACCAATCTTGATGACATCAGCGGCGAGTTGATTGGCCATTGCACGACCAAGCTGGCCGAGGCCGGCGCCCTGGACGTGTACACCACCGCCGTGCAGATGAAGAAGAACCGGCCCGGCGTGGTGCTCACCGTGCTTTGCCCTGCGCTGCTGGTCAACAAGCTGGAGAAGATCATCTTCCGCGAAACCACCTCGCTGGGCGTACGGCGGTGGCCCGTCAGCCGGCACAAGATGGAACGGCGGCCGCACCAGGTGGAAACGCCCTGGGGTCCGGTGGCCGGCAAGCTGGCCTGGATCGCGGGGATGCCGGAGAGTTTTTCGCCGGAGTTTGAATCGTGCCGCGAGGTGGCCGAAAAGCACCAGGTGCCTCTGAAAGACGTGTTTGAAGCGGCCCGCCGAGCCTTTCACGGCGAGTAGCTACACAGCCGGGGCGCCACTGGCGAACAGCGCTTCGCAAGACCCGCTGTCCATACCAGCGAGCGCAGCGTGAGTGCGATTGGCAGGGTGGTTGCATGCGGGCCAACCACGATGAGTCGATCATCGAATAGGGGCCGATTTGTCGCTCAGATCGCCCCGGCATCCGTTCTGTACAAACGCTTTTGTCTACCAATGCTGCCTTACTGCGGCCGCTTGCTTTGCCAGCGGGGCTAGCATGCCTGCTGCTGGCAGCGGGCTACTTTTGCCCAC
>CAZEEG010000182.1:4840-8872 GCA_964511065.1 uncultured Pirellulales bacterium | reverse complement strand
AGGGAGGATGGATCGGCAGACATGCTCAAGACTCCTTGTTTTTCATGTGGCGAAGGGTCAACCCACATCCGGCTTTGTTAATGGGCAGCGGGGGGGATGCCGCTTGCGGCGGCGGGATCGCAAGGACCGCCGGCGCAGAGGTCGCCATGGGCACGCTTGCCGCCGCGCGGCCGCAGGTTGCCGCCCATTGAGACCGCCTTAGGTCTTGGGTACGGGGCGTGTCGCTAGCAGAGGCAGGACCAAACCGGGAGAACCAACGCTCGGCACAAGCCAACGCCGTTCCGCCTTCGGTGCGGCATTCGTTTAGGGCACGCCAAAGAAGACCGTGTAGTGGACTTCAGTGGGATTATAGACGTACACCGCCCAATCAACCAGGGGCCTGTCGCGGCGAAGCGGCAACGTCGTTCCGGGGCCACTTTTCCGCCGTACTAGTCCAGAAAATCTTTCATCAGCTTCCAGCCTTCCGGGTAGGTCCGAGCCGATTCGCCGGCGGTTACGTCGTCGTAGGTTTGGGCCTCATCAGGTTGGATGCCCGTCCCGGCGATGGTCCACGGCACGAAACCGTGACTGTGCGTTTTGGTACGCAGCGGCGTGGGATGGTCGGGACTGATCAATATCCGGTACTCGCCGTGGGACTTGAGGGCTTCCCAAAGCGGGCCGACGATGTGACGGTCGATCTCCTCCAAGGCTTTGATCTTGCCCTGGCAGTCGCCTTCGTGACTGGCTTCGTCGGTCGCTTCGACATGCACGCACACGATGTCGGTATGGTTCAGTGCCTCGATGGCGTAACGGCCCTTGGCCGCGTAGTCGGTGTCGGTGTAGCCGGTGGCGCCGGGCACTTCGATCCGGTCCCAACCGATCAAGGCTGCCAGGCCGCGGAGCAGATCAACGGCTGTAATCATGGCGCCGCGCCGCCCATAAAGCTGATCGAACGCTTGGAGCCGAGGCGTGCGGCCCTGCCCCCAAAGCCACACGTTGGTGGCAGGCAGTTTGCCGGACTGGACCCTGGCGACGTTGACAGGGTGGTTCTCAAACAGGGCCACCGATTCGGCCATCAGATGGTTGAGCAGGTCGCTGCCGGGGCCGCGGGGGTAATCGTCGATAACGGTTTTGTCGGTCAGATCGTGCGGCGGTGTGGTTCGGGTGGCGTCGGTAAACGGAGCCCCGCCGCGGCACAGCAGCAGGTTCCGGTAGCTCACGCCGGCCACGAATTGCAACTGATCGTTTCCGAGAACCTCCTGGGCGGTCGCCAGCAGTTCGGCGGCTTCTTCCGTGGAGATATGGTCGGCGGTAAAGTCGCGCATCACCTGGTCGATTACCGTCACCAGGTTGCAGCGCACGGCCCAATCGTCCGGTCCCAGTTCGATGCCTTGCGCGGCTGCTTCCAGTGGTGCCCTGCCCGTGAAGTGCTCCAGCGGGTTGTAGCCCAGCAGGCTCAAGTTGGCCACATCGGAGCCTGGAGGCAGGGAAGCCGGCACGTTGTTCGACCGGCCGACCACGCCGGCCGCGGCCACGGCATCCATGTTCGGAAGGTTAGCGGCTTGCAGCGGCGTCTTGCCGTCCAGCGCCGCCTGGGGTTCATCGGCGCAGCCGTCGGGAATAACAATCGCGTATTTCATGAGTCCATCGTGGGGGGGGACGGTGACAATCAGTGGGGAGGATAGCGGGCTGCCACGTCAGTCGTCGGTGCCTCGGTAGGCCGCGAAGGTTGTCGCCGGTTCATCGCTGTTGTCCAGCGGAAACCGGCTCAGTACCTGCGAACGCCGAAGATACCAGCTCAACTGCGAGCGGATCTCTTTCAGGCGTTCTTCCGTCAATTCATTGTGTGGGTATAGGTGCTTGATGACGGCCAGCAGGTGTTCTTCCGGCGCCAGGTCCGCGGCCGGTGGCGAATCGTCTCCGAGTGCATTGGCCGGTTGCTGCGAGGGGGTAGGTTTCTCGGCAGGTTCACCGGCCACGGCAACAGCCGGGCCAGTACCGGCACCCGCCCCGGCTACCAGCGCCGTCGCGGCCAGGTTGCGTGCGAAGGTCCGCCGCGAGATGGCGGCACCAGGTGCCGCTTCTGCTGACGACGAACACTTGGAATGGGCCGACATCACAACCACCTCCGCATTGAGGGGGGGAATCCCCGGGCCTGTAGCCGGATTGCGACCCCAGGTCCAGGAATCGCAGCAGTTTCGCTCCAGGGCAGAATACCGCACAACGGACAGTCGATCGAGGGGGCAGGCGGCGGACGGCCTGGGTGATGGGCGGTACGTCCCCGCCCCCTCCGTCGGGCCGGCGAGCAAGGACATGCTGAAGAAGGGGCGCGGCGGCATAGCCTCAGTTGCTGCCGCTGCGCGCGATCCATTGTGGCCATCGTTGGCCCTGCCACAGCGGCCGATGTTGCCGCCCACTGGTGGATAGGAGAACCGCCGTAACCGCAATTGAAAAAACGAGAAGCCGTGGTACGCGATCCGGCTGCATCGCCATTCGTACCACGGCTTCTCTGTTGTTGCGAATCGCTGCCGGTATGCCGGACGTGGCCATGTGCCATGGACCCGGCAGAGGGCGCGCGCTGTGTTGTAACGCCCGTTATCGCGGCAGGCTGAAAAGTTATGCCATTTCCATGTGGTCCACGAAGCTGATCAGTCCACTGCAACGGATCGGGTGCTGGAGCTTCCGCACGGCTTTGGCCTCGATCTGCCGCACCCGTTCGCGAGTGACCGAGAAAATCTTGCCCACTTCTTCCAGGGTGTAGGTGTAGCCATCTGTCAGGCCGTAACGCAGCCGGATGATCTCGCGTTCGCGGTAATTGAGCGATTCAAGGGCGTCGGCAATCCGCCGCTTGAGCGTTTCCTTGGTCAGGTCGTGGAGCGGGTCGATCTCCCGTTCATCCTCTACAAACTCGCCGAAGAAACTGTCCTCGTGATCCCCCACCGGTTGATCCAGTGAGAGTGGTTGCCGGGTCATCTTGAGCACACAGCGAGCGTCTTCCAAGGGCAGACCGGTGGCCTCGGCGGTTTCTTCCAGCGTCGGCTCGCGGCCGTATTCCTGAAGGAACTGGCGCGTCATCGTGCGCACGCGGCTCATCGTTTCGATCATATGAACCGGCAACCGGATGGTGCGGCTCTGGTCGGCAATCGCCCGCGTGATTGCCTGGCGAATCCACCACGTGGCGTAGGTGGAGAACTTGTAGCCTCGGGCATATTCGAATTTGTCCACGGCCCGCATCAGCCCGGTGTTCCCTTCTTGAATGAGGTCCAGGAAACTCAGGCCGCGGTTGCGGTATCGCTTGGCGATGGAAACGACCAGCCGCAGGTTGCCGGCGGAAAGCTCGCGCTTGGCGGCATCGTAGGCTTCGCGCCACTTCTTGCATTGGTTGATGCGGCGGCGGAGCGTGGCAGGGCTATCTTGGGTCAGCTCCATCAGCCGGTGAAGCTCCCGGCGGAGCGGGGCTGCTGCGGGGGAATCGCCCAGTTCGCGGATCTGCTGCTGCAGGTCGTCCATTCGCTGGGAGATTTCGCACAGTTGATCGTACAGCGGGAGCAGGCGCTGGGTCCGCAGTCCCAGTTCTTCCACCAGCCGCATGGCCCGGCGGCGGCGGCGTACCATCTTGCGGTAGGCTTCGCGGCGGACACTGGCCGGTTGCTGTCTGTTGATGGCCACGCGGAAATCGCGGTAATTGGCGGCCAGCAGCTTTTCCAGTGTTTCCAGGTTTGGCGGCAGCACCGCATTGATCAGCTTCTTCTCGGCCGCGTCGGTAACGGAAACGTCAATCGTGCGGTCCAACCGCAATTCGCCGTCGCGCACCTTGCGGAGCATGTTTACGGCGCCCTCCAGGATCAATTCGCTGGTCAGCAGGCCATACCGGAACAAGGTCCGTGTCTGTTCGATCTGCTTGGCCGCGGCGATTTCTTGCTGGCGTGTGAGCAGAGGGATTTCGCCCATCTGCATCAGGTACACACGCACGGGGTCGTCGATCAGTTCGCTATCAGCTTCGAGTTCGTCGTCGCCGTATTCGTCGGTCGTATCCTCGTCGCTGGCATGTTC
>CAZEEG010000182.1:0-4740 GCA_964511065.1 uncultured Pirellulales bacterium | reverse complement strand
TTGGCGGCCTTGGGCCGCTCTGTGGTTTCTGCCTCATGTTGCACACGGCTCGAACGGTTGGAGCCTTTGGAAGTCGATAGAGCGTCGATCGTCTTCTTGATGTCCTTGGTCAAGGTCCATTCCCCGTGAAGGATCGTAAGTGCGGCCGGCTTAGCTGCCTGAAACCGGCTCAGCGTTGGCGATGCGATACGATGAGAAAGCACTCGCCATGCCGCGCGTACCGCGTGGCCCGAGGCGCATTCCGCAAACGCCGGCAAGTTAAGGACTTGCACAAAATTGGCGGCGATGATCCCCCTGTCTTGCTACGCGGCTGCTGTTGCGATCGTTCATCAAGTTCGGGGGGTACGCGTTGATCCGCTGCAACAATTCAGCATTGGAAGGCAAATTGCAATGCCGGACCACGACTCTGTGAGCCATTCGGGCTTGCGATCTGGGGTCAAGGTGTGCCGGCTCTGCGAACCGTGCAGTCCGCTCGTTTGGGCTGTAGCTGCGCGCTTGCGGGTGAGAGCCGCGTAGAGGGTTGCGTCGCGCTGGGGGGCGTGGTATCAGTGGCGATTCTGTACGCAGCGGCGCGGCCCGGGGGGGAGCAGGGCAGGCAGACCGTCGCCAGGCGAGAAGATCGCGGCTTATCCAAACGTGGGGATGTCGAACGATGGGTGGCTTTGACCACGGTCCTCCCGAAGACCGCACCTTTCAGCCGGAGCACATTTCGGTTCGAAATGCCCGCTATGGTCTGGTGCTGTTTCTGGTGTACCTGGCGTTCTACGCCGGTTTTGTGCTGGTGAACACGTTCCGGCCGCAATGGATGGACGTTGTGCCGGCGGCCGGTGTGAATCTGGCCATCTGGTACGGTTTCGCCTTGCTTGCGGTGGCCCTGATCCTGGCTTTGATCTACGGCACGATGTGCCGCAACGATGGTCGCACCAATGCTCAAGGCTCCAGCTCGTCCGACTCGCCCGGGGAGGCCGCATCGTGAGCCATAGCACCTCGCCGTTGGCAGTCGGCATGTTTGCCATCTTCGTCCTCATCACGCTGGGCTTGAGCGTGTACCTGGGCCGCCGCACTCGCGGGGCCAGCGGCTACTTTGCCGCCGGAGGGCAGATTCCCTGGTTCGTCAACGGCGTGGCGTTCGCCGGCGATTACCTGTCGGCAGCGTCGTTCCTTGGCATCTGCGGCATGATCGCGTTTTATGGCTACGACGGCTTCTTGTACTCCATCGGCTACCTGGCCGGCTGGGTGGTCGCGCTGTTTGTGGTGGCCGAACCGCTCCGGCGATTGGGCAAATACACGTTTGCCGATGCGCTCGATGCCCGTTTCCAATCGCGCGGCATCAAGCTGGCCGCGGCCATCAGCACCCTGGTTGTCAGCGTGTTCTACCTGATCCCACAGATGGTGGGAGCGGGCGTACTCATCCAGCCGTTGCTGGGATTGCCCCACTGGGTGGGCGTAGTGATGGTGGGAGCGGTGGTGGTGGTCATCGTCGTCACCGCCGGTATGGCCAGTACCACTTGGGTGCAGTTTCTCAAGGGCTCGCTGCTGATTGTGTTCAGCACGATCTTAACGGTGCTGATCCTCGACCGCGGTTTCCGGACCACCGACAAGCCCGACGCTTTGCAACCGCAAACCGTGATCGAAATGGCCGACGGTACGCGGCTCATCAACGGTTCTACCACCGGTGAGTTGCGGCCCGTGGGCGATGTTGTGCGCTTGCCGGGCGATGTGAAGGAAACGGGGCCCGTTGGCCCGCTGGAGTTCTTCCGTGTCGTCAGTCAAAGCGAAATTGTGCTCTATCGCAGCAGCACGGAAACATCGGCCGACGACACCAAGACCATCACCTACCAGCCCGAGGTTTCGCCCGGCGACGAGGTGCTGCGGCCCGGCAAGTCGCCCACGTTCCGCGGCATCCGGGGCGACGCCTTGGCACCCAAGATTGACTTCCTTTCGTTGATGCTGGCCCTGTTCTGCGGCACGGCCTCGTTGCCGCACATCCTCATCCGCTACTACACGGTGAAGGACGAAACGGCCGCGAGAAAAAGCACCGTCGTGGGCATTGCGACCATT
Source organism: uncultured Pirellulales bacterium (assembly GCA_964511065.1). Taxonomy (GTDB): domain Bacteria; phylum Planctomycetota; class Planctomycetia; order Pirellulales; family S012-138; genus CALBRZ01. The sequence goes on along the minus strand of CAZEEG010000182.1, from coordinate 2,679 downwards.
GGGTTCTTCTACGTGCTGACGCTGTACATGGGGCTGGGTGCCATGACCAGCGGCGCCATCGACGTGTCCGACAGCAACATGGCCGCACCGCTGCTGGCCCGCACCTTTGGTGAATCGTTGTTCGCCGTCATTTCGGCAATTGCGTTCACCACCGTATTGGGAACGGTGTCGGGCCTGATTGTGGCTTCCAGCGGCGCGGTGGTCCACGACCTGATTTCGGCCGTCTCGACCCAGAAGCTCACCGATTACGAGAAAGTTCGGCTGGGCAAGATCGCCGCCGCCGGTGTCGGTGTGGTGGCGATTATTTTGGGCATCCTGTTCCAAGGCTTCAATGTGAGCTTTCTGGTGGGGTGGGCCTTCAGTGTGGCCGCTTCCGCCAACCTGCCCGCCTTGGTGATGCTGCTTTTCTGGAAACGCACCACCTGGCAAGGGATCACGGCCGCCATTCTGGTGGGCATGGTATCGTCGCTGGCCTGGATTCTGCTCAGCGGCGATTCGTTCGCCAAGATTTATGGCCTCCCGGCCGAAAACGCCCTGGTGCCGTTCAGCCAGCCCGGCATTGTTACCATTCCGCTGGGATTCCTCGTGCTGATTGTCGTTTCGCTGCTGACACAGCCCAAGCCCCGGGATTAGGCAGGGCCAGATTCCCGAATACCCCCGCCAGCGATGGATACTTAAGCGGTGTGCCATGGCAGGGTGCGCTGTGCCGGTCGCCGGATTCCCTGCCTGCGCTTACCTGCACTTAACTGTGCATCCGGGGCAGGGGGCCGAGCGTGGAGACAATCTCGGCCTCGGCGGCAGCCAACGCTTCCAGGCGATCGCGCACCACGTCTTCATCGGCAAACTCCCGGGCAAACCGCACGTAAGTGGCGTGATGCCGGGCTTCCGATTCAAACAGGCTGCCATAAAAATCGGCTAGCTCAGGGTCGTTGATCTCATCGCGCAAGATGGCGAAGCGTTCGCAACTGCGGGCCTCGATCAACGCGGCTACCAGCAGCCGATCCACTGCCTTGTACGGTTCCTGCTTGCGGACCAGGTCATTCAGCCGGCGCCCGTAATCGCTGGGCTTAAGCCGGCGGAAGCGGATGTCTCGCCGCTCCAACAGGTCCAGCACCTGGGCAAAATGCTCAAGCTCTTCGTTTACAATCGCAGTCAACTCGCGGACCAGTTCCACGCGATCGACATACGCGAAGATCAAGTTCATCGCCGTGCCCGCTGCCTTCTTTTCGCAATGGGCATGGTCGATGAGCAGTTCATCAAGATGCGAACGCACGCTGGGCAGCCATTCGGGCAGCGTGGCCGATTTCAAATTGAGCATGCCGGTTGACTAGGTGGAGATCGAAGAATAGCCAAACTTGGAAGCGGCGCGGCACCTGCGCCGGAAACCGCTGCGGACACTATTTTAGCAAGGTACGCCTTTCGGGGTCGGAGCGTCAACGGCCCCTGGATGCGGTGCGGCTGCGCGGCAGGCCCCCCATTTTTCTTGCGGGATCCTGCAACATTTTGATAGCTTCATCGGAAGTCAGCCCGGTGCAGCGGCCTGGGCATTTCCAACGGTGTCGGAAGGTTCCCCCTGTCTTTTCGGATGATTCACCGCGCGGCCAAAGGTCGCCCGGTGCCGGAACCCTATTCCGTGCGCGAAGCCGCCGGGCTCCGGTGCGCGGTCCATCGTGCTGAAGCTTCGCTACCGATTGAGAGGAGGCTTGTCATGCAAGGATTGTCTCAAACGTTCGCCTGTGCGCTGGTGCTGGCCGTAGCGGGAATGCTCCAGGCCGAAGAAGCCCAGCGAACCGCCGCCCAGCAATTGCGCAATGCCGTGGGCGATGCCATCGCGGGTGCGAATCAGCAACCGGCGGTCATCCAATCGGCAGGATTTGCGTTGCCGCCGGCAGTACCAACTCGCTCGCATATAACCCGCGATGAGGTCCGCCACGAACTTCGCGAAGCGGCCATGTTGCTGCGGAGCGACAAGGACCGCCGCAACTTGAAGCAGCTTCGCCAGGCGGTAACCCGGCTACGGTCGCTGCACGCAGCCTTGGATGCCAGCGATGCTTTGGACCGCCGGGATCAACATGAATTCCGGCAGCAGGTCCGCCACCGGCTCCTGCGGCTGGGCGACCAGATTGTGGACCTCACGCGGTTGGAGATGGGCAAGGAGGAGCGCGCCGCGCGGAAGGCCGGCCAGAATGGTCCCGCGGTCATGCAAAGCCTGTCGATGGCCAGCCTGGCTGCGGGCTGCGGCGTGACGGTTGCTGAACCCTACCCTTGGTTAGGCGGTGCCGCCCAGCGCCAGGCGGCCGAGTTGATCGAACTGATCCGCAATACCATCCAACCGGATCATTGGGACGTCAACGGCGGGCCAGGCTCGATATATTACTATGCCCCGTTCCATGCCCTGGTGGTGACCGCGTCGTCTGAAGTCCATTGGACGATTGGCGGTCTGCGCGGTGCACTGGGGAATTAAAATCCCCTGGGGGGGTAACCCCCGTGCGGGTTCGAGTCCCGCCTCGGCTACTGTTGCCAATCACTGCCAGCGGAGGCCAGTCTTTGCCTAAGGTGCTAGACGAACAAGAGTTACGGATCACCGTCGCGGCGCAAGTTACGGTGTTGGCTTGACTGTCTAAGTTGCCAGCAGTTGCCAGCGGTGCGCACGATTTGCCGCCTGACTGCTGCCCAATC
>CAZEEG010000181.1:0-9002 GCA_964511065.1 uncultured Pirellulales bacterium | reverse complement strand
CGCTCAGCGGCCAGATGTTCCTGACCCTGGCCGTTGAGAGGCCGTACTCCACCACTTTGCCGTCTGCAATCCGATGCGTTACCACACCATCGAAGCCCGGATTCACTTCCTGCAGCTTTTCAGCCACGGCGGCGGCCTGCTGCTCGGCAGGTAGCCGGGCAACCCGATCGATGAACGCCTGTTGGTCTTCGGATACTTGGGCCAGCTTTGCATTTTCCTGTGGCGGCCGGGGCACCTGCCCGGACTGCATCTCTACCGACCGTGGCGACAGGGTCGCGGCCACGCGAAAGCCCCACCACGAAATGTTGTAGGTATAGCGGGCAGGAAGCCCGCGACGCATTGCGGATATGTTTGCGACTTGTCGGCAGGCCCACCAACTTCCGCCGCGTAAGACCCTTTGTTTTCCGATTTCCGGTCCTACCGGATCGACAGTAGGGCTCACTTCGTACCAAATGGGGTCGAACCAGTCGTTACACCATTCGGAAACATTGCCATGCATGTCGTACAAACCGAACGCATTGGGACGTCTTGTGGCCACGGGTAGGCTACCTTTGCAGTCATACCAGCCATATTGGTCCAGATGTCGTGCGTTGTCGCCAAAGGAATACAGCGTGTCCGTGCCTGCCCGGCAGGCATACTCCCATTCTGCTTCTGTCGGCAGACGAAACGTAATCGTCAAGTCGTTGCCAAGCTGCTTGGCTGCCTGATGGTTCAACCAGTCGCAGAAAGCATTGGCGTCCTCCCAGGTCACCTGCGATGCGGGATGATCGTCTGTCACCGGGAACCCGGGGTCAACATACGTGCGAAATACGAACGGCAATCGGGGGTCTCGTCGAGCCTCGGCCGCCGCACGGTGTGCTTCCGCCAGGGTCACGTGTCCGGTCGCTTTGCTGAAGGCTTTGAATTGGCCAATCGTGACCTCCGTCGCGCCGATCAGAAATGGGCGCGTGAGCCTCACGCGATGTTGCGGCCTTTGGGCATCTCGCACAGAATCCACTATGCCGGACGACTCTTGAGGTTTCCTGGCCAACCTGAGTGCCGCTTCGATCTGTTCGTCGGTGCTGCCCATCAGGAACTCACCCGGCGGAATGAGAACCAGCGGGAGTTCAACGCCCTCGGCCAGCTTGATGGCTTGCTCGACCGGAATTCCCAGATGCTCCGCCCAAGCCTGCTGATGGCGTTTCGCTTGAGTGGCATTAAACGGCGCCATGGCTATGGTTAATGGCGGTGATTCCGTAGCAGCAGCGTTTTCCACTTCCGCCGGTTCCGCTGGGGGTTGGGGAAGCGGGAGTTTCTCCTTGCCCAGCAGTTGGTCTCCCTGATGCACTTCCACCTGGCCGTCGAGCAGTTGCACGCGGACGGCCGCGGTTTCGCCTTTTTTCAGGGTGAAGTCGTCTGTCTCGAAGACAAAATCCCCTCGCTTCACGATCAGTGTTTTCTCGCCCGGCGACAGCGCAATGTCGTGCGTGCTATCGGCTTTGCCGAGCACGATGTCCGTGCCCTTGACGTTCACTTCGATCTGCGGGTCGCCAATTTCCACCCGAATCGTGCCATCCTTCGTGGGGATGAGAACTACGATTCCGGCGAGTAGCGCGGCGATACCACCCCCTAAGGCCAGGTAGTAGTTGCGGCCTCGCCTTCGCAAGCGCGGGCCGGCCGGAGAACGGGGGCTGATGACAAGATTGGGGCTGGTCTCCGCCCGATTGGTATGGGGCTCCGTGTCTCCTTCCCGCGGTAGGCAGATATCTCCTTGCTGCAACGGAGGATGCGTGGCGGGCGGCGCGCTCACCGTCCCCAATACGGGCGATGGATTTGACAGCGTGCTGGCCTGGGATCCGTGAGCGTGGTGTCGGCCCTGGTGGCTGCCATCAAACCGGGGCGTCGGCGGCAACATGGCCAGGCAATGTTCCAACTGGGAAACCACTTCGCTCATGGTTTGAAATCGCTGCTCCGGCAGCTTGGCGACCATGGTGCAGAAAACCGTTTCCAGTTCCCGGGGTACATCCGGACAATACTCGGCCAGGGAAGGGATCGGCGCGCGCTCATGCGCCCGCAACTTCTGCATGATGGTGTCGGCCTGGTACATCGTCCGCCCGGTGAGCAGATGCCACAGCGTAGCGCCCAGCGAATAGATGTCGGCCCGGGCGTCGGCGGTCCGGGTATCAAAGGCCTGCTCGGGCGCCATGTAATCCACGGTGCCCATGATCTGCCCGGCCAGCGTGAGTTGGTCGTGTTCGTCGCTGCCGGTATCGATTCGGGCGAGACCCATGTCGAGCACTTTTACCACGCCATCGCGGTCGAGCAGCAGGTTGGAAGGTTTGACGTCGCGATGGATGACGCCCCGGCGATGGGCATAGTCCAGCCCTTGGGCGGCCTGGATGGTAAACGATACTGCCTGGTCGATCGGTAGCGGGCCGGTTTGCAGGAGCAGTTTTCCCAGGTCGACGCCATCCACGTACTGCATCACCAGGAAATGCACACCGGCGGCCTCGTCGGCATCGTACGCGGTAACAATGTTGGGGTGCTCCAACCTGGCGGCCATTTTCACTTCGCGTTGGAACCGCTGCACGGCGCCGGGATTCTTGATGAACGACGGCGAAAGAACCTTGATGGCGACGATACGTTCCATGCGCCGATGCTCGGCCTTGAGCACGGTGCCCATCCCGCCTTGGCCCAGTTTTTCGAGCACCACATAGTTGCCCAGCACCAGGGATTTACCCTTTCCCGCGTAGATTTGCTGAGCCTGGTAGACGGTCAGTTTCTTCCGCTTGACCAGTAATCGTGCGAGTTGCTCGCCATCGGTTGGGCGGCGGTCGGCCGGCAACGCGTCGATTAACGTGGTGAGTTCGGTCTCATGCAACAACCCCACCTCGGCAAGGCGCTGCGAGAATTGATCGAGCGCGAGAGGCATGGTCGGTCATCCCTTAGCTGTTCCTACGATACGTGGGGGGCAGCACGCCTTGATCGGGCTGGTCTGCTTCCGCGGTGCCCCCCGGAGTGCTGCGTAGCTTGTGCCAGCTTCTTACGATAGCAGCCCACGCCGCTGGTTTCCACCTGTTGTGGGGGGCGCGACAGCCGGTGCGGCGCCTTTTGACGCATCCCGCGCTCGTGCCCCCCATGGGCTGGCTTCCAGTTCCGTAGAATCTCTCCGAGGTAAAATACTCAACCGGGGCTGCCACCGATCACGCTATTTCACATAGCGGGCCGGAGCACCATTGGCCATCGCGCCAAAGCATGTCGATACTACGACTGTTGGTTTCGTGCCGGCCGGGCGCATTTGCCGGTCTTGGCACTTTCGTCAGGCGGAGTCTGACCTGCGGATACTACGAATGCTCGGCCCGGGCTATTTGCCCAGTTCCTTGCGCAGCGCTTCCACTTCTTGCCGCAGCTTGGAAAGTTCTTCGTCGCGCTGACGGATCGACTCGCGCAGCCGCTCGATGTACGTGGCGAACCGGCTGACCTGCTCCTGGAGCAGTTCGAGTTGCTCCTGCGAGTCGTTGGCCGGTGGGCGGTCGCCGGGGTCCTGGGCCGGTTGGTTGAGCGGCAAAACTTGGGGCCGGTTGATGTTATATTGATCGCCCGAGCGGCGAATGGAGATTTTTTGCTCGGTCAACTCGGCCTGGTTCCGGACGACTTGCGACGGTTCCACCACCGAGCCGCCTTCCAGCGTCACGGCGATTTTGCGATCCGTTCCGTCGCGGCGCACGACAAACTCCATGCGGTCGCCAGGCTGTTTCTTCAGCACCATTGCCACCACCTGGTAGACGCTGCGCACCTTCAGCCCATCGACTTCGACAATCTGATCGTGCTTGACCACGCCGGACTTTTCGGCGGGGCCCTTGGCGACCAGGCGCTCGACCATCACCGCACCCGGATCATCGCCGGCCACCATGGTGAGGCCCAGCACGGGCCGCTGCCGCCGCAGGATCACCAGCCGGTCGTCGCCGGCCTGCTTTTGGTCAAACGCTCGGCGAAGCCGCTGCACGTGGCTCACCGGCACGGCATAGGTCCAGCCGCCACTGCGACCTTCTCGGGCGGTGACCGCCACGATGCCTACCAGTTCGCCCTGGGCATTGATCACCGCGGCACCGCTGGAAGTGTCGGTGGTGCGGACATCGCACTGGAGCAGCGGTGGCAAGCCCGAGCCGCCCAGGGTGCGTTCGGCCCCGCCCAGGATGCCGCGCGAAATCACCGGCTGCTCCAAGCCAGAAGCGGCTGCGGTGAGAATCACCGCGCCGGGGGCGGGCACCTCGGAGGCGGGCGCCAAGTGGCCAACGCGAATGGCTGCACCCTCGGCTTGGGGACGCAATTCCAGCAGCGTCAGTCCCGAGTACAGATCAATCACCCGTGCTTCGGCTGCGGCCTGGGCGCCATCGGGCAGGGTCACGCGGTACTGGGCGCTGCCGGGGTGGTTGCTGTAGGTGACCAGAAAACCGTCGCCCAGCGATACGCCGGAAGAAACCACCACGCCTTCGTCGGGCGGAACCGTTACGCGCACCGTGACGGTTGCGGCCGATAGTTGCCGGGCCAGGGCTTCGCTATCGGGTTCGGCCGCGGCGACACCGCCGGGCAGCACGGCCCACGCCATCGAAAGGATCGCCAGTAGCGTAAGCGTACGCATGTCCTGAAGGTTCCGACTGGTGGGAGGGCGACGTCTGCCAGTTGTAGGACACGTTCCCGATTACGGGGTCAGATGGAACCGAAGGAACCTGATTCGTTGAGCAAGTCGAGCAGGCCTTCCTGCTCAGCGCCCGACAATTCCGAGAAGATCACCGCATGAACCTCCGTCGGTTGAGCCGACGGGGCCGGCTCGGCAAATCCGGCCGTGGCCGGGGGCGCGAGAGGCTGCTGCAGATCGGTCGAACGTCGCACACCCAGCGAAAGCCCCAGCAGCAGCGCGGCAGCGGCGGCCGCACTGCTCCAGCGGCGAAACTGGCTGGAGCGACTCCATCGCCGCGGGGCATGGCCCGAGTGTAGTCCACTCTGCCCCGCGTGCGCGCCTTGCAGAAGCTCTGTCGATGCCTCAGCGGCCGCCATGGGGTTCAATGCACCGGCCGGGTAGGCTTGTTCCAATTGCTGGGCTTGGCCGCTGAGTTGCGCGGCCAATGCTGCCAGGTCCGGCGGAAGACCGGCCAAGTCATCGGCAGTGTTGTCTGGCGCATGCTCCCTGCCATCGGGCGCATGTTCACCGAGGCCAGCAGGGAAGGCGGATTCAGCGCGCTCATCGGCCGAATCTGGCGACGCAACACGAAAGAGTCTGAATTCAGATGACATGCGTCAGATCCTCCCAGGCGTGTCGGGGGACATCGCCTGCGGCGTGCGAGGAGCCTTCGCCCAACATCTCTCGCAGCGTGGCAAGGCCGTTAAATATCCGCGATTTCACCGTGCCGACGGGGCAATTCAGCACTTCGGCGATTTCGTCGTATCGGAGATGCTCACTGAACCGCAGTACCAGCGCTTGGCGCTGCCCATCGGGCAAGCGAGCCACCACCGACCACAGACTCGATTTCCACTCGGAAACCTCGATCGGCGTTTCCGCCGCTGGCACGGTCCGTTCGCGGGGCTCATTATCCCAAAGGACGCGCAGCTTCCGCTTTTGGAGGCCCGCACGCCGCCGGTGTCGCCGCTCGAGGTTCAGCAGGATTCCATACAAGTACGTGTACACGCTGCTGCGGCCTTCAAACCCTTGGGAATTGCTGGCCAGCACCAAGAACGTTTCCTGGGCCAGGTCATCGGCATCCCAAGGGTTACCCGTCAGCACGAGCGCAGCCCGATGGATGCGGGCGAAATACTCTCGGCTGGCCTGGTCGACATCGAGGGCCACGGCGTTCTCCCGTGCGCGGGCTGTGGGAAGGCCGCAAACGTGGAATCCTGCCCCCTCGCAACCATGTGGAGGTCGCGAGAGACGGCTCTGGCGGCCAAGAGGCCATTATAGCCGCGTAAGGTCAAGATTCCTAATTCCTTGCGCCCATCCCAGTCGCCACGGATTGCCACCGCCTTGCAGGGCATCTTGTGGTTGGTGCGCCGGGATTGGTGCCAGGTTCATCGAAGTGTTGGGAAAAATGTGTGGGGCGCCCCTTGCAGGTGGTCAAGGCCACCTGGAACACCCGGTGAGCGCGCGGCGGCCCCTTCCGCGTTACCGCTGATAGATCGGCAGCAACCCCTTTTCCAGTTGCAGCATCGTTAAGTTCAACGATGTGATATAGATGGGGCCGATCTCCCCGGCCCAGTAACCGTCGCTGTTCTGCTCGCGCAGCAGCCGCGCGTAGAGCTTGTCGCGGAAGCTCTCCCATTCGCCCGGCAGCCGGTACATGGCCTGGCTGTAGTAGTAATAGGTGTAATGCCAGTGGCCGTAGACATCGCGCGGGTTTTCGATGTCGTGAATGGTCCGCTTGCAGAAATCCAGCAACCGGGTGACGTAATCGCTCTTGTACTCGCCAGCGTTGAACAGGCAGGCAACCGCCGCCGCGGTAATCGGCGGCCGACTGGCACCGCGACTTTGCGAGCTGTAACAAACGCCGCCGTCGGGCATGGTGCAGTTGTGGATGTACTTGATGGCCTTTTCCACGGCCTCGCGCGGTACAGGGATGCCGGCGTTGCGGCATCCACGCAGGCCTTGGACTTGGGTGACGGTGGTGGAGCCTTCATCGAACCCGCCGCCGTCCTTGGCGCTGACATAGCCCCAGCCGCCGGCGTTGGTCTGGGCCTTCACGCAGAAATCGACCGCCTTGGTCAGCACGTCGGTGAGCCGCTTGCGTCGCTGCATATCCTCTTCTTCGCCAAGGACTTGCGACAAGAACAGCATCGAGAAGCCGTGGCCGTAGGTGTAGCGGTGGTCGTTCAGTTCGCCGATCAGGCCATTGCTGCGGCATTGTGCCATCAGGTAATCGGTCGCACGGCGGATAGGCTCGGCATACCGGCCCTGGGTGGTGGTCGAACCTTCGGCCAGCAGGGCGATGCCCGCTAGGGCCGTCATCGGAACACGGTATTGGCCCTGGGCGTCCCAACGTCCCACGCGATTTTGCGACTTGGCGACCCAATCCAGCCCTCGTTCCACGGCGGCGCGAACCTTGGGGTCCATGGCCGCTTGGGCCACCCTGGGGCGACCGCCAATGAACCAGCCGGAGCTAAGCGACGCTGCCGCCAAGGCTTGCAACGCGGTTCGGCGTGAAATGCGGCCGTGGTCCATATTCGTCAACTCCTGACAATGCGAGCGGCGTTCCATCGGGAGGTTACGTCTGCCGTGACGGCTCATCGTGGGGAGGTTCAACGTGGGGGGGAGTTCAAAAGGCCGAGTCGCCAGCTTTCCTTGGGGGCGCCTGCGCACCGCGGGCAAGCTGAAGGTGTTTTCACCATTGTTGGGGATAAGGCATACGCAGCCAAGTCGAGCCCCCTGTTGGGATGGGCTCGCCGGCCAGGGCCAAGCCAGCACCCGCAACTTCCCTTGCAAGCGGGATACCGCACGCAGGTGGCGTCCGTCTATCTGCCTTAAATGTTGGTCGAGTTTGGCGCCGGGAAAGTTCATTTTGGCCGCTGGCCGCTGGGACAGATTTTTCCCGGCGCGGTTTTGGCAGCGTTAGCCGTCTAAACCTCGCCGTTCGTTTCAAGTCGGCCGCCCGGCCTCAGCGCCGGGGGGAGCGGACCAGCCGTCGGCGAGTGTTTCAAACAGGTGTCTGGCAATCGAGCGCGGGCAAGATCCAGCCGCCGTGCTCCAGGCGGTGCAGGCCCCCCCCTTGGAACCCCATTGGGCTTCTTGCAAACAACTGCCATAATAGTTAAGGGTAGACTATACGGGTGCGCGGATGGCCGCTGGGGGCGTCGGTTGCAAGGGCCGGGCGGTGTCCAAATCAGCGGAACGGGTATCAAAATGCCAGGAGGGGGGCAGCAGGCCTCTTTTCTGCCCAACGGCGGACGCCATGAGCAAGACCAACGAAGACAGCAAGAACGTCGCAGACGAAAACAAGAAGATTCTCGTCGTGGACGACGACCAGGAAATTCTCACTGGCGTGCGCATCGCACTGGAATCGCGGGGCTATCGCGTCGTCGTGGCTCACGATGGCAATGAAGCGCTGACCAAGGCAGAATCCGAGCGTCCCGACCTGATCATCCTCGACATGATGATGCCCAAGCGCAGCGGTTTCCTCGTCATGGAGAAGCTGCAGCGCAGCGCCACCACGCCCCCGCCGATGATTATGATCACGGCGAACGAAGGCAAGCGCCACGAGCAATACGCCGAACTGTTGGGAGCGGTGGCGTATATCCGCAAACCGTTCGCGATGGAACGGTTGTTAGATAGTGTCGAGGCGGCCTTGGCCGATTAGCGTGCCATCCGCGCCGTTAGCCACCGTTGCCTGTGAAAGGTGCCGCCTGCGAATGGTATCGTGTAGGGCTCATGTCGGCTGCGGTCGAAGGCTGCGCGTATTCGCGATGCGACCGATTCAAGCACCAGTTGGGCGCGCCGGCATTGTGAGCGTACTTCATTCGCCTGCGTTTCCTGTCTCCTGAGGCATGGGCCGCCTTGGACTGTTCATGTAACTTGCGTACGTGTGTGCGCGGCAGCGGTAACGGGTACAGGTGTTGAAGTGGCCGTCGCACGCCGCACTTCTGCATGGAACGGCGGCATTCATAATCCACAGCATTCGCTGTGGGGTAACCAGAATGGATGGCCGTCCGAGTGCCATCGCGGACAGATTGGACACCAGGTTGTCATGTGGATGTCCAATCAACGGTGGCAGCAAGTCAATTAATTGCAGGATTCACAAGTTATTGTTTGTTAATGACTTGCGTGCTTGGTGCACGCTGCGGGCGGGAAATTTGTGCGCGATTGGCGGGCAACGTGCTATTGCCTTGCAGCCAGTTTGAGGCGATACTAAGGAGTGGCAGAAGCAGAAACGCTTCCCCCGTTAAGCGGCAACCCTTTTCCGGCGCCGTGATCGGGCCGGACTTTTCGGGGACCGAAGGGATCGGTTCAATCCACACTCTGCCTGCCTTCGAGCTTCTCG
>CAZEEG010000180.1:3428-9060 GCA_964511065.1 uncultured Pirellulales bacterium | reverse complement strand
CTGCCGGGGCGGTGATCCGCAGCGACTGCGGGTTCTCAATGACCCGTGGCTTGCCGGAGGCGGTACGATCGGATTCTTCCAGCAGCTGCGGACCGCCGGCCGATCGAAGGCCACGCCGTCACACATAAACGTCACGTTGATCACGCTGCAATCGCCTTCCGGTGCCATCAGAGAAGGCCATGCGCGGCTTGTCGATTCACCTCGTCCCCTTTACCCACGCCTTGATCGGCGTGAACTCCGGCCAGGTTGCGGGTGAACGCGATCGATCCGTTCCACCGAGGCAATTGGGCCGCTTCCACGGCGGATGCCAAACGTGAAACTCATGCGACGTCCTCCATGAGGCTGGGCGCGCTGCCAGGTGGAAACTCGTGCGGGCAAACTGAACGCGCTTCGGCACCGGACGCAGCCCACGTGACACAAGCAGCCAACCCGATAAACCGTGGCGGCGGAACGCCCGGATCATTATCAGGTGGGTGGCTGCTTCACAAGTGGCCGCATGGATGGAGGTGCCTCGTGCCGGGCTCGGCTGGATCGCTGCCGGCATTCAGCTCGCCGCACCGGATCGTTTCCCCATCAACGTACCAGCAGGCCTGCAGCCCATACCGCCGGGATACGGATTGCGAGTCAATCGAGCGGAGTTGGCGGTTGGTACACAGCAGCAGCGGTGGCCGCCAGTCACCGCGCCGATGGTCGTACCGCAACTGGCAGATGGCTTCGCAGGGCGGGCGGCAGTCACGTTTGCGAATGTCGGCGCGGCGGCGAACAGGCTTCATGAGGCGGCGCTGCTGGTGCAGTTGCAGGAGGGGGTCCCACACCATCACGGCTCCGATTTGCCAGCCATGTTCGAGGGCAATTTCGCTCAAGATTGACAACCGCTCGGGCATCGCGAACAAGCAACTGCCGCAACTCCAGACGGCATCTGGACTCAAGCATTGCATTTCCGGGTACCGGGCATCCTTGCCCAGGTGCAATAGGTGCGACTGCTCAACGTAGCTGAACGGGACGACCGCGAACCGCGCGGGCGAATGGGCTGCCGCCAGCCGCCCAAAGGCAGGCAAGAACTGGGCGAGCGGCCGGCAGTCGGCGGCCAAGATGCCGATATGGTGCCGCCCCAGTTTTCCGGCCGTTTCTGCGTCGAGGCGGAATCCCTGCACGCGCCGCAGGTCTTGTCGGCTGATGCGTGCGCCGCGAATCAGCGGTTGCGGGAACAGAGCAGACAAATCGGCAGCAGAGAGTGGGGTATCGGGGGACATCGCGTTGCAACTTCTCCGGGTAACGAGGTCAACCTGACGACGTCTCGTCGTCACACGGTTCCCTCCGACGTGTTTGCTGGCTCCATCCGATCAGCGGCTCGGCTGCTTTCTGGTAAATGGCCGGCTGATTCTCGCCCTGGGCAGGCATGAACATGCCGTGCCGGTTCTACGACAACGGTTCTCCACACATGCTGCAGAACCTGGCATTGCCTCCGGGCACCGTGGCGCTACATACGGGACATTCTTTCAACTCCGGCACGGCAGGTATTGCGGCGTTCAATTGTCGGATTTTGGGCTGTTCGCTTTGCAGCGTTTTGTGGATGAGCTGCAGCAGTGCCAAGGTGGCTTCCTTGTGTGTCTCTTCGTCAATGTGCGGATTGCCAACGCATCGCAGGCAGCCCCGCTCCTGGTCGCAACTGCACTCGTGCACACGTTTCAGTGCCCGGGCTATCAGGTCGTCGAGCTTTTCATAGGCTGCCGTTGTCAGGCCGACGCCCTCGTAGGCCAGGTCATACAGGTAGATTTCTGCATCGCCCTGAGGGGTAATGTGCGACAACACGGAAAAATCCTGCGGATCGCACACGGCCGCCACGGTGGGAAACAGACTGGCCAGCATCCGCTCCAGGGATCCCAGGGCCGACCTCGCAATGCTGGCTTCGAACGCATACGCGAACTCGGCCCAGTGGTTGCCCTTGATCCGCAGTAAAGTGCCCTCCGTGGGCAGTGGATAGATGCGTACGCCGTTGTCGCCGGGAAAATCTTTGACGACCTTACCGGTATAGCGGTCCTTCTCAACCACGTTGACCAGGAACTCTTGGACCTCGATCGCCGCCTTGGCGATGGTTACGGCGGAGTACTCACGGGCTTCATCCGCGTGCAGGAGCCGCACCCGTTTCTGCGAGATCGAAACGGTTTCGAGTGGCCCCAATTCGCGCACCAGTTTCACCTTCTGACGCCTCTGGTCCACGCTGTGGACGCGGTACGGTTTGCCGCCATGCCAGTAGACGGCATGCGTGGGTGCTTCAGAAAGCAGATGATACAGGTCGATTTCGCCGATGGGGGCCTCGGTGCCCATTCCGTACTGCACCAGTTTCAGCATGCCGCCTCCAACGCTGCGGAAGTTCACGTCCTGGTGCGGTTGGGCTGCGGCGATGGGCGGCAAGCTGCCGTTTCGGCGGAGCACATCGATCTCGCGGAAGGCTTCGCCAAGGACTTCCAGATTCAATCGATCTTCGTCGCCTCCAGCTTCTGCCGTTGCGCAGGTGAAGTGCTGCTGGACCACCCGAGTATTGTTGAGCGACAGCACCAGTGGCTCATGGTCCCGGCTGTAGAACTCGTCGGGGTGGTCGGCGTAATAAGTATCCGCTGGCGTGTTGGCAGGGACCAAGATTACGGCTCCATCCTTGCCGCCTCGCCCGGCCCGACCGGCCCGCTGCCAAAGGCTCATGGTGCTGGCGGGCAAGCCAATCCCTACGACGACGTCGACGGCACCGATGTCGATGCCCAGCTCGAGTGCCGTAGTTGTGAACACCAGTCGTATGCTACCGTCTCGCAGCCCCTGTTCGATTCTCGCGCGCTCGTCCTCCTGTAGGCCCGATCGGTAGACTTCGACCTCATCGGGAGTATCGCTGTCGGACTTGGCCCGAAAGGTAAGTCGCTCCGCGGCTTTCCGGCTCTCGCAGAACGCCAACACGGTCAAACCCTGCCTGGTCAGTTCCAGGGCCAGCTTTCGCCCGAGGTCGTAGAAGTGATCCTCACCCCTTACGATCCAAAACTTCTTGGCGCCCTGGCGGCTGCCATCGCGCTCCGGGCCGACCAGTTGGAACGGGCAACCTGTCAGTTTCTCCAAGTGCTGTTGCGGTCGATGAACCGTGGCGGAAGTCGCCACGAATATGGGAGAGGAGCCGTGCTGGCCGCACACGGCACGCAGTCGCCGCAAGAGACAGGCTACCCCCGTACCGAACAAGCCCCGGTATGCATGGCACTCGTCGATGACCACGTACTTGAGATTACGGAAGAACCTGGACCAATTCTGGCCGTGGTATTGCAGCAGGGCCAGGTGCAGCATCTCGGGATTGGTCAGGATGATTTGTGCCTGCTGGCGAATCTGGGGACGCAGGCCGGTGTCGGTGCTGCCGTCGTAGCGACTGGCAAACAGGGGCCGGTCTCGCAAGTGCGTCGCCAGGCCAGGAATTGCCACGATTGATTCGTTCAGCTTGAGCGACTGGTCGCCCGCCAGTGCCTTCTGCGGATACAGAAACAGTGCTGTGGCGTCCTTGTCGCGGCAAAGACTGTCGAGCACAGGCAGCGCGTAGATCAGCGATTTGCCGCTGGAGGTGCGCGTGGCAACCACCGTGTGCTCGCCACGCAGCACATGCGCAAGGGCAGCGTGTTGGTGTTCGTAAAGCCCCGCCGGGAAAGCCTTCTGCACGTAATCCTGAACAGGTGCCGCCAGGGGCAGGTCCACGGGCGAACGGAACGTGCCAGGGTGCCGGTCGGTGACCATGCGCTCGTCGGACACGATCAGGCCATGGGAATCGTGGAGGATTTGGGCAACCTGCTCAATGATTGAATCAGTCTGGTGCATGAGCGGATGCTTCTCGCGTGGTTGTTGCTCGTATATCTGCATAACGGTCGATAAAGCGCAGTTTTGACAAGGCTGAGAGCATTTGACGAAAAGTATCTTGAGCACCGCCCAGAACGTGCCTTCCGCGCGGATTGCAAGGCGATATACCTGGTTCCTGCTCCGGACCGCTCATTGATTGTTGTGCCACCAATTTCCGGTCGCCGAACGATTGGCGACCTCTATGTTCTGAAAAGCGTTGTCAGAAAGGACCGGCTCGGAGCGTATGAGAGGTAGGAGTAAGAACGGCAGACCTCAGCGGCAGACATTGCGGGCGTCGAGCCCTCAGTGACATGAGAGCCAGTTCGGTTGATCTGAAAAGGGTACTTCCGTGCCGCAGGTGGGCCCCGAAGTGGCCAAAAAGAAACCAGCGGCGAGGTTCGGTTGACCCAAAAAGGGTTCCCCGGGATGTTGCGCGCCCGTGACGCGCATTTCCAGGCTCAGCGGCGAGGTTCGGTGGCCCCCAAAAGGGTTCCCCAGTGTCGCCAGACTCTGTCATTGGGTCCGTAGACCATGTTTCCTAACGCCCCCGGCCGGGGACGGAGCGTACGATGAACCATGCCGGCACTATCATCGCTGCCGTGGGACCTGTTAGCGTGACCATCACGGGGGCCTCAGCCGCGGCGATTTCGGCAACCGCGGTCATTGTCGGCGTCGGGGCAGGCATCGCGATGGTTGCCGCTGGAGTCGGCATCTATCATCATCTGCGGGGGCGACCCAGCGATAAAGGGCATGAGCGAACCCCCAAGCGGCATATCCTAAGCCGGTCGTGACAGCCGAGACATATAGCGTGAACGCAACAGCCGGTTCCACACTTCGTTTCGTCACCCAGCGGGGCATAGTGCAGATTTCCTCGCAGGGACGGTATTTGCCGTGGCTCGGACCCGCATTGCGGGGCGCTGCGGCCGCCGCACTCAAAGACCGGGTCTGCCGGCATCCGCCGCTCACCCGCAACACCCATTGGCGCTACTGCACGGGCTGCGAATACCAGGAGCAGTGTTCCTACGGGTTGACGTTCGAGTCGGAACCGTCGAACCAGAGCTCCTTCTCGGGCCGCGACCAGGCCAGCCGCGCCGTGGTCCTGGCTCCGCAGGTGGTGCCACCAGGGCGCGGTTGGGACGGCCAGCTTGGCCTGGAACTGCTGCTCGTGGGCGAGGCCGCAAGTTCTCAGCGGCAAGAGGTGCTCGCCAGCCTGGTTGAAGCCGGCATGGCCCGTGGCTTGGGCGTGGAACGCCGGCCGTTTGAACTGCTCGATCTTGCCCCGCCCGTTCAGGGCGAACTGCCAGCCGCCGGTTTGCCGGCCTGCTGTGATAAGCGGCTGGGCGTCGTCGACCGCGTGACGGTGCATCTCAACAGTCCGCTGTTTCTGAAAGCCCCCGATGCAAAGCGTAACCGCGGCTTCCTGGAACAGCCGCAGTTCCTCGACTTGTTCCGCGCAAGCCTGCGCATCGTCGGCACCCTATTTTCACTGTATGCAGAACCATTGGATGCCAATTTTGCGGGCTTGAAACAAGCGGCAGAGCAGGTGCAGTGCGAATACGCAGCGTATGCCACCTTTCGACAAAGACGCTATTCCAATCGCACCGGCCAGCGATTTGAACTGCGTGGCGTCGTAGGCGGCGCTACCTTCTCGAACGTCCCCTGGTCGCTCATTCCTTGGATGCACTGGGGCGGGCGGTTCCGCGTAGGGCAGCATCGCGTAGCCGGCGCGGGCGGCTGGAGCTTGGAACTGGGCTAATCGCCTGCGTGTGCTCCT
>CAZEEG010000180.1:0-3328 GCA_964511065.1 uncultured Pirellulales bacterium | reverse complement strand
GGCGGAATTTGGCTGTCAGATCAGCGCGCCCAGCCGCGTTTCTTGAGTGTAAACCAGGCACGATGGCAACATCGTGTTGGCCCACCTGGGCAATCTGGTTCCGCCTCGAATTTCGCAAGTGAGCGTTCGGCCATGAACTTTCTGCGCCTGCTGATTCGTATGCTGCTTGACCTGCTGATGCTCACCGCCCTGCTGAGCATAAGGTGACAGGAACATTTGGCAACGCCCACCAGTGTCATATGTCATTTTTCAGGAGAAATTGTGCTCTCCAGAGCGTCATAAGATATGTGGATAACGCCGGATTCTCCATTGAAGCATGACAAACCCGCACAGCTATGAAACACACCAACTACAAACGGACGGCATGGTTCCTGACGTTCACCCTGTGCGGGGGCCTGATTGCCTTCACCGTTACGACTGCACAAGCCGGCCGCTCTGGAAGCTACGATGGCGCGGCGGTGGCCGCCGACGTCGTCAAGTCCGCCGCCGCAACGATTAAGCGGGCAAGCCAGCAGGCCAAGCTCGAAGCCGTCCTGGCCCGTGCCAAGCAGCGACTCGCCGAGGCCGATCGCGAAGCCGTGGCGGCCGCGGAAAAATGTCTGGGGCCGCTGCAGGAAACCTTCAAACAGGCCCGCAAGGGCACCCGCCCCTTCGCGGAAGCGGCCCTATCCTGGTCCAGCAAGTGGCGGCTGATGGTTGACTGCCTGCCCGGGACCCGTGGCGATCGGCATTCAACCTTCATGCGTGAGTCGTTCGAGCGGCACGTGTTTTCTGGCCAGGCATTGAGCCGGCAGATTGAAGGCGCCATCGCTGAGTTCCAGCGGATGCAGCAGGACATTGAGAACCAGGTCCTGATCGACCTTGGCGCCGACCTGGAAAGCCTCAAGCTGCAGACGGGGCCGCCGGTTTCCAAGGAAGAACTTCAACAGCGGATTCAGAGCCTACTGCAACAGGCCGCTCAAGAGGCGGGGAAAGACACCCTTTACGACGTGCTGCAGTTTACGGCCTCGGAGATCGCCGCACAGATCGTTCTCAACGTGGCAGCGCGGTTGGGCATTTCCACCGCCATCTTGGGCGCCGGGACCAGTGCGTCCTGGGCCACCTTCGGAGCCTCCATCGCAGTCGGCATCGTGATCGACTGGATCGTCACCACGATTTGGGACTGGTGGGCCGATCCTACTGGCGAATTGGCTGCCAAGATCGATGGCCAATTGAAACAACTGCAAAGCGAATTGATTGATGGCCCGCAGGGCCTCAAGAAAACGCTGACCGCCGCGGCCGCCAAACGCAATGAGGTGCGCCAAAAGGTGGTTATCCAAGCGCTGGAAGATTGGACCGAGTGAACAGCGTCGCGGCGACTCAAGCCCGCGATCCGTCATTTCTCACACGTGTTGGAGCACAGCATACCCGATGAACATCCCGACACTTGCATCTGCCGCCTTGTTGCGTCGCAATCTCCCTGGCTGTACCCGCCAAATCGCCGGTTACAGCCTGATCGCGATGCTGCTGCTGATCGCCGGCGGCCCGGCCGCCCAAGCTGGCGTGACGACTCAAGCCGCCAAGGCCGTGGCCAAGAAGGTACTCGGTAAAGGCGGGCGCGAAGTCACCTCCGAAGCCATCGAATCCGCTGCGGCCCGCATGACCAGCGCCGCGGCCAAGCATGGCGACGACATCCTGCCTGCCGTCCAGAAAGTTGGCATGCGGGCGATCACCCTGGCCGACGATGCCGGCAAACATGGCCCCCAAGTCGTGAAGCTGATGGCCCGCTATGGCGATGAAGCCGTCTGGGTGGTGGCCAAACCGAACCGCTTGGCCATGTTCGTGCGCTACGGCGACGATGCCGCCCAGGCCCTGATGAAGCACCGCACCCTGGCGGCCGACCTGATCGAAGCCCTGCACGCTCCCGCCGCCAAGGCCCTGGCCAAGGTGGGCGATCGCAACGCCCGCCGCCTGGCCCTCATGCACAAAAGCGGCGACCTGGCCCGCATCGGCCGTACCGATGAATTGCTGGGCGTGGTCGGCCGCTACGGCGATCGGGCGATGGAGTTTATCTGGAACCACAAGGGCAAACTGGCCACGGCCGCCGTGCTGGCCGCCTTCCTGGCCGATCCCGAACCGTACATCAACGGCGTGGCGACGCTCGCTTCGACGATTGCCGTCCCGGTCGTCGAGGGCGGCAAGGCCTTGGGACGCGAGATTGCCCGCAGCATCAATTGGACGCGCATCTTCCTGCTGGCCGGTGGAGGCATAGCCGTTCTGGTGGTTTTGCGGACCTGGCGGCGCAAGTCGCGCAGGCCTTTGCAGCCAGAGCCGGCCAAGAACGGCACGCCTCAAGCGTCTACTTAACAGACGCATTCATACCGAGGAGGGATGGGCTACGCATGGATGCCTGAGGGCCCCGGTGAGTGTAAGCGGCTCCTGCCCGCTGCCTGCCACGACCTCTCGGCAATCGGACTGGCATTGGCCGATTCGATCGAAGAACTCCAAGCCAACGACCGGCTTTTATCCGGCGGTTCCCCACAAGTCTTCGGCGACTCATGACCGTCCCAAAAAACAGCGGTCGATCCATGCTGTTCCTCATCGCCTACGACATTGCCGATCCCAAGCGGCTGCGCGAAGTGGCCCGCTGTTTGGAGCAACATGCCGAGCGCGTGCAGAAATCGGTCTTCCTCTTCGAGGGCGAACCTGCACAACTGCGCGGCATCCAGCGCGACCTGTTGAAGCTGATCGATCCCCACGAAGACCGCGTGCAATCCTGGCCCATTCACACCAGCCGCCACCTGCACCGCTGGGATGCCGGATGTGCGATGCCGGGCCAGGCTCAATTTGTCGTCATTTCGCCGCGGCAGATGCTCATCTTCGAGGATGGACTCGCGTGAACATGCCATCTGACATTTCCAAGTTCTGTTGGCAACGTCGGCCGCGCGGTGCCAACTCGACACGGTGACAACCATGAAGTCATTGTTGAAAATTCTCGCACGTTCCCGCGGTTCCGCCGTGGCCATTCCCGCCGTGGCCTCGCCCATTGCCCATGTCGTCGGCCCGGGCCATCTGCACGTGGTGCAGGGCCGGCTAGGCATCGAGACCGACTCTGGCCGGCAAGTCGCGCTCAATGCCCAAGGCCTGGAACTGCTCATGGTCTATGGTGCCGTCGAGATTTCAGCCGCTGCCTGGCGGCTACTTGCGCAGTGCGGCGTGAACGTGGCCCTGGCCTCGCCCAGCGGGCAGCAGATTTATGCCCGACTGGATACCACGGCACAGTCGCGGTCGTTGCTGCGGATTCTCCAGCACCACACGTTGCACGATCCCCAGATGCAGCAGTTGCTGG
>CAZEEG010000179.1:0-9103 GCA_964511065.1 uncultured Pirellulales bacterium | reverse complement strand
GCTTCCAGCACCACCATCGGCATCCCTTCGGGCAGGATGCTGGGGAAGATGAACAGGTCCAACTGCGCCAGGGCCGCCGGCACGTCGCTACAGAAACCAGCCAAGTAGACGGGGCCCTCTTCACTGCGGCCATCGCCCAAGCCTAAGTTCACCGCCCGCCGCCGGACGTCGCTTTCATATTCCGCCGTTTCGAACGGACCGATGCCCCGCCAGCGCACCGGCAGGCCTTGCTGCCTCGCCAGGGCCAGGGCTTCGAGCAGGGTTTCCAGCCCCTTGCGGGGACGGAACAGGCCCACGGTGCCTAGCTGCCAATGGGCATTGGGCGGTGCCAACTCCGGGAGTGCCGCAGGTGAAGGAACGCCATTGGGAACCAGGGCGATGTGCTGCGACGGTACACCTTGCCGAAGCAGGTATTGCCGCGATGTTTCTGAAACTGCGATCACCCGGGCTGCCTTGCGGAAACAGCGTCGTTCCAGCCACGCATAGAAGCGGGTTTTCAGCGTGCCCGTCACTTCGGTCGCCGTCTGCCCGTGCAGGTGATGGACCAGGGGGATGCGGGCAAGGCTGGCCGCCAACCGCCCTACCATCACCGTGCGCGGCGTGTGCGTGTGCAGGCAGGCAAAGTCGCCCCGGCGCAGCAGGCGAGCCAGTTTCCAGGCTGGCCGCAGATCCAATTTGCTGCCCATCGGCAGTTCGTGCAGGGCAACGGTCGAACGCCGGGCCTGGTCGAAACGGCCTGGCAGCACGCGGGCAAACTCCACTTCGTATCCGAACGCCGGCAGCGACAGGGCCAGCAGATCCTGGACACGTTCTGCACCCGCAAAATGCTCGCCGTTGATCAGGTGCAGCACTCGGCGCGGCTTACGGGGCGCTGCTGCGAGGTTTGCTTCGGCGGCGTTGCCGCGGGTTGCAGGGCCATCGTCGCCGGTCATTTCGCCCACGATGGTGGCCACGGCCGCATCGGCCGGCACTGCTGGCGTGTCGCAGGCAGATCGCTCCGAACCGGAATGGGCGTGGGTATGCGTCGTCACCGCCGGGCCTCGATCGTGTTGGTTTCCTCGTGCTGGCAGAGCAGGCCACGCCCGCGATGCTGCGCGGCGTTGCGTTGCCTGTTGCTCACCACTCTTTGAAACCCTAGCTTGAGGGGGCGCGTTTCGCAGCTTTGAAGGGGGGGAAAGGCAGCCTGCCAAGCGCGGTCTGATGATGCCAGCATGGCTGCCGGCCATAGGGGGGGGCGGGGGCATCTCAGCGCGACGGGATGGCAGCCCTGGCTGCAATGAATGCGGCGATGCGAGGGAATAATAGGGCGTCGATAGCAATGGCGGCAGCTCCCCCGGCGAGTCGGGCTTTCGCTTTTCGCGATTTCGCTGTATCGGTTTTGTCAAATGCGCCGATCATGGGGACAGTGCCACCTTGCGCGGACGTATGGCTACCGTAGGCCCGGATCGCACTAGCAGTGGCAGCGGGCCGGCGACTTTCCGCAGCACGTTGTCTCCCGCAATCTGAAGCGGCCGAGCATCGGCAGCAGGCGCGCCGCGGTGCCGTGAACGGTGCCGTGACCTATGGCATATGGCACGATCATTCGCACACCACTTGCAAAGGATGGCAGCGGTGTCCAAGCCCAAGCGAAAGACGCGTACATTTGGTGCTTCGCCAATCGTGTGGGGAGCCGTGCTCACGGCCGGCTTTTATGCCCTGCTGTTGGGCGGTGTCTTCGAAACGCTGCTCGGCGCCGAAGCCCATCAGTTCTTGATGCGCTACGCCGGCGGGCATCCGGTGGAATACTGCGAAGTGGCCATGTTCTTTGTGGCCATGGCTGCCCTGGTGATAAAGCGCGGCCAGATCATGGGCCAGTTCGGGCGGCTGCGCGATAGCGTCTTGGGCGACATTCCCGAGGGCGGGCAAACCGCGGACGACTGCCCTGCCCTGCTGGCACAACTGGAGGCGCTGCCGGCGCGGCAGCAGGCCGATTACCTGGTGGGGCGGCTCCGCGAAGGGCTGACGCACGTCCAGCAGAAAGGCACCGCCGACACGCTCGATCAGGAACTGAAATACCTCAGCGAGCAGGACGGCGACCGGGCCTATGCCAGTTATGCCCTGGTCAACGTCATCATCTGGGCCATTCCGATCCTGGGCTTCCTGGGCACGGTGATCGGCATCACGATGGCGATTGCCAACCTCGATCCAGCCTCGCTGGAATCCTCGCTCTCAGAAGTCGTCGCGGCATTGGGCGTGGCCTTCGACACCACGGCCCTGGCACTCTCGCTCTCCATGGTGCTGATGTTCGGCAAGTTTGCCGTAGACAAGCAGGAAACCAGGCTCCTGGAACTGGTCGATGCCAGGGCATCCCGGGAGCTATCGGGCCGGTTCCAGGAAAGCGGTACCGGCGGCGATCCGCAGTTCATGGCCATTCGCCGCATGGCCGATGCCATGCTCCACGCCACCGAAGAGCTTGTGCAGCGGCAAGCCAGGCTGTGGGAGCAGGCCATGGTTCGGGCCGAAGAACGCTGGAACGAAACGCAATCCGCCGGCCGCCAACTGCTGGAAGATGCCTTGGGGAGCGCGCTCACGCAAGGGCTGCTCGAGCACGCCCGGCACGTCCAGGCTTCAACCGAGTCGCTGGCCGAACGCAACCATCAGCACTGGGACCAGGTGCGCCAGGCGCTGGCAGCGGCCGCCGAGGATGCCGCGGCCGAGCGGCAGATTCA
Organism: uncultured Pirellulales bacterium; assembly: GCA_964511065.1. Taxonomy (GTDB): domain Bacteria; phylum Planctomycetota; class Planctomycetia; order Pirellulales; family S012-138; genus CALBRZ01. Next base: position 6,395 of record CAZEEG010000179.1, on the reverse strand, counting down.
GCAGCAGCAATGCCAGCTTTTGCAGCGGCTGATTGAAGGCCTGGGCGACATGAACCGCCTGGAAGACTCGCTGCAGCGCAACCTGGCGACCGTTTCGACCGTGCTCAATCTGGAAGGTACGATGGAAAGCCTGTCGGCGGTCATCCATCTGCTCAATGCCCGGCTCAGTCATGCGCTGCCCGGCCGCCAATTGAACGGTAACGACTCGGAGATGGGGCACGCGGCATGAAGCGACCCGCTCGCGCACGGGGGGCGACGAGCGTATCGTTGTTCCCCTTCCTGGCCGTCCTGCTATGCACGATGGGTTCGCTCATCGTGGTGCTGGTGGTCATTGCGCAGCAGGCGCGCTCCCAGGCCGAGCGTCAGGAAACCGCGCAGCGCGAGCAGTGGGAGCAGCAGCGGCAAGAGGCCCTGGCCGAAGCGGCCCAACTTCAACAGCAGCGCGAGGCCGCCCTGGCCCAGCGCGAAAGCCTCCAGGCCCAGATCGCTGCCCGGCGGCGCGAACTGGACGCCCTTTCCGCGCGCATCGCCGCGCTGGAGAACGAACTGGCCCAGCTCCAGCAACAATCGGCCAAATTGCCCGCCGTGGTCGCAAAACAATCGCACGACGATTTGGAACAACAACTCCAGTGGTACCGCCGCCGGATCGGCGAAGTGGAAGAGGCCATCCGCGCGGCCAACCAGAAACACGGCAACGGCAAGACCTTCGCCATCTTGCCCTATGGCGGACGCAGCGGCACCGATCGCCGGCCCATCTACATTGAGTGCTGTGCCGACCGCGTGATCCTGCAGCCCGAAGGCATCGAACTGCGCCCGGCCGACTTCATCCATAGCCGTGCATTAAGCCCCCTCAATGCGGCCATCCTGGCAACCATCGACCATTTCGAGGAACTGGAACCGCTGCATCGCGGGTATGCCTACCCGATGCTGCTGGTCCGGCCCGACGGCATTGAGTCCTACTACAAGGTGCTGGAAGCGTTGCAGCATTTTCGCAGCCAATACGGCTACGAGTTCATCGAACAGGATTGGGAACTGGAACTTCCACCCTCCGACAAGCAACTGGCGCGGAAACAATTGGAAGCCATCCAGATGGCGCGGCGACAACTGCTGCGCGAACTGCAAACCCGGCCCAGCCTCGTTCGCGGCAAGCCGCCTTCGTTCTCGCTCTCGGCCACCGGTGGCGGCCTGCAAATGGTCGATGGCGGCGAACGCGGTACGTCGGCATCGCTGCCCGACCGCTACCATGCCGATCCACAAGGCAACGCCCGAGAAACAGGCCGCGGAGGCTATCCCGATCAACCGTTCGCCGCAGGCAACGCACTTCCCAGCGGCACGGGGGGCGCTGCGCTGGGTGGCTCTGGCGGTTTGGGCGGTCCGATGAGCGATTCGTTCAACGGCGCAGGGGCCGGTGATACCTCGTACACCAGCTTGCCCGGCGAGCACGGGGCGGCATCGGGGAGTTTAGCCGGGCCTCGTTACCCCAACCCGGGCGGATATAGCAGCACCCCCTACGGGGCGGCCGATTGGTCCGCATCCGCGCTGCCAGGCTTATCGGCTGGCCAGGGAGCCGCATCGGCTGAAGCGCTCCCCCTCACGCAGACGGGTCGCGGTTCCCTGGACAACCCTGCGGGGCTGCATTCAGCCCAGGGCGGAGGAAACCAGGCCAGCGGAAGCTTCATGGGGAGAAACCCAGCAAATGGCCACGGCCATGCGGATGCTGATCGGGCAGGCGCTCGTCCCCAGGGCGGTTCCCATGCCGGCAGCTTCGCCCCCGGCGGCAACTCGGCGGAACGTGGCTACTGGGTCACCGGCGGTGAACGGCCCAGCAGCGATGCGCTGGCTTCAGGCGGCGGCTATGGCTGGAGCCGGGGCAATCGCCAGTCGCGCACCAGCAGCAACCCTTACGCCGATCTCGACCTGTCGGGAACTTCACCCGCAGGTGGAACGTCGGAACACCCGGCCGGATCGTCGGCTCAGGGAGATAACAGCACCAACTCCGACATGGCAGGCATGCACGCCGGGGCGGCGGGCACGAACGCCAGCGAAGCCGCATCCTCAGGATTTGGGGCGAGCGGTCCACCCTCGGAAAGTGCCGACGGCACCAGCGCCGGCGGTGGCACGGCGCGGCCGGGCGCAATGAGCGCCGGCGCGGCAGGTGGCGCTGCGGGCGGTTCGCCCTCGGACGGAGCAACCGGCGGAATGCCGCAAGTGACCATGCAGCATCCCCCGGCCACGCGCAGCATTGCGGCCACGGCCGGCAGCAACTGGGCCCTGCCCCACAGCAGCGCCCGCAGCGTGGCCGTGTGGCGCGATATCCGGGTCCGCTTGGAACCCGATCGGATGCTGCTGCTTTCGGAGACGGGCCGGGTGACGCAGTTGGTTCCGCTGCGCGGCGCCACGGCCGCCGCAGCGTATGAGATTCGGAATGCGGTCTGGCAGGACATGGAACACTGGGGAATCGCCGGTTATGGCATGCACTGGCAACCGGTGCTGCACGTGGATGTTGTGCCCGGGGCAGAGCAACGGTTCCGCGATCTTCAGGTGCTGTTCGATCGCAGTGGGTTTGCGATCCGCGACCGAAACGCCGCGAAATCGAAGCCGCAGGAATCCATGCAGCGGTAGTGGACGAGTGGGCGGCGCACGCTCGCCCGGTTCGATCGTTGCCTCGCGTGCAAATGGTTTCGCATTGAGCTTACCGGAACATCCAGCCGACTCAGGTTCCCGTTGATCGCCGGTCATTCGTTGAGCAGGTACCGCTATGGCCAGGTCGCGACAAGGTGAAGCACTCGAACCGGGGAACGATTCGTTCCTCGACGTCGTCGCCAACATTGTCGGGATTCTGATCATTCTGGTGATGGTGACGGGCGTGAGGGTGAAGGAGTTTGGCGGTGAGCCCGCAGCGCCGCCCTCTGAAACCCTGCCCGACGTACAAGCCGCGCGGCACGAAGTGCAGGCCCTGGCCGACGAGCAGGCCCAACTGGCCAACGAAGCCCAGCGGCTTCTCGCCCAGCGGCAACAGCAAGCACTGCTGATGGAAACCATCGAAAGCCGCGTAGCCGCCCTGCGGACGGTGATCACCGACCGGACCTCGGACCTGGAACGCCAGGTTGCCCAGCACGAGCAGCGACGGGCGGAGCGGCAGGACGAAGTCCAACAGCAGCAAGGCCGGCTCAGTCAACTGCTGCAAGAATTGGAAGAAGCGGCCAACAAGCCCCGCAAGACCGTACAGATTGAACCGTCGCCTACGCCGATCTCGCAATCGGTTAGGGGGCCAGAAGTTCATTTCCAGTTGATGGGCGGTCGCCTGGCGTATGTGCCCCTGGAAGAATTGGCCGGCCAGGTGAAGCGCGAAATCCGCAGCAAACTGGATCTGATGCGGACCAGTCCCGAGCTGACCGGCGTCGTCGGCCCGGTACAGGGATTCAAGCTCCGTTACACGATGGAGCGGCTATCGGTGCCCACCGATCCCGCGCTGGCCGGCATGATGAATGCCGCCCAGGTCACCCGGATCACGTTCATTCCCGACTCGCAGACGCTGGGCGTTCCCGTGGAAACATGCCTGCAACGCCAATCGGAGTTCCGCCGGATGCTGATGCAGTACGACCCGGCCCGAACCACCGTCACCGTGTGGACCTACCCGGACAGTTTCGGCGCATTCCGACAACTCAAGAAAGAACTGTATCTGTTGGGTTTTTCCGTGGCGGGTCGCCCGCTGCCGTTTGGCAAGTTGATCGAGGGCTCGCCCCAGGGGACACGTTCGGCAGCACAATAGAACCGGCAAACCCACTCACGGAATCCGCCACGCGGGGTACACAAGATCGGCGGCCAACAAGAAACCGCAAGGCAAAACCAGGTGGCTTGCCTTGCGGTTTGATTCTGTACGCTTGCGTTGGCCGTGCCGGTTCTCGGCCCTCAGCACGCGCCGCCGCACGGCGGGGGGTTACTTGGCGGCGTCGAGGGCCTGTTGCAGGCGGTTCTTCGGCTGCACGCCCACGAAACGCTGCACGACCTCGCCCCCCTTGAACACCATCAAGGTGGGAATGCTGGACACTCCGTACTCGCGGGCCGAGTTGGGGCTGTCGTCGATGTTCAGCTTGGTCACTTTGACGGAGCCGGAGTATTCCTCGGCCAATTCTTCAATCACCGGGGCAATTTGACGGCATGGGCCGCACCAGGGAGCCCAGAAATCAACCAGCACCACCTGGTCCGACTGCAACACTTCCGATGCGAAATTGGCGTCGGTAATCTCGGCGACTTTGCCCATGACGTTTCTCCATTGGGTTAGGTTCTCGGCAAAGGTACAGCCGAGGCGGTGATCTGCGCAATCCGATAACTCGTGGTTCTTCCTGCGGTGATTATAGGAAACACCGCCATATCGACAAGCGGGGCGAGCCGATGCTACAGCCCCCCGGATGCCGCTGGAATGGACCGCTGCCGCGGCGGCCCGAGGGCTCAAGGCATTTCCGGTGCGCTACTGGGGATGTTCCGGCGCAGACAGTTGGTTGCCTGCCACCAGTGCCGCTTGGCGCACACTCGGGTCGGTATCGCTGTTCGCCAGGTTTCGCAGCTTTTCCAACGCCCCTGCCCGCTGGAGCCGAACGGCCAGCTTGGATTTCTCCAGCGTTGATTTCAGCGGCTGTTCGGTGCTAGCCGCACCTTGAGCCAGGTCATCGAGTCCTTGAAGTAACTCAACGGGCGGTGATGGGTCGCCTTCGGTCGGTTGGCCGATCTGGAAAAGACGCAGCGGCGGCTGGGCAGGCTTTGGCTTGTGGGCCGTGGTGGCGATGAGGTTGGCTGCCCCCCGCCGCAGAACAGGCGACTTGGCGTCGAGCAGTTTCAGCAGGACCGCGGCCATGTCCTCGGCCTTGGATTCGCTCCAATCCCTCAGTTGGACCGCCGCACCAATCAAAATCAAGTTGCGCTTGGCCGTTTCGGAATCGGGTTCGCCGGCGACGTCCGCGTCTGGCTTTTCACGCGTGGCCGACAGCCACTCCTCGCGAAGTTGAATCAAGTAGGTCAGGTAGGGTTCAAGCTGTTTCGTGGCTCGGAAACGGGTGTAGTGCCCGATGTGTCGGACCTCACAATCGGGATCGCGCGTTGCCACCTCCATGGCTTCCAAGGCGCGGGCGTCGGACGGTGCCGCGGCCATCAACAGCAGCAGACTGTTGATGCGGAAGAACGGGTCCTGGTGCCTGGTCCCCTGTAGCATCACTTCCACGGATCCATCGTCGAACTGCTCAAACAGTTCGGCACCGATCATGGCCTCGTAACGCACGAGCGCTTCGCCGTCGTAAACCGTTTTGACGATTTCGATCGGGCATGGCCGATTGCCATCGTGGCAAATCCGCCACAAGTTGCGAATCGCCTGCCGGCGCGTGTCAATGTCCGGTTCTTCGACAACCGCCTTCCGTAGCGCCGGGATGGCCATCTGCGCCGCCTCGCTGGCAGTGTATTGGCCGATCCAGCGATGGGCGTCCAGGCGCTGCGTGGCATCCGGCGATTCCAACCTCCGCACCTGCTCGGCAAACTGGCTTTCGGAGGGTTCCTCAGGCGATTCAGCAAGTACAGCGGGTGGCAGAACGTCAACGGCGAACAGGATTACCGGGAGCCGCAAGACCGCGATCAGCCGCAACACGCTCACATACCTTCGAGCCATGGTTAGACCTTCCGCAAAACAATTTCGCGATGATGGGATGGCGGTGCGGCCGAATGGTCCCGATATAGATGCATGCACGGACCCATCGGGTGGCTCTTGGTGGCGACTCACATGCTGAACCGCGCCAGTGATACGGTACTGGCGCAGTATAGTGCCCGGGACTTGCGGCATTCAAAACGATTCGCCATCACGATTCACCGGCACGATTTGCACCGCAATGCACATCGCCCAGCGCGGAACTGGGCTGAGATGCGGACGGCACGCCCCTCGCTCACGGAGTCGTAGGTGCTCGGCGCCATTGCTTCAACACCACCGGAGCATGGCGGAACCTTCGGCAGTCGGCGCCCGCGGCGCTGCGATCCCGCCTCTTTCAAAAAACGCGCGAACAACCCCCATTTGGGGTATACTGTGGCCAGCCCGATGAATGTCGCCGCCAAGGGACGTGCCGCTGCGCGGTTCTGGCCGCGCAGCCGCACACCTGCCACTGAACCCCACCTGGTCTTCTGCAAGTTCGTGGTATGTCTCACACAGCCCGATCGATGCGCCCGCTGGCTTGGATGGTTTCGCAGACCTGGTTGGGGGCTGCCGGTTTGCTGTTGGCCGGTTGCCCGACCTGGGCCGCCGAGCCCAGCGCTGCTGCGCAAGCGTCGTCTGGCGTGGCGTCGTCTGCCGTGGCGGTTGATTTCAATCGCGAGGTGCTGCCGATCCTCTCCGACCGGTGCTTCCAGTGCCACGGTCC
>CAZEEG010000178.1:0-9187 GCA_964511065.1 uncultured Pirellulales bacterium | reverse complement strand
TGCGTGACCGCGGAGCCGTGGCGGTCCGCGCGGCTCGCCTGGATGGCGGCCGCTTTGCTCTGGCCGGGTACGGGAAAGTCCGGCTGGCCGATCGAAAGGTTGATCGGGTTCTCAAGATTCGCGGCAAGATCGAATACCTTGCGGATGCCGGAACTGTCAAACTGCGAAAGACGATCGGCAAGCCAACGCTCGGACATGGGACGCTTACCAGGGGGTAGGTTGGGAAGTCGGGTGGAGGATCGGGCTGAGGCAGGCACGGCTCACAGAGCCGCTGTACCTACGCACATTAAGCACGGCTCACAGAGCCGTGGCACGAACGGGACAGGCCGTGGCCCGGACGTTCAGCCAAGACACGTGCGCGGGTTGCCGGGTTCGGCAGCTCCTTAAAGCCGCGTACGCGTCGGGCGCACTCGTCAATCTAGCAGCCGCCTCGTCATCGTCCCAGGGGCTGCGGTAAGGCTCGGGTTCGGGCTGGGGATGCAGCAGCGCCTCTTCTTCCAGCACACGCTGCGGCGCGTCGACGTGCAGTTGCCGCAGTTCGCGCCCGATACTCCGCACGTTGAGCATCACGATGAGAAACGCCATGGTGGGCAGCACACCCAGCAGCACCGGCAACTCAGGCAAGCCAGTGACGCCGGGCCACATCACTTCCACCAGCGTCCAAAACGGATTGAATATCTGGATCAGCGTATAGTTCATCCTGGGAGCGATCCAGGCCTGGGCCAGCACCGGCACCAGCGTGCCTGCCAACAACAGCAGGATTTGAATCAGCACCGTAAACAGCATGCCGACCTCGGTGAAGCGGCGGGCCACTAACACGATCAGCCGGGCCACGCCCAGGTAAATGGCCACATAGCAGAACCCCACGACCAAGAAGTTGACAAGCCGCTGGGCGTACTCAGGGGACCTGTTGACCCACGAGGTTGCCGAGGGCTCTAGCGCCTTCAGCACGGTAGGTGCCGCCGCCAGCACAATCAGGGCACTGGCCAGGTTGCCCAGCGCGAACAGATAGCCGGTGCCGGAACCGGGGTTGAAAGTGGTCCAGAACATTCGCCCCAGGAAACTCTGCGGCAAGCGACGGCGAGCCCGCTTCGATAGCTCGGGCCGCTCGCCAATCAGAAAGGCACCGGCCGCCCACCAGTGCAGGCCGATCAGGATGCCAAAGGCCACCAGGGCTTCCAGGTCGGGGTCGATGAACAGCCAGACCCAGAACCCCCACGCCAAAAACAGCAGGTACTGCACCACCAGGCAGATCCGCAGGGCCGTCGAGCGGTTCTCGCTGGGGAACAGGAGCGAAGCCCGGGCAATCAGAAAGAACATTGCCCCGTAGCCGGCGGCGGCCGTCAACAGCATGCCATTGATGGCCCAGATCTCAGGCTCGTTCAAGAATATTGAGCCGTAGCGGCTGAATACCACTTCTTCGGTCAGCACGCCGCAGAACACGCCAAAGTTCCACAGACAGCCGGCAATCAGTGCCACCGACATGACGATCTGCCAGTGCCGGGCCCGGCTGATCGTGGCCAGGCACAGCGCCAGCAGCGTGGCCGTGATCGAGTTGATCACCATCCAAAAGAGCAGAAACAAAATGGTGGGCAGATCGATCCCCTGGAGCAGAAAGGTGAACCCCAGGCACGGCGCAATGGCCGAGAGGTACACCGCCATCTGCAGCAGCGAACTACCCAGCTTGCCGCTGACGATCTGGTGCGGCTTCAGCGCGCTGATCGACAGCAGTTCGTAGGTGTTGTCTTCCCACTCGGCGGCCAGCGAGCGAAAGGCGCCAAATGGCACCATCACCAGCAGCGGAAAACCCAAGATGAAGAAGTAGCCGGCAAATAGTTCCCGGCCCCCTTGCTCCCCATGGATGGTTCCCGTCAGCACCAGCCCACCAATCGACCATACCCAACCGCACAACAGCACCAGGCTGAAGGTGATGAGGAACTGCCGGCTCTTGAGGGCTTGCCGCGTTTCTTTGACGAGGATCGGGTTGAGGTACTCGCCCGCCCGCTGTGTCCAGCCATCGAGCCAGGCCCAGAAGCCGCGTTCGCTGCCGGCGATGGCGGGGGAAGTTTCAGCGGTGGTCATTGGACCTGCCCCTTGGTGACTTGCATGAACACGTCTTCGAGCGAGCGCCGGTCGCTGCCGAACTCGACGATGCGGAAGCCCGCCAGCACCAGGTCGCGGAGCAGGTCGGCTTCGCTTTCGCGGTCGCCGTCGTGGGTGAACATCAACTGCTGGCCGTCGGTCCGGTACTGGTGCAGCACGATCCGCTCCTGGAGCCACGCCAGCAGCGGCTCAACCTCGCCCAGCACGCGGAGGCGGACGGCGTTCTGCCCCGGTTGCGCTTTCTGGATTTCGTCCACGGTGCCCACCGCCAGTAGCCGGCCGCGCTCAATGATGCCCACGGCGTCGCACATTTCGGCCAGTTCGGTGAGGATGTGCGAACTGATCAGCACTGTTTTGCCTTCGGCCGCCAGGCGGCGAATGATCTGCCGCAGTTCGATCCGCGCCCGGGGATCAAGCCCGGCTGCCGGTTCATCGAGCACCAGCACGGGCGGATCGTGGATCAAGGTGCGGCCCAGGCAAAGCCGCTGCTTCATGCCTTTGGATAGCCCGTTGATCGGTTTCTCGGCCAGTTCGTCCAGTTGCGTGAACTCCATCGTGCGATGGATGGCGGTAAGCCGCTGCCGGCCCCGCAGGTTGTAGGCCCGGGCGAAGAAGTCCAGGTACTCGCGGACGTTCACGTTGGCGTAGGTGCCAAAGAAGTCGGGCATGAACCCCAGGCGGTGCCGCACGCGATCTGGGTCGTCGACTACCGAGAAGCCATCCACATAGGCATCGCCCTGGGTGGGGATGTCGAGCGTGGCCAGGATCCGCATGCTGGTGGTTTTGCCGGCGCCGTTGGGACCGATGTAGCCGAATACCTGACCTCGCTGCACTTCAAACGAAATGCCGCTGACCGCCCGGGTTGAGCCGAAGTAACGGTGCAGGTTCTGGAACTGGATCATCGGACGCATGAGCCGAATTATCCTTGCGGTTTAGATCGTTCAATGGGTGAGGGCGGGTGGCTGCTGCTACCAGCGGCCCCAGATCAGGTGCAGACTGTGCTCCTGATCGGCATCGCAGCCGATGGCAACCTCGGGCGACTTCTCGACCAGGGCCACGTAGGTCCGCGGCGCCAGTGGCAAGCTCTGGCGTTGGATCGCGGCGGTGTCCGATTCGACCCGCGTGATCAACCATTCCAGGTAATCGTTTCCGCGATTGCCGGCACCACTGGGATGATCCATGCCAAGGGCGTTCGCGTTAATCGTGTCGCCGATGGCGGTGCAGGCGTCGGCAACCTGGTTAGCTTGCAGCACGGCCTGGTCACCGTTGGCCAGGTTCAGGGCCGCATAGATATTGCCGCTGTCGTCGCTCAGCAGCAGCGCCGTTACGTGCGTACCCAGTTGATTGGTCACGTGCGGCGGGGTGCCGGCCTGGCTTTCGATCTGTAAGGCCGCCGTGGTTGCCCGCGATCGCAGGCACATGAACTGGGCCATGGTGCGCGATTGGATCCAGCCTGCGGCCAGGTGCTGGTTGGCATCCCACACCGTTTCAAGTCGCAAGTTGTCATTCTCTCGCGAACCCGACGAGTAGCGATACACGGCTACATCGGCGGGAAACCGCAGACCCTCGGACGGAGCGACCCCAGCGAAGTAGGTCTGCCGCGACCAACAGGCAGCCTCGCCGCGCGCCTGGTCGAGGTAGGTGAAGCTGCGCACGCGAACGCGCGTATCAAAGCCCTCGGCCAGGGCGGCGTAACCGACCAATCCTCCGGTAGCCACGACTGCCGACAGCGGGACCGTCACCACCAACAGGTGCAGCCGCCCCTTGCGGCGGAGCATGAAGTAATTGAGCGGTCCGATCGCGACCACAAACAGCGAGATCAGCACCTGAAACAAGAGCACCGGCGGTTGACCGACACCGGGGATCACCCAATCCCAGAAGCTGCTGTAATTACTCCGCGTCATGTCACCGGTGGTTGCGAAGTGCATGCGCAAGTGCGAGGCATAATCGGGTACCAGTTGGCCGCTGCCGAATTCGCGCACGTGATTTTCCCACGGCTCGGCGAACAGGGTTACATGCCCTAACCCCAAGGAGCTCTCGCGAACCCCTTGTAAATACTTGGCTCCAAATGTGTTTAGTCGCCAGCCGAGTTTGCTCTGTTCTTCGAGAGAACTACCGTTGGCCAAGCGGGAGATGACATATTCGTCACCGTAAACCTCATCGAACATCGGATCGGTGGGAGAGAACTTGGGGGGCGTCTCCTCAAGCGTCCATTTCCCGTCGGATCCTTGTATCGGCATGACCATCGGTGAAAACAGGCCCGCTGGGTGGTTCCTGGATCGGTGCCCGCCGAGATTGGGCACCAGCAGGGCGTTGTCGTACGGCGACTCATGCCAGGCCGGGTAATATTCCAGCCGCACTGTTTGCCACGTTGCCTGCGGAGAGGGCGTGTCCTCGATGAGGCCATCTTCAGGCAGGCCTAGCAACTGGGCAACCTCGGGCCAGCTTCGACGGTCGTAACCCTTGTTATCGATCGACACGTTTCCTAGCTGGTCGATCCATAAATTGCCGCCGGCGGCGACCCAGTGGCGGATCGCATGCCACACCTGGGGCTGCTGGGTGATCAAATCCTGCAACTGGTCGATGCGGATACACATCACATCGAACGACGTGTAGTCGAGCCAGTGCGACGAAAGCGCCTCCGGCGGCATCTGCGTGATCGTCATCGCATGTACGCCGGGCAGATTGACTGGTTGCGACCCAACGGGCGCGCCCCACTGCTTTGTTAAGTTCAGCACCTGAAAATGGTTCTGGTAGCGATCGCCGCCGTTTTGGACGATCGTATGCAACTCGGGCTGCGAGATGCCGTTGATCCAGACCTGGGCCACGCTATGGGACAAGCGACTGTAGCTTGGCATCGACATCGCAAACTGCGTGGAGGTGCGCTTGCCTGCCGGCAACACAAAGTCCTGCTCCACTTGCAGCGTCGGCTGCACGGAGTAGTAGTACGCGTGGTAACGGATGGTCACCGTCGCATCTTCGGCCAGCGGCGGATTGGCCTGCAGTTCGAATCGCAGTTGCCGGTATCCGGCAAAGCGCGGCCAATGGTCGTGTACCTTGAAGATGTACCCCTGCCGCAGCAGGTTTCCGGCGGTGTCGTAGCTCGGGGGGATCTGATTGGTATAGGGCGTTTGAGCCTGGACCACCGGAGTCGAGCCCAGCACCAATAAAACCGCCAGGATGCCAATCCAGGCGTGGGCTCTTGTGAATCGGCGCTGCGTTATGGACCGGGCAGTTTGAGCAATCGCGAAAGCGCTCATGACTCGTCCTCCACGCCGGCGGTTGTCGCGCTGGCAGGTGGCGGCGGTTCCTCTGGCGGAGGCCCGATCATGGGCAGGTCGCCCGGGTCCGCCGCGAGCGAATCGGATTGGATGCCTGCGGCCGTTCCCAGTAGCCAGCCGATGAAAAAGAACACGGCGTTGATCGTCATCAGCAGGGCCAGCGCCACCACCGCTACCGACACCGCCGCGGCGGTCTGACGCCAGACGCTGATCTGGCTCATACGCTCCATCCGCGAGAGATGGTACGGACTGTCCTCGGGAAGCGGTTCCCATCGCTGCGACAGCCCGAGCAGCCCCTGCGAAATGATGGCAAACAGCAGCGCCGCCACCGCCAGGATGATCAACATCGTTCGGGTGGAGAAGCGGGGTAGGAACATGCCCTTTAGGCCTCGAAACAGATGTGCCTGGGAAATGTCATTCGCTGCCGGCCGGCATGTCCGGCGGATCGGCAATCACGTCCACCGAACCCCAATAGGCGAACTCCCAGGCCCAATCGTCGGCCCGGTTTTCCAGCACCACGTCCACGGTTTGCCCGGCCAGTTTGCTCAAGTCGAACTCCAGCGTGAGCCAGCCATCTTTGGCCGTGTCCGGGCCGATGATCCGCTCGCCCAGCTTGATGCCGCCGGCATGCGCCACCAGTTGCCAATCGCCGCGGGGATGGTGCGACACGGCAACCCGCAGCCGCGGATTGCCCTCGCCTGGCACTTCCACCTTAGCGGTTAGCCGGCAGGGCTGCGACTGCGAAAGCGGGTGGGTCCGCACCACTGCTTTGCGTCCCTGGTGCTCGGCCAGCAGGGCCACGCCGCCTTCGCCCGATGCGGCGGTGGTAAAGCCGGGGGCCACTTCTGCCACGATAGCGGCAAACTCCGCGGCGTTGGAGGTCTCGCGCGGCTGGACTTCGTACACGCCAGCCAATCGCGTGGCGTTCGGATCGCTGGGCGGCTTGTCCAGCGTGAGCAGAGCGAACAAGTCGGCCAGTTCCGGCGGTGTGAGTTGTTTCTCCACCCCTTCAGGCATCATGGAAAGGGGGCTGATTTCCATCTCGTCAATCTGATCGCGGGCAATGCGTTCCAGCTTGCCGCCTTGCATCTTAAGGACGATGTAATCGGGGCCTTCCTCGGCCAGCAGGCCGGTCAGCGCGCGGCCGTCGGTGGTGATGATCTTCAGCGCCTGGTAAGCCGATCCGATCACCAGGCTGGGATCGAACACGTTGGAGAGCAACTGATCAAAGTTGTTTCGGCCATTGGCGGTAATGTCGGGGCCGACATCGTGCCCTTGCCCATGCAGCTTATGGCATTGACCGCAGAGCTTGTTGTACACGGCCAGCCCTCGATGCGGGTCGCCTGGGTTGTGCCGGATGAACTTGCGCATCTCTTGGACGACGCGCTCACGGGCTGGGTTCCGATCATTGCGGAGCGTTCCCCAGTGTTTGGCCAACAACTCGTTGAGCCGGGGGTTCTGGAGCGCCTGAATCCGCCGCGCCTGGTTCACATTAACCACACCGGCCTTCAGGCGGCCTTCGCCGATGGCTTGGAGAAGTTTCTCTGCCCAGGCAACACGCTGCGCCAACAGTTCCACGGCCAGCGGCTGTTGATCCTCGTCCAGCGTCGGCAGGCTTTGCAGCACGACCTCGGCCACGCCGTCGGCGCTAAGCCGCCCCAGCGAACTAATCAGTGGCCCGTGCATTAAACGCTGGCGGCGGTCCTTGAGCAGTTGAGCGACGGTCGGCAGCAGTTGGTCGTCCTTGGCGGAGATCAAAGCCGACAGAGCCTGCAACCGCAGGTCGCGTGGCTGCTCGACCGAGCGGAAGATCTGCCGGGCGGCATCCAGGCCGACTTTGTTGCCCCAGGTGGCGGCCAGTAGTGCCGCGTCGGCATAGAGCGGGCTTTGAGCGCCGTCGGCCAATAGCTTGACCAGCACCGGGTCGAGCGAAGCTTGGAAACCTTGCAAACGCTCGCCGCGAATCTCGCCTGACTGCACCCGCGCTGCCACGGTGGCCAGACACCGCTTGGCGCTGGCAGTATCGCCTTGCTTAGAGAACATGGCCAGCAGCCGCGCCAGCGAGGCAGCTCCGTCGCCTTCGTTGGCTAGCAGCCGATCGACCAGGTACGGTGTCATACGCTGCAGCGCCGGCGTGGTGGCCGGGTGCTGCTGCTCGATGGCGGTTAATACCTGCTCGGCCTGTTGAACCAGCAGCGGTTCCAGATTGCGCCAGATGATGCGCGGCAGCAGTTCATCGTCGCCGCAGCGCGACAGCACCTTGGTCAGCACGGCCGCGGCATCGATGCCGGCAATCCGCCGCGAAGCAATTGCCACCTGCAACTGCACCGTGGGATCGTCATCGGCGGCCAGCTTAACCACGGCGTCGCGAATACGTGCATCGACTTGCAGCGATACCATGCCGCGTGCCGCGGCTACATCACGTGCCACGGCTCTGTGAGCCGTGCCTTCACCAAGGATGTGCACCGTCTCGACCTCGGCCGCGAAGCGAACGCCCCAGGCGCGCAAACTCGGTTCCTTCGCTTCCAGCAGCGCCAGATGCAAATCCAGCGGCAGCGGGCCAGCCGAGCCAAGCGTCCACAGGGCGTGGTGCCGCGTGACGAGCGGCTTGGCCTCACCGAGTACAATTTGCCGCAGCGCTTTCACGATGTCGCCCGATTCCTGCCCGGCAACAATCCGCTCGGTCAGAGTCCGCTGCGCGGTCCACCGCAAGAAGTCGTTGCCGGCGGCAAGCCGGGCGATCAGTTGTTGATCGGTCTCGCTGTCCAGGTTGAGGCCGACTGCCCGAGGCGTATCGCCATAGCGCACGCGGTAAAGGCGGCCCTTGAGGCGGTCGACCCCGGCCGGGTCGCGGTTGGCGTCCTGGTAGCAGTGATAACGGTCGTACCAGTCGAGAACGTACAGGCTGCCATCGGGGCCGGTCTTTTGAGCAACCGGCATGAACCACACGTCGTTGGCTGTCAGGAAATCGGGTTCAGGCGTGGCAAAGTATGTGGACCCGGCCGGCTGCAAACGATCCACGTTGATGCAGCCGCCGTGAATGTTGCCCATGTACAGCAGGTTGCGGTACTTGGCGGGGTAAGCATCGCTGTCGAAGTAATGCAGCCCACAGTACGCGGCCATCTGGTGCTTGTGCTTGACGATGGATTCGATCTTCCAGGTGTGCGGCGGATAAGGACCGGCCTGGCGGTGGTAGTAACCACTTTGCGAGATGTGCCAGAGGTGGTCGATCACGCAGGCTGAGAGGAACATCTCGCCGCGGTGATCCAGGCCGATGCCCCAGGGGTTACTGGTGCCTTCTGCAAACAGTTCAAACTGCCGCGTGCGCGGATGCACGCGAAACACTGCGCAGTTGAACTTCCAGCCGGGATGGTCCGGACGATAGTTGGGATTGTCTTCCGGGTAGCGCACGTGGCAGTGGTTGAACACGCCGTTGAGGCCGTACAACCAGCCATCGGGGCCCCAAGTGAACGAGTTGGGCAGTTCGTGAGTATCGGTGCGGCCAAAGCCAGTGACGATCACTTCGCGGCGATCGGCCCGGCCGTCGCCATTGGTATCCTGGAGGAACAGCAGATCGGGCGCGTTACCCACCCACACGCCGCCGTAACCGACGGCAATGCCTGAGGGGATGTTCAGCCCTTCGGCAAAGATCGTGGTTTTATCCACGCGGCCGTCGCCGTCGGTATCTTCCAGCACCTTGATGCGGTCGCGGCCAGGACCGGGCTCGCGGCGCGGATACTCCAGGCTTTCGCAGATCCAGAAGCGGCCTTGGGCGTCGATGGTCATGGCCACCGGGTTCACCA
>CAZEEG010000177.1:0-9330 GCA_964511065.1 uncultured Pirellulales bacterium | reverse complement strand
CAGGCGTAGCCGAATACGATGGCCTTGAGCGCGCCGGCCTTTGGGGTGTCGCCGGAGCGGGCCCGCACGATCCGCAGCACCGGCACAGCGTGATCGACTGGTCCTTTCAACTGCCCCGCCTGCCGCAGTTCAGGCACCTTGGCTTCGGGATTCTCACGGCGGTTTACGGCGAAATCGGTACGGCCTTCGGCCCAGGCCAATTCGCATGGTTCCAGGTCGGCCACGGCGGCATCGACGGCGGCCACAATGGCCTGCTTGAGCTGCTCAGAGTACTGGTTGACCTGCTTCCACTGCGTATCGTCGAGGAAGTACATCGCGCCCAGGTTGCGGCCGACCACCGGGCCAGTGTGCGTGTGCGACGTGAACAATGCAATCTGCGATAGCTCCCAGCCGTGTTTCTCGCAGAGTTGCTTCCGCACTGCCAGCGAGATATCGCGATCGATGCCCACCAGGTCCAGCCCCACGCCGACCAGTTGCTTGCCCTGCGGGTCTTCAATCACGACCGCCTTGGCCCAAAGGTCGGTGAGTTTGCCTTCGGCGGGCCGGTCGCGCCCGCCGTAGCCTGACATCCACATCAACGCTTGCGGCGTAATCTTCTGGACCCCGACACCGGCCTGCCAGGTTCCCGGATTGTTCTGGGCGGCCCAGCACGATGGCTCAGGCATCCCCCACGCTGCGCCAACCAGGACCGCAACCAGCAACCGCGAGATGAATCGAGCACTCATGTCAGCATGCGCCAAGAAGGAAAGAGCAGCCATCCACAGGGTGGCTCAAGGCGGTTGCCAGAGTGCTGATTGGTTAGGCGGCCGATGGCTGCATGGCCCATCAGCACATCCATCAAGAAGCCTTGATGCCGGCGGCCATTCTAGCTCCCCTACTGGCGCGGGTCCAACGTTGAAGATACCAGGTTGGGATGTTGCAATCTGGCTTTTGCGCTCGGTCACGAGAAGCGACCAGGACGGCGCGCACTTACATCGCTGCCTCTGGAGGGACGGGCGCAATGCAAGGGACCGGCAAACGGCGTCCCGGCGTTGTAGCAGGTGGCACCAACAACGCAGCCAGAACGCGCGAATTGCAACCTTCTGCGGCGGTTGGGCGACCGCACAACACCAGCGCTCCAAGGCAAGCGGGGCATCGATCAAGCTGCGCAGCCGCTGCTTCTTGGCAAGGTAACCGTTGTGGCCGACGAGCGGCCATGCTCGCTATGCCGCTTGCAGCTTGGCCGATGCGCTGGCTTCGCGGCCCAGGTTGACGGTGCCCAGCATTTCGCCTTCGGGACCGTAGAATTGCAACAGCTTCACGCTAATCATCCACATGGCGAAGAAGTCGCCTGCCCGATACGATCGACCGTAATAGGTGCCGTCGCGTACGATCACCGTCTCGTGCATGTCTTCGAGGCAAGCCGCATCCACGCCCAGATGCGCGAAGGTATCCAAGACGACCTGGCGAATTTCCTGCGGTGCATGTCGGGCGTCCATCGTCACCCCTCCTTGGGCAAGCTAAAGTCGGACAGTTTGGGCCGCGCTACGGCTCCTGCCGCCTGACCCGCGGCGACCGTGCAGACTGTCCGGCCGTGACTGCGGCCGCCAGAAGGATAATTCCTTCTGGCACTGGCCGACTGACCGGTTCCCATGCCTGCAATCGGTGCAGGCACTTTCTCCCGAGTAAAGCATCGTGTGTGAGCGACGGCAATCTTGCCCCGAACTGGAGCAGACAGCACGTCTTGCCTGATCCGCAGTCCGGGGCATCCTCATCCTGCGGAAGATCCCAAAATTGCATCGCGCCGCCGTGCTGGTGGTAGCAGTTGTCAGGTTTGTGCCGATCCCACCGGCGATGGCTGTGCTTGCTCCGCGCGCACCGGGGCATCCTCCGCCTGGGGGCCCAGCACGTCGAGCGTCTCCAGTTCGGCCCAAAGTTCAGCCTTGGCTTGGTCTGTGAGATTGGCCAGCGGTAGCCGCACAGGGCCGCAATCCACGCCCAGCGGCTTGAGGGCCGCCTTGGCCGCCGCGGCAATGCCATACGCCTGGAGCGTGCGAACGAGTTTCACCGAGCGGCTCTGCAACCGCCGCGCTGTTTCCAGGTCGCCAGCGGCCCAAGCCGCGAGCATCTGGTGATACAGTGGCGCCGCCATGTTGTACGTGCTGCCAACGGCCGCATCCACGCCGAGCGCGACAGCCGCCAACAGCATCTCATCGCTACCGAAGAAAATCTGCAGATCGTCGCCCGCAACGGCCAGGCACTCCTGAAGCTGGACGAGGTCGGAACTGGAATATTTCAGTCCCGCCAGGTTGGGAATCCGCGACCGGGCCTGCTCCAGAAACGCGACCATGTTGAGATTCAGGCCGGTCATCGAAGGGATTTCATAGTAATAGAATGGCACGTCCGCCGCCGCTCCGGCAATGGCCGCGCAGCAGCCTACCAACTCGTCGACGCCCGGCGGCTTGAAGTACATCGGCGCCAGGGCAGCGATGCCGTCGCAACCAACTTGCGCTGCATGCCTGGCCAACGCCACGGCGTCTGCCAGGCAGTTGTGGCCCACGTGGATGATCACCCGCATCGGTGTGCCCGCGGTCGCATCAACCCAGCGGGTGGCCAATTGCATCCGCTCCTCGACCGTGAGCGAATGGGCTTCGCCGGTAGTGCCGGCAACAAACACGCCGGCCACTTCGGCCCGCTGCAGCAAGTCTGCCTGCGCAGCAACGGCGTCGAGGTTCAGCCGCCCGTCGGTAAAGAACGGCGTATGCACCGCTGCGATGAGTCCGCGATAGCGATCTGCCATGATTCGTCCCTCGCTGCACAGTGATATGTGGAAATTAACAGATACAGGCGGCACCGCCGTCAACAGCGCCGACATCAACAGGGCCAGCATCGCCGATTGTAAACGGTTAAGCCCGGGGCGCCCCGGCAATAAGACTTCGCGGCACTGCTTGTGGCCGGGAAAACGGGCAAGCCACGCGGCCAATTCCCATCATGCGCTGCCGGGGCACTTGGCGAAACACCCATTGCCAGCGGCGGCCAGCATCGCGGCGGTTTCCACGGGCTGCAAGAAACGCACCAGCCCGCACGATTGATACAGAATGACGGCAACGCGGTCGAAGTCTCAAGCCAGTTCGTGGAGTGCTGGCCGCATCGCGGGATTCTGAACCCGCTGGGAAGTGCCCCGTGATGATCGATTCTGGCTGCCGTGCGGTGAGCCAGGTGTACGCCAAAGAGAGTCGCCCGGCTCATCACCCCATCAGAACCGATCCGCCGTAAATGGATCACCTGGTTGCGATATGCCGTACAATCGACGGCCACCCCCGGGCGTGGCACCGACGATCGGGGCTTCCGCAACCATTCCGCCAAGAGGATTGCAGGGAACATCGCATGTCGCCAGACGGCACGTCCAACGAACCGGCGCCATCGTCGCCCGTTGAACTCAAGCGCGGAATCAGTCCGCTGCTGCTGCTGTTGTTCATCGTGGGCGACATGGTGGGGGGCGGCATCTATGCCCTGGTGGGCAAGGTGGCAGGCGTGACCGGCGGCGCCGTGTGGTCGGCGTTTTTGCTCGCGCTGATGCTGGCCCTGTTCACGGCGTTTGCCTATGCCGAACTGGTGACCAAGTATCCGCGCGCGGGTGGTGCCGCGCACTACGTCCATCGCGCGTTTCGGTCACCGTTTTTCAGCTTCATGGTGACCTTTGCGGTCTTGATGTCGGGGATCACCTCGGCCTCAGCACTGGCCATCGCCTTTGCGGGCGATTACATGGCCGAGTTTGTCGATTTGCCGACGGTGTTCGTGGCCATCCTGTTCATCTTGGCCGTCGCCGTGATCAACCACTACGGCATTACCGAGTCGGTAACGGTCAGCGCGGTTTTCACCGTGATTGAATTGGGTGGCTTGTTGCTGATTGTTACCATTGGCTTGCTGGCCGTGATGGACGGAACCGCCGAACCTTCCCGAGCCCTGGAATTCAAGGAGGGCGCCAACATCCCGCTGGCCATCTTTGCCGGCGCCGGCCTGGCGTTCTACGCCTTGATCGGCTTTGAAGATTCCGTCAACGTGGCCGAGGAAACCCAGAATCCCAGCCGCAACTTTCCCAGGGCACTGTTCGGCGGCATTTTGATTGCCGGGGTGATCTACCTGCTGGTTTCAGTTGCCGCGTCGATTGTGGTTCCGACTCCGCAATTGGCCGCATCGACCGGGCCGCTGTTAGACGTGGTCAAGCACGGGCCGCTCAACGTTTCCCCCAAACTATTCGCGGTGATTGCCCTGTTCGCGCTGTCCAACAGCGCGCTGCTCAACGCGATCATGGCCTCGCGGTTGGTGTACGGCATGAGCCACGAGCGGGTTATGCCGTCGGTTTTCACTCAGGTGCATTCAAAGCGGCAGACGCCGACGATTGCCATCGTGTTTACCACGCTGATTGCGGTGGGCCTGATTGCGACCGGTGATGTCGCCGAACTTGCCCGGACCACCGTGTTGTTGCTGCTACTGGCGTTCATTGTGGTCAACGTGTGCGTGCTGAAGCTGCGGAAGGATAAGGTCGAACACGAGCATTTCCGATCCCCGGTGGTGTTTCCGGTCCTGGGGGCGCTCGTGTGCGCGGGGCTGCTCACACAACAGTCGCCAGATGTTTGGCTACGGGCCGGCGCGTTGCTGGGCCTGGGAGCGCTGCTCTACGGCGTCAACCTGCTGGTCAAACGCCAACTGGACCGCTAATCGGCCGTTGCGCCCCCCAACGTTCGGCAATCGCCAGCGCGGTTGCGAGGCGGCGAAGCAGGGCGGTAGGCAACAGCGCGGACATCCGCTGCGCAGATGCCCATCGTTCCAGCCGCCGATTGGCCTGAGATTTCCCTCGCGAGCAATCGGCAGAGCAGGGCAGGACAGGGCAGGGGGGCCGCCAAGAATGAGGTCGGCATCCCGCAGGCGGTGCTACCGGACGCGGCAGCGGAAGCGGATGATGCCGCCTTCGCCGGCCGGCACCGGGTCGATGATCTCCCAGCGCAGGATCAGTGAGCCGCCCTGGTTCTCGGTGGTGAAGAAGTCGGCATCGCGACTGCTTTGGGCGGTGCCTTCGACATATTCCAGCCGCGTGGTGAGGTTGTCGATGATCGTCACGTTGCCCACTTCCGAGCCGCCGATGTTGTCGTAGCGGAGCGTGAAATCAACATACTCGCCAGGCAAGGCTCCATTGGCCGAAGCCACTTTGCAGATGCGGATCTTGCCGGGGTAGGGCGGTTCAAACTGGAACACCGCCTCGGCACGCTGTTCGCCGATCACGTTGGACGGCCGTTGATCCTTGAGCAGCACCTGCACGGCCTGGTTATGTGTCCAGGCGATGGCATTTTGTACCCGCACGGCGAGCATGGGGCCTTCGGCGTCGTCGATTTCGCCCAACCGCAGCAGGCGGAAGTTTTCATACGGCAGGAAGCCCTGGGCAAACTCGATCAGCTCGCGCCGCGTGGAAACGGCCAAGGGAATGTCCTGGCCCAGGAACTGGTCGGGCCCCTCGACCCCCACGCCTGCCCCAGGCTGGATGGCTTCCATCCGGGCAATCGCGCCCTTGGCGTAATCGTGTTGAGCCAGCACGGTGGGACGCTCGGCGCCAAACGGCTGTTCAATCTGGTTGTCGATGCGCGGGCCAGTCACGCTGCGAACGGCCGAAAACCGCGGAGCGTACAGGCAGACCTTGTTGGACGGGGCAACGCACGTCGTACCCATCAGCGTGTCGTAATGCGCGATGGTGTCTTCCATCTCCAGCCCATGCACGGTGAAGTCGGGCGAGATGCGGACCGGGCTGTGCTGATCGCCGCCATCGCACACATATTCATCCTTGGGCCAAGGGCAGGCAATTCCCGGCGGACGCCAAGGACCCGTAACGACATTCTCCGGGTAAGGCGCGCCATACGGGACCGCGCCCGGCGGTACCACCTGTTGATAGGCCGGCGGCACGATGGCATGCGCCGGCGGCATATGGGGCGGGGCCATGTGCGGCGCTCCAGGTCCTGCATGCCCGGCGGGGTGGGGCATACTGGGCGGTGCCGCGTGTGGCGGGGCGGGGGAGGGCAGCCCCGGCTGCGCTTCCAGCGGCGGGCCGTGCTGCGGCAAGGCAGGGTTCGCGAGTGGTTCTTGATAGCTGACCAGCGCATGGCCCGGGGCGGCAGCCTGCATGGGCGCGGCCGACGGCATTTGTCCGGGCGGATTCGCCATCGCATGCGGTGGCATCATATGGGCCGGCATCATGTGGGCCGGCATGGCCTGTGCGGGTGGAAGCCCGGGAGCTGTTCGCGGCAATCGCGCCGGAGAGAAGTTTTGCGGCCCGGGGCGCTCCGGGGCAGGGGAGGGCGTCTGCGGTCCACGGCACGAACACAATACCAGGGTCGCGCTGGCGATGAGAAACATCCGCCACCAGCGCGGCCAGCGGTGCTGCTCGTCGTGGGATACCCGAACTTGGTGCATGACGGGGTGCTCGCAGATGGCGATGGTTGGGAGTACGGTCGGTCGGCTCACGGCCCAGCGATGCTGGCCACCCTGGCTACCGCAGAACACGCGCTTCGCGGCGGAACTGCACCGGCAACAGCGCGCTGTTCTCGATCGGCGGGCGCGGCTGCACGGCGGGTGAGAACTGCATCGCCTGGGGCGCCATGGGCTGCGCCTGAGGCTGCATGGGTGGAACCTCCGGCTGCGCCGGTGGAGCGGTGCCTGGCGGGCCAAGGGGCGCACCATTGGCCGGTGGCTGCGGCGTTCCTGGCGGCGCGACGGGACCTTGCCCGGACGCGCCTGGCCCGGCTACATCGGGCCCGAATGCTCCTGGCGCGGCTGCTGCCTGCGGTAACGGCAGGTACGGCGGGCAACCGTACAGGAATCGCATGTCGGGCTGGCTGATGTTGCTCGGGGTGCGGCCGCCCATCCGCAAGATGGCGACGGGGCGCCCCATGGCATCGGCCACTTGCAGCGGATCGTCGCCGGGGCGGACGTCGAACCATTCCTGCATGTGAGGATTCTCCCGCACCGGGAAAGCGGCGTCGGGGTTCTCAACATAGATCACGCGGGTGACGAACCGTCCTTGCAGGGCCAGTTCCAGGTCGTTGTGGTTGATCTCAACCACGATGGGATAGCGGGCTTCAAAGCCGGGCGGCGGATAGGTGCGGTCGATCACTTCCAGGGTGGGAAAGACTTCCTCGCCGGGAAAGTGGGGAATCTCCGTCACCCGCAACCGGTAGACCTGTCCGATGAGGAAACCGGCCGTGACGCCCGGTTCCGGCTGCGTGAACCGGCCTTGCGCAGCCAGTGCGACCTTCGCCCCCGAGGGGCTGCGAAGCTGCACCGGCTGGTAATAACCCGCGATCGGCCCGCCCCGCTGGAGCTGCCAGCTTCCAATCGCTCCCGGGGGCATTGCCGCGTGGTGGCGGTAATGCACAGGTGGCAACTGCGCTCGCAGCGGCTGATCCGCCAGGAGGGCCAGGGCCACCGAAAAAGCACCGGCAATGCTTTTCCAGCGGGGGAATCGGGCGATCGTGGTCAAGGGTGCATACACGGCGACAAGCATCCCTGCTCGTAGGTGAAGCGGTCGGGAAGGTCGGTCCAACGGATCGACGGGGCGGCAGCCAATCCCTCCAAGCCCGCGGTTGCAGACTTCCCTGGCAATGCAGTCTCGAAAGGGCAGGCCTTTTGCGCTGGAGACACTTTCCGCTGAAAATCCCCGGGGCGCCCGGCGGTGGGTACCGGACGCCCCGGAGTGCGATGCGGTGAAGTAGCGACTAGTGAGGGTGGACCTCCTCGTAGTGGTGATGGCCGTGACCCAGGTCGGTCCGTCGCCCGCCATTGGGCAGCATGTTCGGAGCCGGCGTCACTTCCTCGTGGATGTACATCTTGTGTGCCGGATGCGGATAGCTCAGCCCCGGCGTCTGCTTCACGTGAATATCCATCTCACGCGTGGGACCAGGAATATGATGGTGCGTGTGGTTCTTGATCATGTGACGCTGCAAGCCGGCGGGCACTCCCAAGGGAATGTGCGGCGGGCCAGGCAGCCCGATCGGCGTGCCCGTGTATGGCATCCCGTACAGCGGCGTTGTCACACCCGTGATGTACGGCGGCACCGTGGTGGGGCCGGCATGTTCGGGAACGGGGCCGCCGGGAACCATGCCCGGGGGCATCGGATAGGCACCCGCAGCGCCTGCGGCGCCCGGAGCCACACCGGGGTTAGCCGGGTCGGCGGGGTTGTAGCTGGCGTTCTGGATCACCGGGTTGGCAGCGCCGGCACCGGGCAGTTCCAGGTCTTTGTTACCCATGCGCACGATGGCCAGGATCGTGCCGCGGCGATCGGCTTCGATGATCGGGTCCTGGCCCGGTTCCAGCCGCGTGCTCACGAGTTCTTCGATGGCGGCCACGGCATCCTGGAATTCTTCATCCGGCAGGTAGATCACCTTGGTGACGAAGTTGCCGGCCAGCACCTGGTCGAAGTCCATCAAGGTGAACTGCACCGGAATCTTGTTATGGGCCAGGAACGCTTCGGTGCGCGGCGTGGCCGGGCCGACTTCCAGCGTCGGATACAGGGCCACTTCTTCGCGGTTCTCACCCGGAATGTTGGTCAGCTTCAAGCGGTAGATCGCACCCTGGGGGAACTCCATGCTGGCCGGACAAATCAGCGGCTCGGAGGTGAACACGCCCGGTGCGGTCGCCCAGTACACCCGCAAGCCGGCGGGCATGAACCGGACTTGGGCCGGTTGGCCGATGGGAGGAACCGGCGGGTCGAACATCATCACGCCCGGACCGGGGCCATCGACGCCAGGGCCGGGATGCATCAACATGGCCGAGGGCGGCAGGTTGTAATCATGCCCTGGCTTACGGCAATGCGGCTTGGGGAGCTTGCAGTGCAAACAGCCCAGCAGTCCCCGCAGACCGCCGCAGTGACCACAGGATTCACAATCGGCCGCGCCGTGGGCGCAACCATCGATTTCGCAGCCCGGGCCACACGGCTTTCGCAGGTGGCAGCCGGCCGACAGGGCCAGCGTCGCGAGCAAGGCAAGTGCCATCTTGGACTTCATTTCTTCCCCCCAGGAATGAAATGGGCGGAGTGCCGTGTGTGGCCCCGCAGTTGTTGTGTCGCGTGCGCCTCCAAACGCACCCGCATCGATCAATACCGTAAGGACGTCGGCGGCGGTGATGCGGTCCCGCCCTCTGACGTGGACCCTTTGGCCGTCCCCTCCTACAATGCGGCCCGTTTCGACGCGCCTAGAACCGTAGCCGCGTCCCTCCCAGCGGCAATGGTCGCACCACCCGCTGGGATTGTGGGTCTCTGAGCCTAGATTCGGCCTGATACGACGCAATTCTTTGGCAAATCCCGCA
>CAZEEG010000176.1:0-9528 GCA_964511065.1 uncultured Pirellulales bacterium | reverse complement strand
CGTTTTCCTCGGCCAGTTTCTTGGCGCGCTCCAGGGATTCTTCCAGGCGGCGATTGGCCTGCTGTAACTGGTCCAGGGCCTGTTGCGGCACCAACATCGGCCGGACGCGCGGGGCCGGCACGCCCGGCGGCCCGCCAAAACCAAACTGAATGTTGGCGCCATTGATGCGCACCTGGCCCACTGCGGCCTGGCCGCTGTATTTCTCGGCCAGTTCGGCCGCTTCTGGATGTTTCTTCTTGAGTTCCTTTGCGTCGGCGGCTTCGTATTCGGTGGTTTTTTCTTCGCCGTCGACCTTTTCCGTGACCTTCATCTTGATCTGGCCCTGGGGCGACGTTTCGATCCGCACGGTGCGGTCGCCCTCAGTCGCCTCGACGACGCGGTGGCCGTTGTTCTCTCGCACTTGGATGCGGACACCGCCCCCAGCCCGTACTTGGATATTTTGAATCTGAATCACGCCGCCCATGGGGGCCAACGGTTGCTCGGCTTCGGGCTGGGGAGGATTCAAGATCGCGGAAGCTCGGCGTGCCGCGTTGCGATGTTCGCTGGCAGCCAGGCGTTCCAGGGCCTTTTTCGCCGCGGCAGACGTTTCCGCATCCTCGCGCTGCATCAATTGCCGGAGAATGTCTATCGCCCGGGAGGTGACCTCCAGGCTTTCGCCGGTGGCCGCCTTGGCGACAGCTTCGATAGCATCGGCCCCCTGTTCGAGGAGTGCCCGTGTTGCCTGTTCTCGGACCTTGAAATCGCCGCTGTCCAGGTCGGCAATCCATTTTTGGATGGACGCCTCCGACGTTTCGCCAGCGGCATCGGGGGCCGCTACGGGCTCGGCATGAATGGCCGGAGTGGTCGCTGCGGCAATGAGCAGTCCCAACATCCAGAAGAGGTTGCGCGTCATTTGGATGCCTCCGGGTGATAACGAAGCACAGGGGGGATGCCGAGACTCGGCGATACACCGCGCACCGCGTCGGTACCAGAAAGTTACCGCCTCTGGCTGTTTCTTGCACCAGCGAAGCCACAAAAAACCGCCACGCGGCGCTGCGATGGTGCAGCGCCGCGCAGCGGCCATTGGATACGGATTCGACCGCCCGCCGGGGCCGCCGAATGCCATGACAACCTGCAGCCTAGACCTTAGGCTCCCAGCCCTTGCGGTATTCGCGGCTCCAAAGCTGCATCGCCTGCTCGTCGTCCAGAATGTGGCCGTTGTTCGGATCGCACTTGAGCGTACGGCCCACGCGGTAAGCGATGTTGCCCAGGTGGCACAGCAGGGTGCTCTTGTGGGCGCCTTCGATCTCGGAGTTGGGCCGGTCGCCGCTGCGGACGCAATCCAGGAAGTTCTGCACGTGGCTCACGCCGCCGGAACCCTTGCCTTCGTGGACCAGTTTGTTGGCGCGGTCGTACACCTGGTAACCGTTACTGGTCAGGTACAGCGAACCTTGCGAACCGTGGAAACTGGCGCCAAAGCTGGTGCGGTCGCAGCCGTGCCGGTTGCAGCTTTGCCCGTCCCAGATAATCATCTTGTCCCCAGGGAACTTGAACGTGACGACGTGGGTATCGGGAGTTTCCTGGTCGTCCTCGTAGTAGAAGCGGCCACCAGTGGACGAAACCTCGATGGGGTAGTCCACATCCAAACCCCAGCGGCTGAGGTCGATGGAGTGAACGCCGTTGTTGCCCAGTTCACCGTTCCCCCAGTGCCAGCGCCAATGCCAGTTGTAATGGACAAGGTTATCCACGAACGGCCGCTCGGGAGCCGGCCCTTGCCACAGGTCGAAGTTCAAATAGCTGGGCACCTGCGCTTCCTGGCCGGTACCAATGGAACCGCGGAGGCTGGCGTACCAGCTACGCGAGTAACGGACGTCGCCAATGACGCCCGCCGCCAACTGCTCCATCGCCTCTTGGATGCCCGAAAAACTCCGCCGCTGGTTCCCCATCGTCACCACGCGATTGTGCTTGCGGGCGGCTTCAATCATCAGCTCGCCTTCGCGTGGGTTGTGTGAGCAGGGCTTCTCGACGTAGACGTGCTTGCCGGCAGTGCAACCCAGGATGGTGGCTGGACCGTGCCAGTGGTTGGGCGCCGCGCAAACCAGCACGTCGACGGACTTGTCGTCCAGCACCTTGCGGAAATCAGCAACGCCCTGGGGCTTCTCTTCCTGAAGGTCGGCAATCGCCTGCGTGCACTTGGCAATCGCCCGCTCGTCGACGTCGCAGATATAAGCGACGCGGGTGCCCGCCCTGCTGGCAAACTCCTTGGCCAGCGCCGTGCCACGACCGTTGACACCCATCACGCCGACGACGATGGTTTCGTTGGCACTTCGGGCAACTGCCTTCTGCGCGGCCAATGTCAACGATGCCGCGGCGGCAGCCCCGGCCGAAGTATGCAAGAACTGGCGGCGGTTTACGGTCATGGTCTCGAACTCCATTAGCAACAAGTAGCAAAGGAACCAACCTGTACCGGTGCGTGGCGATGGCTGGCATTGTTCTCAGGCGTGGTCACGTCCACGGCGCAAGTGCTCATTGTACCATCGGCAGGCGAGCGCCGCTGCAACTTGCCCGATCAGCAAAAGTTTGCCGGATCGCACAGTCTTGCCACCTTCGAGGTACGCCAGCCCCCGGTTTGCATGCGGAATTTCGTGCCGCGGCGCGTAACGCTCCCCCTATTGGAACCAAAATATCTTTGGACCGATCAACGGCTGTTGCTAAGATACGCGCACACCTAAACACCTGCAAACTGCCCGCCGGAGATTTCCATGCCTGCCTTGCTGGTACGCGGTGCGGCCCGCCTCCCTCGAATGATCCCCTTGGCCTGGTTCGCTGCAAGTGCCGTGTTTGCCCTGATGGCGGCGCCGGTCGTGCTCCGCGCCGAGTCCCCTTTGCACGAGCGGATTGACGCCGCCGTTGAAGCCGCGCTGCCGCAGTTTCTGCCTGATGGCGTCCAGCCCGAGCAGGTGCTGAAGCTGGCCGACGACGAAGCCTTTGTGCGCCGGCTTTATCTCGACCTGACGGGCGTCATCCCCACAGCCGATGACGTCCGCGCCTTCGTTGCCGACACCGCCGCCGACAAGCGGGCCAAGTTGATCGATCAACTGCTGGCCAGCGAAGCCTATCCGCGGCGGATGCGCGAGTTGTTCAACGTCATGCTGATGGAGCGGCGCGGCGTCAGCCCCCAGTGGAACCAGTACCTGGAACAGTCGTTCGCGACGAACAAGCCGTGGGATCAAATGAGCCGCGAGATTCTCGCGGGCGAGCCGGGAGAGGACGAGCGTTTGCAAGGGGCGGAGTTCTTCTACACCAAGCGGTTGGAGAACTACGGACAAAACCCGGTGGATTACGATGCGCTGGCCCGCGACGTGGGCCGGTTGTTCTTTGGCGTCGACTTGCAATGTGCCAATTGCCACGACCATCTGTTTGTCGATGACTATAAGCAGGCGGACTACAAGGGCCTGTTCCTGCTGATCGCGAATACGGCCAATTTCAAGCAAGGCGATCGTACAGTGCTGATTGAAAAGCCGCTGACGGCCAAGCTGGAATTCTCGTCGGTATTTGAGAACGTGCCAATGTCGATCGGGCCCAAGGTGCCCGGCCTGCAAGAGGTATCCATTCCGGAGTTCCCCAAGGGCGAAGAATTCGCCGTGCCGCCGGATCGCAAGACCCGGCATCCGGGCGTGCCGAAATTCAGCCCCCGCCGCGTGCTGGCCGAGCAGGCTGCGGAGAGCCCCAATTTCCGCTTGAACGCGGCCAATCGCCTGTGGTGGGCGGTGATGGGCCGAGGGCTGGTGGAACCGCTGGACCTTTCGCACTCGGACAATCCGCCTTCTCATCCCGAGTTGCTCGCCATGCTGGCCGATGAACTGGCCGCGCATGATTACGACATCCGCTGGTTCCTCCGCGAACTGCTGCTAAGCAAGACCTACCAACGCGCCGGCATACTGCCCGAAGGCGTAACGGTTCCGCCAGAATCGTTTGCGGTGTCGCTGGAAAAGCCGCTTTCGGCTGAACAGTTGGCCTGGAGTGTACTCCGCGCCACCGGCAACCTGGCAGTCATGCCTGGTGCGGAAGCCTCGAAAGTCGTCGGTGATGCCCAAGCTGAAACGAAGGCAGGCGCTGCCAAGTCGGCCGAGAAGGCCGCGCCGCTGCCCAAGCTGGACACCGTGCAGAAAAAGTTTGAAACCGCGTTCGCCAACCCGGCCATGGAACCGGAGGTGGAGTTTAAGCCGTCGGTCAAGGCGGCCTTGTTCCTCTCCAACGACGACCTGGTGCTGACGCTGCTTGAGCCGCGGCCCGGCAATTTGGTCGATCGCCTGCTGGCCATGGAGGATGCAACCGCCGTGGCCGAGGAAGCCTACCTGTCGGTATTGGGCCGCAGTCCCGATGCCGATGAAACGGCCATGGTGACCGACTACCTGGCGAAACGGCCAGACAACCGGCCCCAAGCCGTGAAGAACCTGGTTTGGGCATTGGTAGCGTCCACAGAATTTTGTCTGAATCACTAACCGAATGTAGCGTGAGCTTCCCCGAGCGGATCATGCCATAACCCCAGGTGCGGCCGCCCGCAGATCCATCGTCACCCCCGTTATTGGGCGCCTTCCTGATTGGGCGCCGCAGGCGATGGCCACCATTTGCCGCCTTCGCTGCTGCTGGAGCAGGTTTCGCTGCTGGCGGGCTGCGTTGCGAGGCCCAACGCACCTGCGTCGATTCGTCCTTCCAAATGAAAGTGGCACCATGAAGCACTCGTCGCTTTGCAAGCCTTGGGAACACCGCATGTCCCGCCGCCAGGTGCTGGGCGGTTTGGCGGGAGCGGCGGCGGCCGGCCTGGGGCTTGGCGCGCTGGCCCGGCCGCTACTGGCCAACGAACTGAAGAAGCAGCAAAAGCAGGTCATCTTCATCTGGCTCGATGGCGGCCTCAGCCAGTTGGAAAGCTGGGATCCCAAGCCGGGCACGCAGTTTGGGGGTCCCTTCCGCGCGATTCCCACCAGCGTTCCTGGCCTGCACATCAGCGAGTTGATGCCGCAGATGGCCAAGCGGATGCACCACATGGCGCTGGTCCGCAGCCTCTGCACCCAAGACAACTCCCACTCGGCCGGCGTGGCCCGCATCCAGCGGGGCGACCCCAAGAACCGCGGGGTAACGTACCCGTACTTTGGCTCCGCGGTCGCCAAGTTGCTGGGGGCCGGCAGCAGTGGACTTCCGCCGTACATTTGGGTGAAGCCTGGCAGCGGTGGATTCATCGACAAGGATGCTGGCTTCCTCGGCGCCAAGTATGGCGCTCTGGCACTGGGCGACGGCAAACCGCCGGAAAACCTGCTGCGGCATCCTGAGCTTTCCGAACAAGATGACGCCGAGCGCAACGAACTGCGCCGGATGATCAACCAGCGCTATGCCGCCGGGCGCCGCCCGCAATCCAACGAGGCTAACAGCTACGTATACGACATGGCCTCGGCCCTGATGGCGCGGATGGATCTGTTCGACGAATCCAAAGTGCCCGAGAAGGATTGGGACCGATATGGCCGGACGGAGTTTGGCCGCCACATGCTGATCGGCCAGCGGTTTGCGGAGGCCGGCGTGACCTTCGTCAAGATCAACTCCTACGGTTGGGATACTCACGGCGACAACTTCAACGGTCACCAGAGCCTGGTGCCCAAGGTGGACCAGGCCCTGGCGGCGCTGGTCGATGATCTCATCGACCGAGGCATGTGGGATAACACGCTGCTGATCATGATGTCGGAATTCGGCCGCACGCCGCGCATCAATGGCCACATCGGGCGCGACCACTGGCCTGAAGCCTGGAGCCTGATCATGGGCGGCACGGGTCTGAAGCCCGGCGCCGTCATTGGTAAGACCAATCGGGAAGGAACCTGGGTGGAAGGCGACGAACACGACATTGGCCACGTATTTCACACCTGGTTCCACGCCCTGGGGATCGATCCGCACCGCGTCGAGTACGACAACGCCGGTCAGCCGCTCCCCATTGCCCACGACGATTGCCACGAAATTAAAGAGGTGCTGGCGTGAACGAATCGCTGCTCGAGCGCTACCGGCCAAAAGAACTGACAGTGCTCTCCCTGGACGAGAAGCAAATGACGCGCGCCCGGTTCAGCAGCGACGGCAAGCTGCTGCTGGCCGCCGGTTTCGACGGACAAATTCATCGCTGGCAGATCAACGATGCGGAGTTTACCCCGCTGGCTCCCGTCGGCGGCCACGGTGGCTGGGTCACCGGTCTGGTTTGCCACCCCCAGCAGCCGCTCGCCTATTCGTCCGACTCCTGGGGCAAGCTCCAGGCCTGGGACAGTGCTGCCGAAGCACCTGCGCCGCTGTGGAGCGTTGCCGAGGCGCACGATGGCTGGATTCAATGCCTGGCCATCTCGGCCGATGGCAAATTACTGGCCACCTGCGGCAACGATGGCACCGTACGCCTGTGGAACGCGGCCGATGGCAAACCGGTCCGCGAGCTAGCCCAGTGTCCCCATCCGGTATTCAGCGTGGCGTTTCACCCGGCCGGTCAAAGCGTGGTGTTTGGCGATCTGCGCGGACAAGTGACCGAACACAGCGTGGCCGACGGAAAAGAACTTCGCACCTTCGATGCCGGTATCTTTTACATGTTGTCCCGGCTGCAAGATGTCGGCGGAGTCTTCTGCCTGACGTTCGATCGAGACGGCAAAACCCTGGCGGCCGGCGGTACCATCCCCACCGGCGGCGGAACAGTGCAGGGTGAACCCTGCGTGTTACTGTTCGACTGGGCTTCCGGCAAGCAAACCCACAAGCTGGTGCTTGGCCCCAAGAACGAATGCTACGTCCACGAGATGCTCCTGCACGAAGACGGCTTTGTCATGGCCGTCACCAGCGGCACGCCCGGAAACGGGCGGTTGTCGTTCATGGTGCCCGGCGAGGAGAAGCCTTTCTTCCAAGGCGCCAACACCATGCAGAACTGCCACAGCCTGGCTCGGCATCCCGATGGGCGGCGGTTGGCGGTGGTGTCCACCTCCCGGGGTAGCAACGGCAACGGCCGGCGGCTTAATGACGGCAAATACCTGGGCAATCACTCGCCCATCACGCTGCTGGAATTTCAACCTGCCTAACGGTGGGGCGCCAACTCCAGGGGGCGCCTCTCACCGTGCGCGTTTTGTCCATGAACAGCCGCCGCCCATCTGGCAGGATGGGGCCAATTCCACGGGGCGCCTGTAAGGCGTGTTGCAAGCGGCCGGGGACTGTTCCGCGGCATCAGGAGGCGGATCCGGCGTCCCCCAACTACGGTTTGTCGCTTGAGAACTGCTGGGAAGCATTATCCACGGCAGATTTCAGGTCTTTCCAGGCAGAATCGACGCCCGCCTTCAGTTCCTGCCAGGCCTTGCCGCTGGCCTCGCCCAAGTTGTCGACCTTTTTCCGCAGTTCATCGCGTTTGCCACGCAGCTTTTCCAGTTCTTCTTCTGCGCGGACTTTGGCTTCGCCACTCAGTTCGGTCAGCTTCTTTTCCAGTTCGGCGATCTCGTCGTTGGCCTGGGACAGCCGCTTTTCAAGTGTCTGCTGAATCTCGCCCGCTTTTTGCTTGGAATATTCCACCGCGGTATCGGCGGCCTGGCGAAGTTGGTGGCGAACGTCCTCACCCGTGATGGGAGGATTGGCCTCGCCCGGTTCCGCAGCGGGGCGTTCACCGCACCCTGCCAGGCAGAACAATCCCAGGGTGGCGTTCGCGATCCACAAGCGTTTCCACGACATGTTCCGCCTCGTTGCAAGGGAGAATTGGCTGGCCCCAAAAATACGGAGTTAACCACCAGCGGCCGGTTCCATATCCTGAACATGTGTGGCGCTGGCACCCACAACACGTACCAATTTAACACACGGCGTCGGATTCGCGGGTGGCCACTTCCGCCCTTCATCCTGGGGGGGACCATACAGTTGACGCGCTGGACTTGCGTCCACCGCCAGCCCGCGCCGCTGGCGCTCAGACTGACAAAATGTGGAAGTCGCGGCAGTGGCGGCAGCGGGGCTGCAACTGCTGCTCTATCTCTAGTGGCAGCAATGATTTACCTGCCAATTTACCGTATGGTGCCCGCCTTGACAGGCCCCCGGGGCTTGATAGAATCCCCTGGGCGCAAGGCTTGCAGCGGCAAGCTGTCCGTGAATGGCTTCGGGGTGATTGGCACGCCCGGTGCCTCCCGTTGGCTCGGAACAGAACCTGCCATGAAATGCCAGAAGTGCGAGAAACCGGCCACCTTCCACATTACCGAGCTAACCGGTGGAACGCCGGAAGAACTCCACTTGTGCGAAGACTGCGCCCACCAGTTTTTGGCGTCGGATAACAACTCGGGGCCGGGCATGGGCAACTTTGCCGGGGCCTTGGCCCAGCAACTGGCGGTGACCAGCACCGCCGAGCAGTTGGCCGAGTTGGACCAGCAGGTGTGTCCGATGTGCGGCATCTCGTTTTACGAATTCCGCAAGGGGGGCCGCTTGGGTTGTCCGCACGATTACGTATACTTCGCCGAGGAACTCGAACCGCTGCTGCTCAACATCCACGGTGAGAGTAGCCATGCCGGCAAACAGCCCAAGCTCGGCCCGCTCGATTCCAGCGAACAAACCACGCTGATCCGGCTGCGCAAAGAAATGCAGGAGGCTGTCACCCACGAAGAATACGAGCGTGCAAGCCAACTGCGCGACCAGATGCGTAATATTCAACAGGCGGCCCGCAACGAGCGGCCCCGCGACTGATCGGTTGAACGGCAGCGGCCTCCCGGGCGTTTTCCCGGCGACTGCTGGACCGTGGTAGGAATTCGGGTGGCGTTATGACAATCCAACTGGACGATTTGGCGCGGAGCAGCGGGGAGTGGCTGCGCGGCTCTGGCCCCGAGTCGGATATTGTCATCAGCAGCCGGATTCGCCTCGCCCGCAACCTGGCCGACTACCCCTTCATCAACCGCTGCACTCCCGCCGATCGGCAGGAGATCGAGCGCCGCCTCCGCGAAACGGTGCTCAGCATGCCGGAATCCACCGGCCTGATGTATGTCGATGTTGCCAAGCTGCCAGGGCTGGATCGGCAGTTCCTTGTCGAGCGGCAATTGATCAGCCGCGAACATGCCGAGGCCGAGGGCGCCCGCGGCGTTGCCATCGACCTGAGCGAACAAGCCAGCCTGATGATCAATGAAGAAGATCATCTCCGCATCCAGGTGATGCACAGCGGGTTCGACCTGCCCGGGGCCTGGGAACAAATCAACCGCATCGACGACCTGGTCGAACAGCATGTCGCCTATGCCTACAGTCGGCAATTGGGCTACCTGACCGCGTGCCCCACCAATGTGGGCACCGGGATGCGCGTGAGCGTGATGCTGCACCTGCCGGCCCTCGTGCTGGCCCGCCAGATCGACAAGATGTTCCGCAGCCTCCAGAAGATCAACCTGGCGGTGCGCGGCCTGTATGGCGAAGGTTCGCAACCGGCCGGCGACTTCTACCAGATTTCCAACCAGGTGACGCTCGGCCGCAGCGAACAAGACCTGCTCAAGCAGGTGGGCGACGTGGTTCCCACCATCATCGACTACGAACGCAAAG
>CAZEEG010000175.1:0-9619 GCA_964511065.1 uncultured Pirellulales bacterium | reverse complement strand
TCATGTATATTGAACCAAGTCGCTGGTTAAGTCTGCGCACATGACTGTTCTTTGGTCCTCATGTCGGTCCCTAAGGATGTAGCGCGCACCAGATATTGGCGCATGTCAAGGCACTACCTACTGCTCTATAAAACGGGTCTTTCATGGAACATCACCTAGAACCGCTTTACGACGAACTTTTGCAAAGCATGGGCAATGCGAGCACACGACTTGGTAAGCTCGAACTTACTTCGTTTTTTCCCATGAAGGGCCGTCTGGCCGACGGACGCCTGATGGTTGTGGGGCGGGCGGTCAACGGCTGGGTAACCCGATTCACAGCCGGCGCCGTTGCCGATGCCGAACAGCGAGCCGAGATCCGTCAGCGAACGGTCCGGCGAAGCAATCTTGCAGATAGGTGCCCGATGTCATGGGTGGAAGACGCCTGGGGGCGCATCGCAGAAGAAGGCTACAACACCCGAAGATCCCAGTTCTGGAAAACTATTCGCGGCGTACTGGGCAACACAGGGCTTTACGATATTTCCAGAACAGATTGGCCCAGTTCCGTGATCTGGTCGAACCTTTACAAAGTGTCCCTGGCTCGCGGTGGTAACCCAACCACCAAACTCATGAGACTGCAGAAGCCGATCTGCTACCGCCAACTGGCAGCGGAAGTCGATCTATGGCAACCGCAGCGCATCTTGTTTCTTACGGGCCTGAACTGGTGCCGGTCATTCCTCACGGAACTGGGAGCCGAACCGCCGCAGTCGCGAGCGGATGGACTGGTTCATTGGGCCGGAACGCTGAAGCGGATTGACCACCAAACCTCGATCGTGGTCGCCGCCCATCCTCAAGGGAAGCGCATCGCGACGCTTGTCGATGAAATCGGCGAAGCATTTCGCGCGATCTCCTGAAGGGATGTGCGCAACGCTTATCGAGCCGTGGTACGTACGCGTACTCCTAACAGCCTGTTGAAGTATTGGCTTTCCAGCGCCGCCGCATCCAACTGGAAATCGCATGGTTGTGTGGGCGTCGATGAATACTTCAACGGGCTGCTAAGGGTCCGTGCGCCGTGTTTACAGCCTTTCGATCCTGGCGACATCTTCCAGGTACACGGGATAACCTTCGTGGATGCCGATCAGCGTGATATGCACGCTGTTCAACACCTCGTAGGCCCCCTTGAGTTGCAAGGGCGAAATGACGGCGCAATAGCCGCGCTGGAGCACTTTGCGGATGTCGTGCGGTTCAAACCCATAAGCTTCCAGCCGGTCCAGGTCGATGCGGATGCTGCGGTCGGCCAAAACCAGTAGATGGGTGCCATCGCCCTGCGGACCGTAGTCCACCAATTGGATGGGCTCCAGGTTGCGGGCATCCTGGGAGGCGCTGCTCATGCCGAAAACCGGGTGGTCGCCGATCAGGATCGAACCCCAAACGGCGGCGGCGGCCAAGGCAATGACGGATGCCCAGGCCAATTCGCGGCGGCTGGCGGGCCGCCGCATGGAAATGCCGAAGACGGCGGCCGCCAATAACAGGGCAATTCCCGCAATCGGGGCTCCAAACATGGCGGCGGCGGAGGCCGCGTCTGGCTGGGAAAAGCCATCGAAGGCAATGAAATGCAAACCCGGCCCCAGTAAGGCCGCCAGTGCGATCGCCAACGGGGCATGTTCCCAGAGGGCGTACGATGTGCGCTGCGTTGACATGGACGGAACCTCCGATCAACGAGCAGGAGAAGCAAGAGATGTGACGGTCGAAAGTCGAGAAGAGACAGACAGGATTGAGCGGTACGATACCCCAGTTACGAGGGGCGGGTCAAATTTTTTCAATCGGATTCTGTTGATTTGTGTCACCACGCTGGCAGGCCCTGGCTACCCGCTACAACCCATCCCTCTGGCCGTTAAGGTGTTGCGGCCCGGCGGCCACGGGCCCTGCCGCTGCGGCGGCTGATGGATTTTTTACACCTGCCGTGCGAGAATAGGCTGCCCTCGATGGACCGCGCGGCAAACGTCGCCCCGCGGCCGCATTTGGCAGTGCGCGAGCCTGCGGTGTACCGCGTCTCTTGGCTGCCAACCCCCTTGCTGTACGACGCTCCCCGATTCTCATGGCAATTTCGACGGCTTCCCAGCAGGTCTGCGCGGCCCAACGCGCTGCCGGCACGCGCGTGCCGACCTATATCTTCAACTCGAACCGCGATTTGGCGCGCAGCGTGGCCCGGACCATTGCGGCCGTCATTCGCGAACGCAATTCGTTCGGCCAGAACGCCGTGCTGGGACTGCCCACCGGCAGCACCCCCACCGGCGTATATCGGGAATTGGTGCGGATGCACCGCGAGGAAGGGCTGGATTTCTCCGGCGTGGTCACCTTCAACGTCGATGAGTATTACGGCCTGCATCCCGACCAGATGCAGAGTTACCACTACACCATGCGCCGGGCCTTGTTCGATCACGTGAACATCCCGGCCGCCAATATCCACATCCCCGATGGCACCGTTTCCCTGGACCAGATGGAAGCGTACTGCCGGCATTACGAGGACCTGATCGAGCGGGCCGGCGGCATCGATCTGATGCTGCTGGGTATCGGCCGCGATGGCCATATCGGCTTCAACGAGCCGTACAGTTCGCGTTCCAGCCGCACCCAACTGGCCACGCTCGACCCGGTGACCCGAACCGACGCGGCAAGCGACTTCTTCGGCAAGGAAAACGTGCCCACCCAGGCCATCACCATGGGCGTGGGCACCATCTACGAAGCCCGCAAGATCATTCTGATCGCGATGGGCGAGCACAAGGCCGGGATTGTGCGGGAAGCGGTCGAAGGCCCCGTCACCGAGCGGATTCCCGCCACGCTGCTGCACGATCATCCCGACCTGAGCGTGCTGCTGGACGAGGCGGCGGCCGAGAAGCTGACCTGCGTTGCCACGCCCTGGCAATTGCGCAACGTGCACTGGACCGACGCCCTGGTGAAGCGGGCCGTGCTGTGGCTCTGCGGCGTAACCGGCAAGTCGCTGCTGAAGCTCGATGGCGATGACTACCGCGAACACGGGCTGCATCAACTGCTGCGCGAGCAGGGCCCGCCCGAGGCCATCAGCCACCGCGTATTCCGCTGGATGATGGATACCATCAACTACCATCCCGCCGGCCGCGAGCGCAAGCGGGTGCTGTGCTTCAGCCCTCACCCCGACGACGACGTCATCAGCATGGGCGGGACGCTGATTCGCCTGGTGGAAGACGGGCACGACGTCCACATCGCCTACATGACCAGCGGCAACATCGCCGTGTTCGATCACGACGCCCAGCGGGTGGCCGACCTGGTGACCGAGTTCAACCGGTTGTTCCAGATCGACAACGAGCGGTCGGTGGAAGTCGAACGCCGCGTGATGGAGGCCCTGGCCAACAAGACGCCCGGCCAGCCCGACAGCGACGATGTCCTCAAGATCAAGGCCTTGATCCGCTGGAGCGAAGCCAAGGCGGCAGCTAAGGCCAGCGGCTGTTCGGAGGAGAATCTGGTTTTCCTCGATCTGCCGTTCTATCGCACCGGGATGATCGCCAAGAATCCGGTAGGCAGCGAAGATATCCGCATGGTGCGCGAGCTGATTGAACGCCTTCAGCCCGACCAGATTTACCTGGCCGGCGACCTCTCCGACCCGCACGGCACGCACCGCGTATGCGCCGAAGCCATCATTACGGCACTGGGCGAGATTGAAGCGGATGCCGGCAGCATCCCCGAGGTTCTGCTGTATCGCGGTGCCTGGCAGGAATGGCCGGCGCACCAGATCGAGATTGCCGTGCCGCTGAGCCCTCGCGACCTGGAACGCAAAAAGGCGGCCATCTTCCGGCACGAATCGCAGAAGGACTCCGCCTTGTTCCCCGGTTCCGATCGGCGCGAATTCTGGCAGCGGGCCGAAGACCGCAACCGGAACACGGCCGACCTGTACAATCAGTTGGGGTTGCCCGAGTACTACGCGATGGAAGCCTTTGTGCGGTGGAACGGTTTGCCGCTGTAACGGCGGGACGCGGCCAGTGCCTTCGGCCGCCGTGAGGACCGCTTTGGCAAGCCGTGTCGACTCCTGTTCGAGAGTAAGGTCATGGCTAAATTCGCTGTCATTCTGCCGGCGGCCGGAAAGAGTAGCCGGTTCAAAAACCCGCAGTACAAAAAGCCGTTCATCCCCCTGGGCGATCGGGCGTTGTGGCTGCACGCCGCTGAACGGTTTGTGAACCGGGGTGATGTTTGCCAACTGATTCTGGTGATCTCGCCTGAGGATCGCGACTACTTCGATATGCGGTTTTCATCCAACGTGGTGTTCCTGGGCATCAACGTGGTGGAAGGCGGCAAGGAACGGGCAGATTCCGTGGAGAAAGCCCTGGCCGTGGTCAAGGACGAGGCCGACTACGTGTGCGTCCACGACGCCGCCCGACCGTGCCTGGCCTCGGAGTGGATCGACGCCGTGTTTGCGGCCGCGCGCCAGCACGGGGCCGCCATCCTGGCCACGCCGATCAACGGCACCATCAAGCGCGCCAGCGGCGGCAAGATCGTGGAAACCGTGCCCCGCGAGGGCCTTTGGGAAGCCCAAACGCCGCAAGTAGCCCGCAAGGACCTGCTGCGGGCGGCGTACGCCCGGCGGCAGGGGGTTGCGGCCACCGACGATGCCCAACTCTTGGAGCGGATGGGGCAAACCGTGGCCATCGTGCCGGGCAGCCCGCTCAATCTGAAAGTCACCACGACGGAGGACCTGCGCCTGGCCGAGCAGGCTCTGAAGGTACTGCCCAAGCCGAAACTGGACCGCCCCGCGCACCCGTTTGCCGATGATGACCTGTGGCGGTAAGGGAAGATGTTTCGCGGCGGAATCGGGGTTCCGTTCCGCAGCGGAATTGAGTTTGGCTCCATCGCATCCGCTTAGCCTGGGGCTGCTTGGGTAGTGGCCAGCCGCCCGATATGCATGCCCCCCTTGCCAACCCTCCCCCCCAAATTCGGTCTGCAACAGGACTTTGCCAATGGACCGCCGCCATTTCCTGCAAACCGGCCTGACCGCCGCCGCGGCCGCTGCGCTCCATCCTGTCGCTGGCTTTTCGGCCAAGGACACGCTGCCCATGGATTCCATCCCGATCATCGACACCCACCAGCACCTTTGGGATTTGCGGCGGTTTCGCCTGCCGTGGACGGAGCACACCCCGGCGCTGAAAAAGAATTTCCTGATGGACGACTACCTCAAGGCTGTGGAAGGCTTGAACGTCGTGCAGACGGTCTACATGGAAGTGGACCTGGACCCGGCCCAGCAGCAGGCCGAGGCCGAGTACGTAATCGAGTTGTGCCGCCGGGACGACAACCCCATGGCGGCGGCCGTGGTTTCCGGCCGGCCAGCCAGCGAGGCGTTTGCGGCCTACGTGCGGCCGTTTCGCGATTCGCCCTACATCAAGGGCATCCGCCAGGTGTTGCACGGGGGCGCCACACCGCAGGGGTACTGCCTGCAGGACGAATTTGTTCGCGGCATCCAGTTGCTGGGTGAGCTAGGCTTGAGTTTTGACATCTGCATCCGGCCTGAGGAACTGGCCGACGCGGCGTCCCTGGCCGACCGTTGCCCCGACACGCGGTTCATCCTGGACCACTGCGGCAACCAGCGCCCGGAACGCCGCGATCACGCCAGCTGGCGGCGGCTGATGGGCGAGGTGGCGCGGCGCGAAAACGTGGTTTGCAAAGTGTCCGGCATCGTGGACAAGGCCAGCCCCCGTTGGGATGCCGAGGAATTGGCTCCGGTGATCTTGGGCACGTTGGAGGCGTTCGGGCCCGAGCGTGTCGTGTTTGGAGGTGATTGGCCGGTTTGTACGCTAGGCGGGTCGCTGGCGGCTTGGGTGGCAGCGCTGCGGCAGGTTGTCGCGGACCGTCCTGCCGACCAGCAGCGTAAACTATTCCACGACAATGCGCTGCGCATTTATGGACTGAAGCCTCAGACGCCCACCTCGTAGCGGTTGGTGGTGCTGGCGCGGTTGTAAGTTTTTTGGTCGGCTCCTTCACAAAAGACTGGACCGGGCCAATGCGGTGAATAGAATGAATCAGGTTCGCGGGCGCAGACGCCTTTTCGCCGTCCGGCTTTACAACAAAACGCCGGCTCGGGGGTTGACAATTGCATCCAGAGGTGCATTTTCGTCACCCAGGCGAAACATTCTGCCGCGGAGGGTCAAAGTAAAGGAGCGGGGGGTGGCTCCGCGCCGCCAGTTCGATTCCTTAAGATGGCCCCACCTTGGCACAAGCCCGGCGTATCCCTTGCCCGGCGGCATCCCCTGCTTGCCCGGCAATGCCTCACCGAACGACTGGAAGCGAGTTCGAGCGGCACCCTCGGTCAAAACCTCGCGATCAGACCAATGTCACAACGTCGAAAACGCCAGTCGTTGGCCCCATGGATGGCTTCGCCTGTTGGGGACCGTCCCCCGCCTTGCTTCACGATGTCTTGGCTGCCGGCGTTTTGGTTATCGGCATCTGGTTAGTTCGCCCCCCCAAGAATGTTCCTGCCCCACCATGGATCGGCGCGGGTTTTCAAGATCGGTATTTTTGTCATTAAACCCACAGTAGAACCCAGGAGGTGGGAGCCCGGCGCTGTAACGGTGGGATCGCAGATAGTTTGATCGGAGAAGGTTTGATCGTTGTGCCGGCCCGGTACGGGGAAGGCGATCGTGGAAGAGACCGCTACCCATCGGCGGGAGGCACGAGCCTTCGATTCCCCGGCGATCCATCGTTGCCTATCAGCACTGGCGTTGGACGCACAGATAACGGCGGCCTGCGGCCACCAATGCAGGTAAGTAGTGAACTTGGTAATTTGAACGGTTTGTTTCGGGATTGGATGAAAAGGGGCGGCGGCGTGCCGCGTTAGCCGGCAGCAGACGAGCTTCTGGCGGCATCGAGTACTCGCCGGCCCTTGATTCGGTTTTAGGTATACACGACTTTTGACAGCAAGGCGGGCGTGAGGGATGCCCGCCGTCCCTGGCGTAGGGAATCTGCGGAGAATCAGCCCTTCACAAGAGGCCCTGGCTAGCGCTTTGATGGGGCTGCGGCGGTCCTTCCTGTGGGTAACGGGAGGCGGCGGCTGCGGCCGGCAGAAGCGCTGCGGGCAAGCGAAGATTCGCGACGTGTGCTGGATTCGCCCGCCAGTGGTAGCGCCTCATTTTTTACCAAATGCCGTTTGGCCACGGAGGTAGGCGCAAACGGTGGGTAGAGTTGATTGGCGATCTCTCAGAACCAGTTCGCAGCCACGACCGGTTTCGCGGTGAATGTCGGGCAGCTCCCCAGCCACAGTATGCTCCCGCCCTGCGACCGGCCTGCCATGGCCAGCGAAAACCCTCACCTGGTATAACGTTCCACCTCATTCTTGCGTAGGAGTGGTGATTTGTACGATGCATTGTTGGACGAGCTCGACGACGAACGGACTCCCTCCCCAGAGGACGCGGTCGAGTTGGCTGACAAGACGGATGAGGATCTGGACGACGACGATCTGAACGAAACCGACGACGAACTGGAAGCCAGCACCGACGACGACCTGGCGGCGGAAGAGCTTCTGGAGACGGATGAATCGGAGTCGTGGTCCGACGATCCGGTACGCATGTACCTGACGCAGATGGGAGAAATCCCGCTGCTCACTCGTCAGCAGGAAATCGAGCTGGCCAAGCGAATCGAAATCACCCGCGCGAAATTCCGCCGGAAGCTCCTCGAATGCGATTACGTCATTCAGGACGCCTTCAAGGTGCTCAAGCGCGTCGAGGCCAATGAGCTGCCATTCGATCGCACGGTCCAGGTTTCGGTGACCGATCAGCTTGAAAAAGAGCAAATTCTGGGCCGTCTTCCGCACAACCTGCGGACCGTCGAAATGCTGCTCAAGCAGAACCAGGAAGACTACCGCCTGGCCGTCAACCGCAAGGCCAAGGTTGCCGTCCGCAAGGCCGCCTGGACCCGGCTGGGGCAACGCCGCCGCCGGGCGATGCGGCTGATCGAAGAATTAGGGCTGCGGACCCAGCGGATCGAATCCAAGATTGAGCCCCTGGTCAGGTACAGCCACCGCGTGGATGAATTGAAAACCCAAATCCAGCGGATGAAGCTCGAAAAAGCGTCCAAGGAAGAACTCCGGCCGCTACTCCAGGAATTCCGCTCGATCCTCCGCCAGGTGCAAGAGTCGCCTACCAGTCTCCGCAATCGCGTGCGGTATGTCCTGGAGGTCCACGCACAGTACCAGCAGGCCAAGCGGGCACTCTCCGAAGGCAACCTGCGGCTGGTGGTCTCCATCGCCAAGAAGTACCGCAACCGCGGACTCAGCTTCCTCGACTTGATCCAGGAAGGCAACGCGGGGTTGATGCGGGCGGTCGATAAGTTCGAGTACCGCCGTGGCTTCAAGTTCTGTACTTACGCCACGTGGTGGATTCGGCAGGCGATCACCCGGGCCGTGGCCGATCAGAGCCGCACGATCCGTATCCCCGTCCACATGGTCGAAACCATGTCCAAGGTGCGGAACGTGTCGCGGCAACTGCTGCAACGGTTGGGCCGCGAGCCGACGATCGAAGAAACTGCTCAAGAAGCCGGTTGCGCGGTGGACGAAGCCCGCCGCGTGCTGGCCATGAGCCGGTACCCGATCAGCCTCGATCGACCCGTTGGCAACAGCGAGGACAGCCACTTTGGCGACCTGCTGCCCGATGGCGGCGCCGAAAGCCCGGCCCACGGTGCGGCCCACGAGATGCTCCGCAGCCGCATCGACAAAGTGCTGAAGACCCTCAGCTACCGCGAGCGGGAAATCATCCGCCTGCGGTACGGCCTGGGCGATGGCTACAGCTACACGCTGGAAGAAGTGGGCCACATTTTCAAAGTGACCCGCGAGCGTATCCGCCAGATCGAAGCCAAGGCGGTGCGCAAGCTTCAACAGCCTAGCCGCAGTGCTGAACTGGCCGGCTTCCTCGACTGAGTGCTGGCCCCGCAATCCCAAAAACTTCACCGCAGCCGCGGCTGGACATTGGTCGTGGTCGTAGCGAAAATAGTGGCCGGAAAGGTTTACCTTTCCGGCCATTTGTGTTGGGTCGCGGGGCTGCGGGTGTGCCCGGCCGTGGGATGAACGTCCCCCGGTTGGTGTCGCACCGCTCGCTCCTTGTCAAGCTTCAGGTGTTTGCTTGCAGAGGAGATCGGCGATGACCAGTTGGAAGAAGTTGCTGTTGCTGGCGGTGTTGACCTGTGGTGCCATGCTGTTGACTTCGAGCGATCAGTCGGCCGAGGCGGGCTGGGGACATCGCCGGGCGGTCGTCTATTACGGTGCCTATCCGGCTTATTACCCTGCGTATTACCCGGTCTACTATCCGACGTACTCCGCCTACTATTATCCTGCCTATTACCCGGCCTACACGACGTATTACCCCACGTATGCCACGTTCGCGTACCCGGCCTACTATCCGGCTTATTACGGCGTGTACTTGGGCTGGTAGCCGCCACTCCGGTGGGCGTCAGCACACGGTACTGCATCTTTGTCGGTGGGAGGGGCAGCGTGCGGTGATCCGGGGTGCGGGCTTGTGCCGCCGGCCACAGCGTCTAAGATAAAGCAAGAGTACAGAGGGCAGGCGGCGGCCACTTGGCTAACAGCCCTAGTCCGCTGCCTGCCGTGTTCGCGCCCGTGGCGCAATTGGATAGC